>LDXN01000012.1 GCA_001443445.1 Candidatus Dadabacteria bacterium CSP1-2 | reverse complement strand
GGTTTACAATCTCTACAGTTGAGCCCTGAGGGGCAAATGGGGGGTTTGGTCCACAGCTTAGTGCGATTATAAGTGTCAAAATGACAAGTGCAGGGAATAAAGCAATACCCAAAATCTCGGGTTTTTCCATTATCTTTTCCTCCTTTACTTAACTATCCTTGGGGTTATAAAGATTATTAGTTCTCTTCTTGCGTCAGCATTCCTTGTGGTTCTAAAAAGCCATCCAAGAAGCGGAATTCTGTTGAACCAAGGAATTCCTCGCATGTTTTCTGCAATTTCCCTTGTAAAAATCCCTCCAATAACAATAGTCTCACCGTCTGATGCTATAGACTGGGTTTCTGCCTCATTTCTCCTTATAGAAGGCTGTCCATTTGCTCCCGTAAGTGCAGGATCAGGGCGGTTATCCGTGACCTTTATATTCATTAGTATTCTATTGTCGTTTGTTACCTGAGGGGTAACTTCAAGTGAGAGAACTGCATCAACAAATTGTGTCTGAGTACCTGCTGCAGAAACACTGAGGAACGGAATAGAAACACCCTGCTCTATTCTTGCAGGTTGATTATTTAGGGTTAGAACCCTAGGGGATGAGAGGATTCTACCATCTCCCCTATTTTCAAGGGCTGAGAGTCTTATATCGAGATCAAATGCACCTGTAAGACTACCTAGAATAATCCCTAATGCTCCACCTGATCCAGTGCCAACGGCTGCAGGAAGATCAACTAAAAAGTTATTTCCTATATTTCCAAATGGTGGTGGATTCCCAGGAGTAACGCCCCCTGTTTGAATACTTGACGGGAAGAAGGCGCCTGTTGGGTTGCCAGTTGCAGCGGATGCGAGGTAATTAGCACCCCACTGTACACCAAGCTCCTGGACGAAATCAAGTGTTGCCTGAACGACTCGTGCTTCTATTAACACCTGAGGGGTTCTTGTATCAAGGCTTTTTAAGAGTTCTTCAATTTGCTTTACCCTAATTTCTGTATCTGTAACTAATATACTATTAGTGCGTGTATCAACCTTGATATCCCCTCTTGGGCTAAGAAGCGGGTCTGCAAGGGGTGTGAGTTCATCAGCAGTAGCATAGTTTATAAAAATTTGTCTTGTAATAAGAGGCTCAAGCTGTTCTTTTGACCTAGCGGCCGCCCGGATTGCAGTCTGCTTAGCTTGAATTGTCTTAAGTGGGGCGACCTTAATTACATTTCCTTCAACAACTGCGCCAAGAATAGCGTCCTCAAGCACTATGTCAAGAGCCAAGTCCCATGGAACGTTTGAAAGCTTTAAAGTAACAGTTCCTTTTACATCCTTTGAAACAATAAAGTTAAAACCGCTTATGTCCGCAAGGATTTTAAGCACATCTCTCACATCAGCATCTTTGAAATCAAAGGAAACAAGCTGGCCTCGATAGGCTTTCTTTGCTCCTGGCGTAGTTGTGATACGAAAATCAAATGCATAGAGAGGACCCTCTGGCACCGGCTGTAACCCCTCGGTTAACTTTTCCTCTCCTTGGGGTGTTCCAATGTTGACAGTGATAAAATTTCCCTCCTGTTTAACCTCAACAGGTGCGTCTTCTTTGAGGTCCACAACGACTATAACCTTCCTTGCTATGAGTGGGTCTCTAAAGGAAGATATGAAGCTTACGGGGCTATCAAAATCATTAACGTTCCTACTGACCTGAAGTTCTTCAGGAAGGAAAACATCTTGAAGACTTATATTAAGCTTTTTTTCTTCTTTAGGGAGCTCCTCATATGTGACAGGAGCTGATGTTTTTATAGTTACTATTCCTACCCCCTCTTTTACCTCAAAACCTATGCTCTCTACAGTGTTCAAGGCAGCGCTGCCAGGCGCTCCAGATGGAGATGACTGAGTGGACGGCTGAGATTCTACCATTTGCGTTGTTGTAGGTAATACATCTTCCTCGATCACCTTTGGAGTATTTTCCTCTTTGTGGCTGGTAGCCACTGTCTCTTTTGGAGAATTGGGTTGAGCGGAAGGCTGAGATTTTTCCACCTGAGTTTTCTCTGATACCTTTATCTTTTCCTCTCCACTCTGTTTTATAACTCTTAAAGTAAGCACATTTTCTTGCTGTTTAAGCTCAGCCATTGCATCCTCTTTAAGTTCCACAATGACTATTACATCCTCTTCAACAGCAGGGTCTTTAAAGGTACTTATGAAGCTAACTGGGCTACCAAACTCATTTACGTCTCGCGAAACCTGCAATTCTTCAGAAAGAAAAACATCTAAAAGCTTTATATTAAGCCTCTTTTCCCCTTTAGGAAGCTCCTCAAACTTTACTGGAACAGTTGTTCTTATTGTAACTATTCCAACCAAACCTTGAACCCCAAAACCAATGCTTTCAACCTTATTTGAGCCTGTAGCAATTTGCTGTTTGTGAGTAGAAGTCACAACTTGAGACTGAGACACAAATGACTTATTTGTTTTAGGAAGTAAAGGACTTTCTCTTACAGTTTCAGTATTAAATTCTGCGATAACACCAGCAGTATTCTTATTATCGTTCTCTTGACTAGCTAATCCACTAGATTCGAAATTTAAAAAGGAAACTAAAGCAACAAGAAAGAACCCAGCAAAAAATGCTTTCGGGATAAGTTTCATCCAACCATCCTCCTTGAGTTAATCTTCAATCCTGCTATTGCTCATTCTTCTCTAAACGCGAGGACTGACTTTACTGTCTCGACCTTTTTTTGTCCGAACACATCTTCGAAGTATTTTTTTTCTTCAACCATGATCCCACTTTCTCTTACCTCAATAATCTTTCCCTGCTTACTTCCTATTTCATCTCCTACCCCTAGAAAATAAGTGTTTTTCTCAGGGTCTACAACCATTGCCTTTGGTTGTTCCCCTACCCAAACAATACCAACCAATCTGAACTGTTCAAGAGGATACCTTTTAATCGGTGGAAGAGATTTATTAATCTGGGCCTCTACCTCCCTCTTTTCAAAAATCTTGATGAAGGGTCTAAATGGATCACGATTTACTAATGGTTTTTGTGTAGAGCCTTCTTGTATAGTTTTAAAATCGGTAACCGTCTTTTGATCTTCTTGAGCATGAGAAACAAAGACCCATAGGCTTATCAATAAGAAAGAGATTAAACCTTTCCTGATGCCGTGTGCACCTCCCTTCATTCTTTAGGCTCCGTTTTCTTGGTTGCTTTTTTTCTTTTTGTATCCGGTTGAATAGGCTGTGGTGGGAGAAGCCTAAAAGTCACAGGGGTAAAGGCTGCACTAAGAACTATTTTTTCACCTGAGCTTTTCTTTTTATCCTGGCTGAGATTGAGATTCCTAATATTTACAATTCTAGGAAGCTTAGAGACCCTGTCAAAGAACCTTGCAAGATCATGATACGTACCATAGACCTTCATATCTATTGGAATCTCGGCGTATATATCCTTTTTCACCTCGGGCATAGGGGCAAAGGTATTAGACTCTAAACCAGAAGCTGATACAGCGGCATATATACCATCGATCAAAGAAGGAATTTCTTTCTCCTTGGGAAGCTTACGGACAGCTTCTTCAAATTCCCTATTTAGCTTCTTAAACTCCTGCTCAAACCTGGGAAGCTCTTTTGCTATAGCTTCATACTCCCTTAGTTTAGCTTCATTCTTTTGAAGTTCGTTTCTTGCACTTTTCAGCTCCTCTGTCTTTGGAGACCAAAAGAAATACCAAAAAACCCCACACATAATCACTATTATGCCAAGTAGAATACCAAGCCTAACGTAGAGTCGCTGCTGATTTAAAGCTTCACTTATATTTTCAATAATAGCCATTTTCACCTCTGAGCCTTTTGCTGACTTGGCTTCTTTATATCAGGTTTTTCTTGAGGTTTTTCCTCCGTCTTCACCTTGCCAGAATAATTCAATTTGGACTCTATTACAAAAGCCTTCAAAGGTAGTTTCTGTATTTCTTTGGTATTGATAACCTTTAGCTCAACATTTTGGAAATAAGGAAAGGATTGAAGCCTTTTCATAAAATCTGAAACTGTAAGCTCATCCCATGCAAAACCCTCTATTTTCGCTGACGAACTTTTCTCCGATAATTTATCGATCCAGGCCCTATTAGGAATAGCCTGCCCTAGAGCCTCCATAACATAAAGAGGCCCGGTGCGGTTTTCTTCAAGAACATTTATAACCCTGATTTTCTCTTCTAGTTCTTTATTCTTGGCTTTAAATTCATCAACCTTTTTCTTAACATCCTCAAGTTTCAAAATACGTGCTTTTGTGTCAGCAATCTTGTTGTTTACATCCTTTATTTCTTTAATCCGCCATAATTGTAAGGCTACAAGCAAGATAAATACAGCTAATATCGCAATAACACCTAGAGTTAGCTCGTTGAGACCCTTTATTTTTTTTCTTTCTTTTACTGGAATAAGATTTATTTTTATCATTTATCCCCTTTTCTCCTTAGAGCAAGCCCTATAACAACACCCATCTTCGGTGCTATATCAAGAATATATTCGGGGTCGAAATCCCTTGGATCGTGAATTATATTTTTAAAAGGATTAACAATCTCTACAGAGGCGCCTATTCTTTCCACAAGCTGCTCTTTTATGTAAGGAACCTTTGAAGACCCGCCTCCGAGTACGATTTTTCTAACAGTTTCTTTTTGTGATGTTGTTGTAGTGAAAAAGTCAATAGTCCTTTCTATTTCTCCGCAGATTAAATCAGCAAAATCACGCGTTATCCTATCAAGATCCTTAGAAATTCCAGTGAGCCCAAGAGAATACTTCATTTTCTCAGCCTCATCGTAGCCAATGTTAAACTCTTTTTGTATCCACTCTGTAAATTGCCTACCCCCTGCAGTAATATCCCTTGCAAATATAGAGACCCCGCCCTTAAGAATATTGATGTTTGTTACAGAAGCTCCGATGTTTATTAATGCAAGAACCTCATCCGTCAAGGGGTAGTTAATTTCAAACATATTCTCAAGGGCAAACACATCTACATCAACCACAACAGGATTTAGCCCAGCCTCGTTTGCAACGGCTATGTAATCCTCTGTTACATCCTTTTTAGCAGCTACAATTAATACATCCATATTACCTTCTTGGCTTTCTCCGGGAAGAATCTGGAAATCATAGTTAACATTATCAATGCTATGAGGTATATTCTGTTCAAGCTCCCAAGGGATAGCTTCACGCAACTCCTTTTCACTCATTTGAGGAATACTTACCTTTTTTATAATAACGGAGTGTCCAGAAATCGAGATTGCAACGTCCTTTGTTTTAACTCCAAGATCCTTCACAAGTGTTGAAATCGTATCTACCACAGCGCCTGAATTGATTATAACCTTGTTAACTATAGCCTCAGGAGGTAGCAGAGTTTCTCCTATGTTTTTAAGTTGATACCCGTTTCGGCCCTCCTTTAGCTCTGCAAGCTTAATCGCACTAGAACCGATATCGAGTCCAACAATCTCTTTTTTTCCGAAAACCAAACTTACCTCCTAGTGTTACTTTTTTATTACTTTACCTTCTCCAAACTGCTTAGAGCAAATAATTACCCTTAACTCTATAAATGTATGTAATAATATAGCATTCTCGAAATGTACTAGCTGATTAGTCAAGAAAAACCTATCAGCCTCTTCCTCTAAGGTATATGTACATAGGAGTGTTTCCATTTATTTCTGGTTACTAAAAAAGGACTCCTTAATTACGCTTGAAGAACCATTACTGAATTCACTTGCTCCAAGTAGTTTCGATTTTTGGCTTCAAGCTTATCTGTATTGTATCTTATTTCAAAAACTCTATTGTTGTCAATACCTATACTTAAAAGCATTATTCAGACAGGTAATACCTACCTTGCATAAGTGGTAGTGTTTAGGTAGAATTTCCCCCAATTTATTATTAGGTCGCTATAAGATTCAATATTTAAGTAATCTACGAGTTGTAATTTACTGAAAACATTAAAATGCCCGGATAGCTCAGTCGGTAGAGCAGAGGATTGAAAATCCTTGTGTCGGCGGTTCAATTCCGTCTCCGGGCATGCTTATTCTCTTTAAAAAGTGAGTCAAAACTGGAGATTATGACACTTTTCATCATACTTTTTATTGGATTTATTTTTTCCTAAATATTATAAAAGAAGCTCAATTGACCTGAAACAACTAGAAAATAACAAGAAAAGTTTTACGGATTCACATTATTCAAGACTCTTTCTTTATTCATTATTCGGTAAAAATTAAAAATATGGTGTTTTTTTCAACATAAAGTTATCAGTTCCCCCAGATAAAATTCCAGTGTAATCTTCCTCACAGTTCACAGTGTAATATCACACACTTATATACAGATCTTATCAGCCTTCTTTTTGTAACTTCCTTTAACAACTAAATATTATGGATATTGAATATGTTGGTATAAATATTGCTCCTATAAACAAGTAAACACTATATGGGAGGTGAAACTAGGTGAGAAGATTACTTTTATCCACACTCATAGCAGCAGGGCTGACTCTTATTGGGATATACGCATTTGCAGCAATAAGCCACTATAATAATGCGATAAAGAAGCAGAGCACAAAGCTAGTAGCTCAGGCCCAATCCAAGATTCAAGGTTTGGTGCTGTACATTAAAGGCGATTACTTGAAGCTCAAGGACCAAGCAGGTAAAAGCCATCTCATTCAGGCTGATGACCTAAGACTCTTAAAGGAATCAGGATCGGTGATAATGTAAATGTAAAGATATGAAGAAGGAATAGCTGTTTCAGTTGAGAAGATTTGAAGATACCTATCGAAGTTTAGTTATAAAGGTGGGTATAATAATCAGATATTTTGAATTCAAGATCAGAAGGGAAATATGTTAGATAATATTTCCCAACTTCATTTAACAGATTGGTCAAGGTATTGAGGAGCAATTTGTTATTCTAGTATTCACAATACCGGAATTTCAATAGCAACAAAATCCCTTGCTATTTTATAGAATTGTTATAGTATTTATAGTAATTTTTTGTATAGGAAGGAAATCTTGATTCTTCGGAGGTCATGCAATGAGATTTGGGGATTATTTGAAAAATAAAAGGAGACAAAAGAATATCACCCAAGAAGATCTTGCTAGGGCGCTTGGCGTCTCTAGCGTATTTATTCATCAACTTGAAACAGGAAAGGTTGATGCACCATCCTTAGAGAGATGTAACCAGATAGCTGATATTTTAGAAGTCACAATTGATGAACTACGGAATGTTGCTAAGAAAGAAAGACTTAGAAGATTTATGGAAAGAGAAGGCATCACTGAGGATGATTTCGAGGTTCTTACTGAGGGAGAAAGAACACTTATAAAACTTTATAGAAGCCTTGACGAAGATTCAAGACGTGATTTTGGAGGAATGGTATACATGCTTCTGAGGCACTCTCAAGACGAAGGCGTTCAGGAAATACTCGAAGAGTTTATGAAATGCGCTTAAAAAACAAATTAGGGACTATATCTACAGCACTTGGAGTAGAGCTTTGTATCTTAGCTTTTGTTGGACTTGTATTTCTTTTCCAGTTTGACAAGGCAAAGGTAGAGCTTGTCAATAAAACAAAAGCTATTTCTGAAACTATCGGTGAGCAGGCTAGCAGCTTTTTTTCACAGAGAATGAAAGTGGGAACAAGCGATGAGTTCTTTCAATTCCTAGATCAAAGACTCGGAAGAAAAAAACTCTTCAACACATTCGATGTAGCACCAAAGTTCTTCACCGTTGTATTAAGACGTGATGTTGAAAGTGGAAAGGTAGCAGATGATATTAAGGACGATTTTTACCCTAAAAGGGGATATACTGTATCAAACCAACATGGAATGATATCGGTTTCCGTTCCTTTTGCCATTCAAGGTCAATCCGAGCCCTTCGGAATTGTAAAAATTGACTCGGACACTCAAGCAATTAGGGAAAAAGTACTTGCCGATAATTCCCTTCTATACGCTGCTATTCTTGTAGTTCTAAACAATCAGGCCTTTATACTTTACCTCCTTCTAAGGAGAAGAAAGGAGGTTATATTTGAAAAGGGATACCTTAGGGAGCATTCCATAGGCGCACTGAAAATCATGTATAGAGTTCTTGGCGATATAATACAAGATCACGAAGGCGCTGGAGAACCAAGCACGAAGCAAGGAGAAAGCAAGAAAGTAATTTCAATTTCAGAACTTGTTGAAAAAAGAAAGAAATGAAGAAAGTTCTTATATTACTAATCACCTCGTTATCCTTGTTCTGGGCATGTGCTAGCCCAGATGAAACTGGGTCTGTAACCCTAGATGGGCCGATCCTAGAAAGCATAAATCAAGAAGGCAACCTTGAATTCAACGGTGCTGTAGTTAACTCCGGAGACACACCAGTTAACTTTGTCGAAGTTGTTTTGATTCTAAAAGACGAAAACGGAAAGGTTATCGAGGCAAGTTCCACATCGGTTATTGGAGAAGATTCCCAGAGTCTACTCCAGCCATCTGAAAGAGCTTTCTTTACTATAACTGCAAAATCAGACCCGAAAAGAATAGCATCAAAAGAGGTAGAAATCTTTTCTGAAGGGGCTTCAGACTTACCACCTTCTTCTTAGTAATCATTAGCAATAAATCAGCTCACACGAAATAATTATTAGAGGATCCGAGGACAACTTTGTTTATCGAATCAACATGCCTCTAGCTCACAACTATAAGATCGGTTTATTTTCCACCGAGTCAGATATAACGATATTCATTAACTTCAATCATTAGTACCTGAGTCAACTGAGTTTATTAAACAGTTAGACCGGCATGTATTTTTTAAATTGTCATTTTAAAAGACTATTTCTTATCAGAAGGTTACGTATTACTGAGCTCAAAAAGATGTATGATTACCTCAATACGACTATCTTCATTAACACCTTCTTTGACACCAAGGCCAACACTCATCACCTTAAATCTTTGGGGAGAAATTCCCTTAGAAACTAGATAGTTCTTTACAGTTTCGGCCTGGGTCTCCCCTAATTTAATATTTTCTTCTTCGGATTTCTGCTCAGTTCCATAACCTTCTATTGTTACTGGAAGATTTGAATATCCAGCCAAAACACCTGCCAGTGCATCTAGAGAAGGAAATGCATCAAATAGAATGGTTGTTCCTGAAGGAGCAAAGACGCCATGAAGGTTAACTTTTACGACATCCTTCACATGCTGAATCTTGGCTCCGTATATCCTTGATACCTTGTCTAAGATGCCACTTCTGAGCTCAAATTTTGTCTTTGATTGTTCGTATGCCATTTCTGCTAGGGCTATAGCCTTCTCACCAAGCTCAATAGATTTTTGGTATTCACCTAAAGTTAAATTCTCCTCTGCCATACTGTAGGTTTGACGTGCCTCATCTAGTGCTTGGGGATTAAAATCTTCGGCAGACACATCCTCAGCGGCATTTATTCTCTCTGAGGCCTTCTCAAGCGTATCAAGTGCGCTCGAAAGCATTCTATCCTGAGAAATAGCCAGTTTTTCTTTAATTTCCTCAAGCCTCGTGACGTTTTTTCTTAACTCCACTTCATAGTTTTTCTTTATGGCATTTGTCTCATCTATTTGAGACTTTATTACTTGAAGCTCATTTTCATAGGTTTTTTTTCTTGATATTGATATTGCAGTCTTTGATCTTATTTCAGAAATCAGTCGAAATTCCTCTGCCCTTTCATCATTTCCATTCTTAAGTTCTCTCTCTGCCTGCTCATAGAAGAACCGTGCTTCCTTCATAACATCAGGAGCATATGTTTCACCACCTTCTCTTTT
The DNA here is from genome assembly GCA_001443445.1 of Candidatus Dadabacteria bacterium CSP1-2. Lineage (GTDB taxonomy): Bacteria > Desulfobacterota_D > UBA1144 > Nemesobacterales > CSP1-2 > CSP1-2. Next base: position 45,201 of record LDXN01000012.1, on the reverse strand, counting down.
CGCATCTTCCAAAAGATCGTATGCACTCATTATATCCTTGATAGGAGTTGCTGCCTTAGGGGCACTAGCTAAGGTAAGAGTGACTATGAAAAGAATAAAGATTCTCATTTATCCTCAAATTCATTAATTTCTGCTTCAACTTCTGCATTTATCGCTTTTAATTCTTCTGTTTGACTCCTGGTTTTTTTAAGAAATTCCTTCTTTTCTTCAACCCCTTTTTTGACCCTTGATTCCTCTATGAGAGCGTTTAGATAGTCAACTTGATAAGAGGCTTTTTCCAGTATGATCTGTGTAAACCCTGGCCTACCAGAGTTAAAAGATTTCTTTGCTTCCTCAATCCACTTCGATGCTTTATTAACTTCTTCTGTAGGAATCTCGGTAGATTTACTTTCAAAACTAGAAAGTTCTATCTCCAGGGCTTTTATTTTGCTTAGTGTCTCCTCATCATCCTCTTTAGACAGAGAATAAGAAAATGAAAGCAACAAGAATAAAACCGTTACTATGATAGTCCTCATTCCAAAATAATATAGTCAAATATAAATTCTAATTTTTCGGTACCTTTTCCAAAACCCTTAAATACCATAACATTGCAAATAATTTTATAAAATACTATATTCAATAAGAAAATTGGTCAAGATTTGGTCAAGATAGAGTATGCATAGTATATAAAAACTTAAAAATTTTTAATATCACTCTAGGCATTTCCCACTAATAGTGATAAAATAACGGTGGCCATGGTATTGAGAAAGGTTATTTCGAAAGTAGTTTTTTCTTTTGGAATACTTTTTTTCTCGATCATTCCAATTGTAAATTCATCTTATGCGGATTTTTACTCTTACGTAGATCAAAAGGGCGTTCATCATTATACAAACATCCCGCCAACAGATAAAAAATATAAACTTAAATGGAGAACAAAGAAAGCGTCTGTAAAACCAAACGGCATTTACAACTACCCGAAATCCTATGAGGAAGATATTCTAAGAGCCGCCAAACAACACGACGTCGATCCTGATCTTGTTAAAGCAGTAATTAAAGTAGAATCGAACTTCAACTCAAGTGCTATTTCACGAAAAGGTGCTATGGGAATTATGCAGCTTATGCCAGATACTGCAGAGGGCTACAGTGTCGACAATCCGTTTAACCCAAAAGAAAATATAGATGGTGGAACAAAATACTTAAAGAAGCTCATAGAAATGTTTGGCGGCGATCTCAAGCTTGCCCTAGCCGCTTATAATGCAGGTGAAAACGCTGTGATAAAATATGGATTCAGGATTCCACCTTATAATGAAACAATTGATTATGTTGAAAAAGTTTTAATGCATTATAACAATTTAAAAGAAAATAACGGAAAGTAGATATAAACCGTTAATCACTGAGTGATTCTGTTTAGTAAAGTTTTTCGTAGAATTCAACAAAAGCTGTTTAAATATGAAAAATAATTCTGCTTTTTGCCTTTTTGTTGGCCTAATAAATATTATTAGTTGACCCTGATTTTAAATTGTGATAACATATTTTAAATCAACGCCAAGGAAGGGAGCTAATGTTCAAAATCGGTGATCTTGCCGTTTATCCAGTTTATGGCGTTGTGATAGTTAAAGGGATCGAAGTTAAGGAAATATGCAGTACTAAAAAGACCTTTTACATATTTAAAGTTGTAGACAGTGACGTTACAGTAATGGTACCTACCGATAATACCCATACAGTTGGAGTAAGACCTATAATCTCAAAAGCGGAAATCCCAAGAATCTATCAAATACTTAGAACCAGAAAAAGAACGAATAATTCAACAAACGGTCATAAAAGTTGGAATAAAAGGTACCGTGAATACGCCGAAAAATTAAAGAGCGGAAACATATTCGAAGTAGCCGAGGTATTAAAAGACATATACCTTCTCCAAAATGAAAAAGAACTTTCTTTCGGAGAAAGAAGAATAATGAATGCCGCACGCACACTGCTTATTAAAGAAATCTCAATCGCAAAGAACTTGGAAGAAGAGTCAATTGCTGGAGAAGTTGAAAAACTCCTCGTCGAATAAGTAGAATTCTTGTATTTACTTTTCTCGATCCCTTGAATCATGCCAAAAGATATCATTGACATAAAAGCTGCCTTAAGGCTCAAGGGCTTTTCTTTTCGTATTTCTTCCCGCGTAAAAGGTATAAAAGCAGGAATTCATAAAAGTCAGCATAAAGGGATAAGTCCGGATTTTCTTGAATATAAAGAGTATTCCTATGGTGATGAACTTAAACATATTGACTGGCGACTATACGGTAGACACGACCGTCTTTATGTTAAAAAGTTTGAAGACGAAGTGAATCTAAGCTGGTGCATGCTCATTGATAGAAGTGGTTCAATGGGTTATGCATCTAATGGGAATAATAAACTCGACTATGCAATAAGGCTTTCTGCAACACTGGCCTATTTGCTTTTAAAACAGGGAGATGCTGTAGGAATAGGAGATTTTTCTGATAACGATTTAAAAATGATCACACCGAAGACAGGCATTGCGAATCTTACCCCTATAGTAGAAAAACTTAATTCATTTAATGCGTATGGCAATACTGAACTCAAGGAGGCTATACTAAGAGCTATTGAGAAGACTAAGAAGGGTTCCGCTTTTGTAATAGTCTCAGATTTTCTTATTGATTTAGATAAAATAGAGGAATCTATTAAACTTCTTCGTGCTTCCGGTAGGGAAGTGATTGCTTTTCAAGTGATGGATACAAACGAGATTGAATTTAACTTCGATGGATCAATTGAGTTTATAGATATGGAAGGGGAGAATAAGATACTCGTCGATTCTGGAGATATAAGAGACGCCTATAGAAAAAGGATGAAAGAGTTTATTGAAAGATTAAAATTTGTATGCCTTCAACATAAATCACGATATGTGTTTTCACCAACTATCCTCCCAATCGAAGATGTACTTATTCAAATTGTTGAGAAATGATGCATGATACAGGATACACGACGCAGGATACAGGATGGATGGAACTTTCATGTATCATAAATCGTGCATCATGTATCATTTTATTAGCAGGTAAATAGTTACAATATGGAAAAGAAGTGAATATCTCTTTCTTAAACCCATTTCTCTTAATCGGGCTGGTAACGGTTTCCCTTCCCATCGTCGTACATCTAATATCAAGGAAAAGTGGTATAAAAAAGAGTTTTTCTGCAGTTAGTTTTCTTTTTTCTTCACAGGTAGAAACACTAAGAAGATCAAAAATAAAGGACCTTATTTTACTCATTATTAGATCCTTAATCCTAGTTAGTCTGGTTCTTGTGTTTTCGAAACCTAATGTTTTTTCTTTATCGTACGTAGATGTTGATGTTAATGATGTTAAAACCGTTGCGATCGTGATTGACAACTCGTTTAGCATGGGCTATGGAGACAATTTTACAATTGCCAAGAATAAAGCAAAATCGCTAATAGAATCCCTTGCTGATGGGAGTTTCGGAGCTGTTATTCCACTTGTTCCAACTGATATTACAGAACATGTTGTTACAAAGGATAAAAGGAAAATGTTTGAGGTTTTAGAAAACATAAAACTATCCTTCTCTTTTACTGATAATGAAAGGAGACTCGAAGATATTTTCAGTTTTATTGGGAAAGCACCCAATAATAAGAAAGAGGTATTTTTATTTTCCGATTTTCAGCGAAACGGATGGATTAACGAGAAATTCAAAAGAGAATGGCTAATACCTATTGACGCCACATCAGATTCTAAAATGCCAAACCGTGCTATATCTGATTTAGGTGTTAAAGATGAGGGCGATGCAACTAAGGTATCAGTAAAAGTGTCAAACTATTCAAATAGTCCTGTAGACGCACTATTAGCTACTTTATTTCTTGATAACAAAGAGATAAAGGGGTTTTTCAGGATTGAACCCAGGAGCGAGCAAATAAAAGAGTTTATAGTTCCCAAAGGTACTCTTAATTCGGATGAAACAACAGGAAAAGTTGAAATCTCTCACGATAATCTAAAAGTAGACGATTTTAGGTACTTTGTTCATTCTCAGTCAAAAGAACCGCGGATCCTGCTTGTAGATGGTGACCCTAGAGAGGATACAAGACTGAGTGAGACCTATTATCTTGCCAGAGCTATCGAAACGATCTCTGAGATATTTCCGCTAAGGCTATCAATAATAGACAACGATTCATTTCTTTCTGAAAAGTTAAAGCTAAAGGATTATGATCTATTAATCATGTCGAACGTAGGAGATATATCCACAAAAAAGGCATTTGAGATAGAAGAATTTTTAAGGGGTGGAGGTGCAACTGTGATATTTCTTGGAGATAGAGTTAGAAACGATTTGTATAATGTAATGCTTAGGAACGTTCTCCCAGCTGAAATAGGAGCAATATCACAAGGTGATTACTTTCTGAATGCTAATGAGTTAAATCAATTTACAGACGAAATGAATGAAAAATTTAGACAAGTAGAGGTAAAAAAGGTATTTGATCTCCACCCGGTAAAAAAAACAAATATTATTTTAAGCACCTCATATAATAAACCTTACTTAACTCAAAGAAAGGTAGAGAAAGGAAATATATTTCTTTTTGCCGCTACAGCTGACACTGCTTGGAATAATTTCCCAATTACACCTGTTTTTCTTCCATTTATAAAGAGAACCTTAGACTTGTCTCTTTCAAAACAACCTGGTATAAGACAGTTGTTAGTTGGGGAATCTGTGGAAATTGACTTCCCAAATAGTATAGATGAAGTGAAAATTAGAACCCCCTCAGGAGAAGAAATCAAAGTATTTAGAGCAAATCCTAATTTTAGCCACACTCTTATTCCTGGAATCTATGCTGTAAAAGAGGATGATAAGGCATTATATAATTTTTCCGTGAATATCGATCCTAGAGAATCAAACATTGAGAGGGTTTCCTTAGAATCCATTTCTTCTCGATCAGGTATTGAAAGAGGATTTGTAAAAGTCTTCAAAGAAATATGGATTTACTTTCTCTGGGGAACTGTTGCTCTATTTATTTCGGAGTCAATTATAAGATTTTTATATTCCAGGTAGACCCAAATCAATCTACCAAAGACACCCCATCCGAACCCTTGGGAATAGGTTTTCCAAGAATGTGAAGTATCGTAGGATACAAGTCAACCGTTCTAACAAATTCCTTCTTTATCTTTATGTTAATACCAAGTGGGACAAGTATCTGTTCCCTAAATAGCGCTCCGTGAGATGAGCGGTGTTCAGGGTTTTCATGCTTTGCTCTAAGATCAAAACCTTGCTTTGCACTAACTACTAAATCTCCAGAGCGTGGAGATTCGAGGAGCTGGATAATCTGTAGAAGCGCATCTGGGTATTTGGTATTGATACTATGTTTAAGAGCATCATCTCTATTCACTCTCTCAGGTATACCATTATAACCAAAAGGATCACCGTCATATCGCTCGTACCGGATAAAGTCATCTTTATCTAGCCAAGTTGAAGCTTCTCCTCTTTCACTTTTAATCCTAACCCTACCGTTTTCATCAAGACCCGCCACTATATCAACCTCCTGTCTTTCGAGAAGACTATCAACAAGCTGGGTAAGCTCCTCAAAGGTGCTTTTTCTCTCCCAACCTTGTGGGCTTTTCAGATATAAGTGGGTCATAGCATTACCGGAAATCATATTAGCAGCATCGGCGCTTCTGTAATATTTAAATATTTTAGGATAATGAAAGGTCTTGAAACCGAGACGGTTCATAAACGACACTGAGTCAAAATGCGAATGAGTAGGTGTAAGTCCATGGTCGCTTGTGATTATGAGAAGGGTTTCATCCAGTCTTCCCATGTCTTTTAAAGCCTTAGCTAATATTCCTACGCTTTCGTCGATTCTAAAGTATGACTCGATAACCTTGTGGTGAAATGGATGGTTTAAATGTGAATAGGTATCAATACCCAAAAAAGCAATATAGGCAAATTGAGGATAATCCTTTAGAGAATCAAGAAGAATCCCTCTTGAAGCTATATCCACTTCATCCCAGCGATTACTAAAATGTCCCTTAATTTTATAGTAACATCGTAAAAATCTGGTCTTGTACCTTTTAATTGCAACCCCGCGAGAAAGCTCGTTCATTATATTTACGGTTCTTGGAAATATCTCAAAAAGGGTTTGTATATCCTTAGAAATATCTCGGTTCATAAGCAAGCTCTCAAGCCCAACATAGCTTCTAAAGCGATAAAGAGAAAAAATCTTTTTTGCGTAAAGTTTTCTGTCAAACCATCTAATGCCTGGTAGGTTGCATCTTCCGGGAAACTTGCCTATTAAAAAAGGAGCATATGCTGGCCCAGTAGTTGAAGGAAAAACTGAGACTGCTTTTCTAAAACTTCCTTTATCAACTATGTATTTCGATATATTCGGGAGGTCGCCACGGTTAAGAAGCTCTTCAAACACATCCGCTCTTGCCCCATCCGCCATTATAAAGATGCAGCTTTCCAACTTATTAATTAAACTCCGATTGAGCTCTCAAATTTACCAAAAAGATAAAGTGCTATATTTTACCTCAATATTATCCCCTATCAAGTAAAAGATATAGCATTTCACATAACAATCTTTAGTTACTACTTTGTCTTTGGGGTGAATAAAACGACGCAGCAATCTGACACGAAATGTCATTCCGAGCACGGCGAGGAATCTCAAACAGATTGCCACGCTTTCGCTCGCAATGACAGGAGGGAGGTAAGGGATTGCTTCACGGAGTTTGCACTGAACGAAGTGAATGTGTTTACTATGACAATATAGGGTATTTCAAGAAAAATACTTTTCGTAGATTTCCCTTATCTCCTCTGTCTTGGAAATATATATTTCCCTTAGTTTTTCACCATTTTCTTTCATATCGAGTTCTAGCGCTAGCTTATGGAAATCGCTTTCATAAAGTTCGCTTATAGACCTATCATGGAGAAGTCTAAGAAGATTCTCAAGTTTTTTTAGAAAATAAGTACCGTCCTTTAATTTAATAAATACCATTTCGTCTATTACCCCGCATTTTCTTAGTCCATTAAGTGCCTCAAGCGTATTCTGTTTTCTAACGCCTTCGTAATAAAGCCCAGATTTAAGCTGAAGCATCTGAATAAGGAATTCTATATCCACGATTCCACCTTTTCCTGTTTTCAGATTGAATCTAAGCTTATCCTCTCTAGCAATCTCCTTTTCCATCCTAGCCCTGAGGTGATAAATCTCTTTTTGAAAATCCACTTGAAGCGGCTGTTTGTAAACAAAATACTCAATCGTTTTCATAACCTCTCTACCTAAATCCATGTTTCCTGCAGACGGTCTTGCTCTTATAAGGGCTTGTCTCTCCCAGAGCCTTGCGCTTTGCTCATGATACCTTTTGAAGGCTTCAAACGATGTAACCAGCGTTCCTGATCTCCCCGATGGTCTTAGATCTGTATCAATCTTATAGGCAAAGCCCTCGTTTGTTGGAATTGAAAGAATTGATATAACCTTCTGCCCAAGTTTTGAGAAGAATTCGTGTTCATCTCCCTTGTAGATAAAAATAATATCAAGATCAGAATTGTAGCTCATCTCCATACCACCCAGTTTTCCCATTCCAAGTATTATTATATCTTCAGGTGTCCCTTTTCTTCCCAATGTAGATCCTAAAACCTCTCCGGCGAGCAAAAGTCCTACTTCGAGTACGGATTCGGCAAGCATAGATAAAAAATTTCCAACGTAGATTGGATCAACCTCGCGATTCAAATCCCTGAGGCAAAGCTTCAGTGTTTCTACATGCTTGAACCTTCTAATCGCATCAAGCTTGCCTTCGTATTCTTCCTCTTCACTTAGAATCTTTTTAAGCTCCCCAACCATTTCTTCCCTAGAACCGAATTCCTTTATAACATCCTTAAGTGTAAGTACATCAAGATATTCAGGATGCCTTATAAGGAAACCTGAAAGATAACCACTGGTCGAAAAAAGCCTAGAAAGAAGCTCAAGCAACTCTGGGTTTTCAGCAAGCACGGCAAAAATGGATGTCCGCCAGCCTATTCCTGAAATAAACCTCTCAAGGTTTACAAGTGCAGCGTCAGGGTCAGGAGAAGCAATAACCCTGCCTAAGAAGGCGGGTATTACCCTTCTTGTAAGGATTCTTCCCCTATGTGTAAGCCCACCTTTTTTTGTATCAAGAAGCGCAGCGATAAGCTCAAGTGCGCTTTCAGGATTTTTAAATCCCAATCTTCTTAAATCCTCTATTGCCTCACTCTGAGCGATATTTCCCTCTGTTAAAAAATCAGCAAGTTCCCAGAATGCCTTTCCACCCTCCTCTATCTTTTTTGACGGCTCGTAAAAAAGCTGTTCGTAGATCCGAGAAACCTCGGATGTCCTTTTATTATACGCCTCCTCAAATTCTTCTTTATTTTGAAACCCTACCCTTTTTGCCAGTTTATCAAGTCCATTAGAATCTTCTGGCAGCTTATGAGTCTGAAGCTCATCTACTAATTGAATTGCATGTTCGACCTTTCTTAAAAAAAGGTAGCAAGAACTGAGTAATTGAAACACATCATCCTCGATAATCTTTCTTTGCCAGAGCTTTTCTAACGTTTTTAAGCTGTTTTTTTCTCTAAGTTCTTTGATCGCTCCACCGTTTACAAGTTGGAGTGCTTGCACAAAGAACTCTATCTCTCTAATCCCCCCCTTACCTAGTTTTACATCGCGTATCTTATGGAGTCTATCTAGTTTTGCCTTCATATCCTTTAAATCTTCTATGGATATATAATCTAGATTTTTCTTGTAGACAAAAGGCTCGATCTCTTTATTGAACTCATCTCCAAGAGAGATGTCCCCTGCAACAGGTCTTGCTTTAATAAGCGCTGCCCTCTCCCAGGTATCACCCCAGTAAAAGTAATGTTCAAGGGCACCATCAAATGAAAGAGCGATTGGGCTTTTCCCACCACCAGGGCGAAGTCCTAGGTCAACCCTATAAAGAAAACCATCTTCGGTAACCGAACTAAGCGACTTAGTAATTCTCTCTGCAATTTTGAAAAATAGATCGGGTTTTCCGGTGGTCTGATAAATATAGATTAAATCTATATCCGAGCTGAGGTTGAGTTCACTTCCTCCAAGCTTTCCCATTCCTATTATAGCAAATCTTCCGTGACTTGTTGCTTTGACTTCTCTATCAAAGAATTTAAACGCCGCATCTAAAATGCCGCTAGCTAAATCCGAGAGCCCCTCCATGATCTCCGGGAATCTCTCTAAATGCATAATATCTCTATAAATGATCCTAGAAAGTTCTCGATATTTATATCGCCTTAATTGAGCCATAAACTCTTCAAGAGTACTAGAACTCTCAAAAATCCCATTTGATTCCTGAATGGTTTTCTCTAACTGTTTTTTGTTCTGAATAAACTCTGAAGTAAGCAATAAATCCAGGATCCCAGGGTCTTTTATTATTACCCTTCCAAGAAAGCGGCTATAGGATGAAAGGATATAAAGTAGATCTTTCTTCTTTGGAGATATGCCTTTATGAACCTCTATAAAACGCTTTATTACATTTTCCGCGTTTTCAGGGTCTGGAAGGACTTCATTCAATTTTAACCTTCCTCATTTTTTTCTTTTGTGTTTTCTGCTTGGCAGGTCTACCTGATTCCACCTGAGTTAAAACATCGGAGAGTTTTGTTGCTAAATTGAACCCCTTTTCGATCAAATTACCCGTAACACCAAAGATAATTTTCTGACCCTCCCTCCGCTTTAAAAGGTTCCTCATGCCCTTTAGCGCAAACCCTGTTCCAATGATGATTTCAGTGGAAGCCCTCAGAAAGTGGTCCCTAGCCTTTCCCAGATCACCTAGGCTTTTTTTCTTCATATCTCAATTTTACCACAAACCAATTTAATATGTATCGAGGCAACTTATCAGATTGCTCAATATGCCAATTATTATAAATTACAAATGAAGAACCCTGCAGCAAGCTCCTTCGGTTATTGCGAGGAGCACTTCGACTAAGCCTGTCTTGAGTGAAGTCGAAGGGCTCAGTACAGGCTCCGCAACGAAACACAACTACTTGTCATCGCGAGTGAAAACGAAGCGGTCCCCTGAAACGGCTAGAAGGGAATTGCCATGCTACCGCAATGACACCCTCGTGCCGTCATTGCGAGGGAGAGAAACGACCGAAGCAATCCCAAAAATAGAGATTCACTTCGTTCGCAATGATAGATTAAACGCTGTAGCAAGCTACAGGGAATTATCAAGTTGAAGAGAATTTCTGTAATACCAATGTAAAATAGCTGTGGGATGCTCTGTGCTCGAACAATTTAATTCACCAAGTCCATTTGATCAAATTCACCCCGCTCGGCTAAGATAATATTCATGATTGTACGCTCCGCCATGCGCTGATTGGCCTGTACGGTATTGCTGGCGACATGCGGCGTCATTATAACATTCGGTAGTGTTCTTATGTCCTTAGCTGGATCAACAGCAGTATAAGGTTCACTTTCGAAGACATCGAGAGCGGCTCCGGCAATTCTATGTTCATTAAGTGCGTCAAACAAGGCTGATTCGTCAACGATTTCTCCTCGTGAGGTATTAATAAGCCAGGACCTTTTTGTCATCATATTAAGACGCTCGTGGTTGATAAAGTGTCGGGTGGATGTGATGCTTGGTATATGCAGGCTTACAAAATCTGCATCCTCTACAGCTTCACCAAAATCCTTCACCAGTTTTTGAAAACCATACTGACGCCTTTTCTCTTCCCAATCAACTTCCTTTATCTCACATCCAATAACCGTCATCCCGAAACCAAATGCAGCAATTCTGGCAACACGACTACCAACTGAGCCAGCTCCAATAACAGCCAGTCTTTTTCCACCGAGTTCAATTCCTGTCTTTGGCAGCCATAAACCACTCCGTGTACTCTTATCATGTATAGTAAGGTCCCTAGATGCTGAGAGCATGAAAGCGATTGTATGTTCTGCGACAGACTCATCTAAAACGCCAGGTGTATTTGTACATAGTAGCCCATGTTCTTTTGCTTTTTCAAGGTCAATACTATCGAAACCAACTCCAAATCTTGCAATAACGCCCCCTCGTTGCAATGCTTCATAAAGCTCGCCCTTATATCGCTCAACGCCGCAAATGACATGACGAGCTTTCTGACTTCGTATTGTAGCTGCTAAACCCTTTTCGTCTCGCGGTGCTGGAACGCAGATGATACCTTCCTCCTCTGCGCCGTCAAACTCGACTTTTCCTTTCTCATATTCCGGCTGGGTTACTGCAACTACAGTCTTTATTTTCATGTCCGTCATATACCTAATTTTCGCCTGATCTCATCAACTATTACAATCGACTCCTCTGATATATCAACAGTAATCACATCCTCTGGTTCCTCTAACGTATCAAACTGGCTTCTCAGAAGGTTCGCATTAAAGAAGTGCCCTCTCCGCGTTGTTAGCCGTTGTCGAATAAGGTCATAACTACCCTTCAGGTAAACAAGAACAACATCATTCCGATTTACTAAAAGCCGGTCTCGATACGACTGCTTAAGCGCAGAACAGGTAATGACAGCGGACTTACCCTTTGTAATCAGGTCGTCCCGGATCAGATGTTCAAGCGTATTAAGCCAGGGATCACGGTCCTCGTCTGTTAAGGCGATCCCATGACTCATCTTCTCGATATTAGCTTTTGGATGAAAGTCATCTCCGTCATAAAACTTCCATCCAAGCTCCTTGGCAAGGAGCTGTCCTATAGTGGTTTTGCCAGAACCAGAGACACCCATTAGAATTATTATCACTGCTTGTCGATCCAAAGTTGTTTCAATATCTTCACTATTTCAAGGGGATAGGCGGGATTTTCTAATCCCGCCATTCTTACGGGGTTAGAAAACCCTGTCTATCACAACTAGAACTACCATAACTAAAAAAATTTACTGACACTGTCCTCATCCTGTAAAGTATGGCTCTGGCAATCCTTTTACGCCGGGCTTCACAGCAAATAAACTCCCAGATAGAGGCGCTTGAGCAATCTCCTCAGACGTCATGGTTTCTCTTGCTGATGTAATGTAAAGCACGTCGAGTTCATCACCACCGAAGATGCAGCTTGTTGGACGTGGCACAGGAATTTCGATCACACGATCAATGGCACCAGAAGGACTATAGCGTACTACACGCCCGACAGCATTGTGAACACTCCATACATATCCCTCCTCATCAACAGTTAAGCCGTCGGGAAATCCATCCGAATTCCTGTCTATTGAAGCAAAAAGGCGTCGGTTAGAGATGTTTTCAGTAGCGGGGTTGAAATTGTATGCATAAATGCCATACCTAAAACTCTCTGTGAAATAGAACACCCGATTATCAGGGCTCCATCCAAGACCGTTAGCGCAGATGACACTTGTTTTCATGCAAGTTACCTTGGTATCAGGATCGAGCCTATAGAGTGATCCATGCGGTGCGTTCCATTTCACATCATCCATAGTTCCTGCCCAGAAGCGTCCCTGGCGGTCACACTTGGCATCGTTAAACCGATCGTAGGGTTTATCTTCCTCAGGGTCGGATAGCAACTTTAGATCCCCGGTTTCAGGATCAAAAAACGCAAAGTCCTTACGAAGTGTAATGATTAGCCCTCCTTTCTCTCGCAGCCCAACTGAAGTCACGGGTTGAGGAAGGTGGAATGTATCGTTTACAGCACTTCTCGGATTAAAGCGATGTATCTTCTGACCACTAATATCTACCCAATAGAGGACACGCTCGTGTGGAGACCATAGGGGCGATTCTCCAACTATCGCCTCTGCCTTCACAATGCACTCCACTTGACTTTGATTTAAGATTTTCACCATTTGTTAATGCCTTCATAATTAGATTTGTTTTCTTGCTAAGAGTTTAATAGCCTGATTCATGGAAAGCGGCTCGTGCTTTTTATGATAATGTATCACAGATAGAATTCCACCCGCGCAGACTAGGATCGTCCCGACTATTGACAAAGCATTCGGTATCTCATTCCAAACAATCCAGCCGATTATTCCTGAGAAAACGACGACGGAATAGTTAAATGGAGAAACCCGTGACGGCGAGGCTTGCTCATAGGCAAGGATGAGAAGAATCTGAGCAATAGCCATAGTTAAGCCGATTCCAATTAAGTAAATCCAGGCCCTCGGTTCGGGGGGAGACCATTTGGTAATTAATAAAGGCGCTGTCAGTATCGTCGAAATCAAGAAGTAGTAGAAGAGGATGCGTAGAGAAGGTTCTGTGGTGTTTAACCGTCCTACTGTAACAAGCGCAATAGCTGACAAGATGCCAGCTACGAGGGCAAGAGGAGTTGCCCAGCTAACGACATCCCTTCCTGGCTGAAGAATCAAGACAATACCTATGAAGCCTATCACGAGACTCAACCATAATCTCACGCCTATTCTGTGTTTTAGCCAGATCCATGTGATAATGGGAATGAATAAGGGTGCAGCATTAACAAGCAAAACTGCGTCAACAAGTGGAATATAATTGAGGGCCACAAACATGAAATACTGAGAAAGCATGCCAGAGATGCCACGGACACAATGGAGGCCGAGGTGCTCGGTCTTCAAGTTTCCTATTCCATCTCTTATCACCCATGGCAATAGGATAACAAGGCTTATCGAATTCTGAAAAAAGACAAGGACCCCAGATGAGACAGAGTGAGAAGCAGCCTTGCCTAATGCACTCATGATAGCAACGGAAAGAAAGGCAAGGACAGTGAGAAGAATTCCTAGTCCTAGATTTTCAGTCCGTGTTGCGGATATTTGAGACATAAATCCCTCATCCCTCCTATATAAAGCTGCTTTCAATAGAAAGAAAAATCAGCGTCTTCGATAGGGCTATTGTCGAAAATTTCTTGTCTTATACAACACTACTTTAGATCATCAACCTCTAAGAGCTAACCCTAAGCTCACACCTTCCATTCTAATACCACTTTGATTTCGTCTGCCTCGTGTTGGGTAAGGGGCTTAACAAACTCAGTGTAGGGATAGCGGTTGGTTATAAGCTTTTTAATGTGATCACCCCAGCGCAATTGTGCCATAGATAGATCATCCACAGCCATCTGAAAATATGCACGCGGGTTGTTAACGCTTCCGAGGAGTAGTTGATTCTTCAGTACCAGTTGACGCATTAGTTCAGCGCCTGGAATCTCAAGCGGACGATCTCCACCGGGAATCCCTGTGACCACATATACGCCGTTATATGCCAAGGCATCGAGTAAGTTGAATTCAAGTTTCGGAACACCAGTGGCATCAAAGATAAGATCCATTGAACCGATAGATTTATCAATACGGTCTACAGGCACTTGACGGCCATCTATATACTTACCACCGATGTGCTCCAACCACTCCGGACGGGCAGAGTTAGGCTCAACTATGTCCAAGCCGTATACCTCAGCACCCCGAAGGCTTAGTGCCACTGCAGCCAAGAGACCGATAGGTCCTAGTCCAGCCACAAGGCAACGCCGTTCAAAGAGCCAGTCAGGTGTAGTCTGCGCATCTGGGAGTCGTGCAATCTGCACACGAATAGCCTCATCTATAGCCTTCTCCGCTACAGACAGGGGTTCTGTTAGTACTCCAACTGGCTCCAATTCAGCCGGCACACAAACCACGTACTGTTCTTTATCCACAACGTATTCGGTCTGAAATCCGTCTAGTCCCCAGATGCCGCGTTCGTGGAATTTACCTGTGTTACACATATCGGAGCGGTTCATGCCACACGGGATGCATTCACCACAACCACGACGATCAGTGAACACAGCAAAATCACCTGGCTTAACGCGTGTTACACCCTTACCAACCTCAACTACTTGCCCAAACATTTCGTGTCCAATTATGAGCTCATTACGACCGTCTGGAGCAAGGGACCTACCTCCAGCGACCTCTTCCCTATCTGTACCACATATTCCAACACATCGCATTTGAATCTTGATCTCATCTGGCGTTACGATTGTCGGTTCCTCACGATCTACGAGTCGAATAGTGGTTGTTCCAGGAACTATAGTAATTGCCTTCATTGATTCTTCCTCCTCGTAAGCGTTCAGCCACAAAGACACAAAGAATAACATTAACCACAACGGCACTAAGACACAACGTAAAAAATCTTTTATTTAATTCTTTTCTTTTGCGTCGTGCCGTTGTGTCGTAGTGGTAAAAATAGATCTTAGTGCCTTGCCGCCTTAGTAGCTAAGGTTACTTCTCCTCATATCACAAACGACCACCTGAAAGACTATAGATGAGCACAGTGAGCACAATTAAACATACAACAACATATATACGATCGCGTTGTAATGCAAAGGCAAAAAGAGCCAATATAACACGTGCCACAGGTGTTGCAATTAAAACAAGGAGTCCTAGCTGAATAATTCCGCGACTGTGAATTGTTAATGAATCTCTTAAAATACCTGAAACAGTGCGCAAGTCCCGAGGCTCTCCTGTAAAAACTCGATAATCAGGATGCGTCCCCATGAAATGGATTAGATAAATAACCCCCCCAAGCAAAACTACTAAAGCGGCAATGATGACAGATATTCTTAACAAGTTGCCTATCATTGTCTCGACCTGCTGATCTGTCAACCTAAAGCTATTTTTAAACATTTAAAGTCTCCCGGCTATGCCGTTATAGATCATCTCTAGTGCCATTACAAAGATAACAAGGGCAAATATAATTCTTAATATGCGTGTCTTAGCAGTTACCAGTAAACGTGTCCCCATCAATGAACCAATCAAAACGCCAAGCATGACGGGCATTGCAAGCCCAGGATCAACATACCCACGGTTTAGGTAAACACCAGCACTAGCTGCAGCCGTCACGCCAATCATAAAGTTGCTTGTTGTTGTCGACACCTTAAATGGTATTCGCATAACCTGATCCATTGCGATTACCTTGAGGGCACCTGATCCAATTCCAAGTAAGCCAGAAAGTGCACCTGCAATGAACATTAGGCTAAATCCTGCAGGCACAGCATGTGCTTGGTATTGCTCTTGTCCGTTAGGTGTAGGGTAGCTTCCGTTCATCCTTAGATGAGTGGCTAGTGGATCCGGTTGATTCTGCCCTTCTCGCTCACGTCTAGTAACACTCGATAGATAAGCAGAGATGAGAAGAACCACTCCAAAGATTATCGCAATTGTAGTAGTAGGCATCCTAGAGGCTATAGAAGCTCCGACAACAGCGCCAGTGGTAGTTGCTATTTCGAGAAACATTCCTATGCGAATATTGGAGAAACCCTCTTTGACGTAGGCTGCCGCTGCCGACGACGAGGTTGCAATAACAGAGATAAGCGATGCGCCGATTGCATATCTTATATCTACTCCAAACCCGAGTGCCAACAATGGAACAATAACAACGCCGCCCCCGAGCCCAGTCAATGCACCCAAAAAGCCTGCTAATAAAGATGCCAACCAAATAAGCACAGAAAATTCAAGCACATTCATTGGAATAGTTATCCTAACATTAGCATTATATTATTCCAATTATTAAGTTCAAAAGATTCCCCCGACGAATTCGTCGGGGGGGCTGATGAGGGCATCAGCCCCTACAATCGCTTAAGATAATACCATTTCCGATAAGGAAATTACCGATGGGCACTGTAGGCACGAACTTGTTCGTGCCAATTAATCAAAGGGTACGAATTAATCAAAGGGTACGCAACCCTTTAAGGGTATTTATTAAAAAATAAAAAAAATAAAGGGTTGCGTACCCTTTTCCTCTTTCTAAACCGTGAGACTGAACGCTATCATTTTAGCAAATACAAGGGCAAATAATAAAAAATTATAAAATCCCTTTTGAGGTCATTATCTCTAAAGGAGAATCTTGAGTAAGAAAAATTTACTTTGAAATAGATATTTCTAATCTGTAGTTTCAAGATTCTTCTCCGATAAAAACCTGTTATTATATTGCCTGCAAATTTCAAAACCTAATCCTTTAAAAAAGCATAATGAAGGCTCATTGGTTGTTAATACCTCAACATAGATTGATTTGACAATATTGTTCTTTTTAAGATTATTCAGGAGGAGTTCGATAGCCCCTTTCCCATATCCTTGTCGTCGATCGTCCGGCTTAAAAATTGCAATAGATAAGAAAACAGTTTGGCCAATTACAATATTGTAAAGACCCATGAAGCCTATTATTCGGCTTACATCCTTTTCCTTAACCTCGATTACATAAAAAACATGAAATTTATTAAACATCAATCTACAAAAATGTGAGAGGTAGTTAAATACACCATATCGGGTTGTATCAGAATTAATAAGTTTTCCCTGATTAAACAATGAATATAATGTATATAGATCCTTCAAGCTATAAAGGCGTATTGAGATCTCAGTGCTCTTCATATTACGCTGAAATCTTGCAGTTTTGATCCAAAATAAATCAGAAAGCCTTTTGATGAATGCTGGACTTATTGCATTTAATTTGTTGATTACAAGATTGAGAATAAATGATAACTTCTCATTGATCATGCTAGACATGTATTAAATCATTTTTTGTACATTGTCTCAAATGAACTTGTAGATTGCTCAATAGTTTAGTTTTTTAAAATTTAAAGTATTTAGTGTTATCACTTGACATATATACATTATAATTTTTATAATTGATGCGATTTAAATCTAAGAAGTATATTTGACACCTCGAACTCACTAAGGGTACAAGATGGATAAACTAGGCGGCGTTTTTAATGCAAGCTCTCCAGAGATGGAAGCAATGGTAGATCTAACCCTTTTTATAATAATAGTTGCAGTTGCCATCTTAGGGATAATTACAATAGCTATAACCTATATATTGATTCGTTACAGAAGAAGATCTGCTGATACTGCTGAACCTAGGCAGGATTTTGGAAGCACAAAAGTGGAGATTGTATGGACTGTTATACCTGCATTGATTGTTGGCGTATTCTTTTTCTCAACCATAAAAACAATGTATGCTGTAAATCCTCCATTTGGTGATAGAGAGCCGGATTTGGTAATTATAGGTCATCAATGGTGGTGGGAGCTTTTCTATCCAAAATCTGGCGTCCGCACTGCTAACGAGGTTCATATTCCTATCGGAAAGAAATTACTCGTTCGTCTTAATTCAGTTGACGTTATCCACGACTTTTGGGTACCCGAGCTAGGCCCAAAGATAGATCTGGTGCCCGGCCATACTAATCACATATGGTTAAGCGCAAGTAAACCGGGGGTGTACCTTGGTGCATGTGCCGAGTTTTGTGGTGTACAACACGCAAATATGCGTATCAGAGTGATAGCGGAGACACAAGAGGATTTTGATAAATGGCAAGAAGAACACCGTAAAATTCCACCGACACCAACCACTGGCGAGGCAGCATTGGGTGCAAAACTCTTTCAGGAAAAGGCTTGTACGAATTGCCATCTCACAGGTGTTGGTCCTGATCTGACGCACCTCTCGAGCAGACAAACGCTTGCTGCTGGTGCATTAGAGAATACACCTTCAAACCTTGTAAAGTGGCTAAAGAATCCTGAGAAATATAAGCCCAGTTCTTATATGCCAAATATGAAGCTCACGGATGTAGAAGTAAATGCAATCGTTGCTTATCTGGAGGCCTTAAAATGAGCAGGATACCACTAGTCCCAGAAATTACTGAACCTCTTCCTTCTATCCGTGAAAGTGAAGGGCTACTCGCATGGGTAGCCTCGATTGATCATAAGCAGATTGGGATTATGTACCTTATAGCTACTCTTTTTTTCTTCCTTGTTGGTGGAATCGAAGCGCTTCTTATGCGTATTCAACTTGTTCGACCCGAGAATGATTTTATTTCACCTGAGGTTTTCAATCAGCTTTTTACAATGCACGGTACGACAATGATATTTTTCGTAGTAATGCCGTTCCTTATCGGAATAGGAGTTTACTTGGTGCCCCTCATGATAGGGGCGCGGGACATGGCTTTTCCGCGACTGAACGCTCTGAGTTACTGGCTTTTTGTATTAGGTGGTCTCCTACTTTATTTCAGCTTCTTTACTCAAAGCGGGGCACCAGATGTTGGCTGGTTTGCATATACACCCCTTAGTGAAAAACCATTCACACTAAACAAAGGACCTACTTATTGGGTGCTTGGTCTCCTTGCTACAGGTATCGGTTCCGTTGCATCAGGCCTAAATAACATTGTTACAATCATAACACTCCGCACACCTGGACTAACAATGCGGCGTCTCCCGCTTTTTGTTTGGATGATTTTGGTTACATCGTTTCTTTTGATTTTCGTCATGCCTATCATTACTTCTGCATTTGCGATGCTTCTCCTCGACCGTTTACTGGGCGCAACCTTCTTTATGCCAGCAACGGGTGGATCAGCAATCCTTTACCAGCACTTCTTTTGGGGATTTGGACATCCAGAGGTATATATATTAATCCTACCTGCATTTGGGATTATCTCTGAGGTTATTCCAGTTTTCTCACGTAAGCCTATTTATGGATATGAGTTTGTGGCAGGGTCAACCGTGGCAATTGGTCTACTGAGTTTAGGAGTTTGGGCACATCACATGTTCGCCGTAGGTCTTGGCAATGTCTTCAACGCCTTCTTTGCAATAGCGAGCATGTTGATTGCAATACCGACTGGGATAAAGGTGTTAAACTGGACTGCTACCATGTGGGGCGGAAAAATACATTTTGCAACTCCTATGCTTTTTGCTGTTACCTTTCTGATAGAGTTCGTCGTAGGTGGCTTGAGTGGAGTAGCCATTGCCTCTCCGCCGATTGATTGGCAGGCAACAGATACCTATTTTATAGTTGCACATTTCCACTACACCCTCTTTGGAGGTTCTCTATTTGCAATATTCGCAGGGGTCTATTATTGGTTTCCAAAGATGAGCGGTCGCATGCCTTCAGAAAGGCTTGGCAAGTGGCACTTCTGGCTAACAGTTATTGGCTTTAATCTCACCTTTTTAGTGCAACATCTCCTTGGTTTGATGGGTATGCCACGTCGAGTCTATACGTATCATGACCTCCCTTACTGGGGAGATATGAATTTAATATCAACCGTAGGTTCATTAATCCTTGGTCTATCAGTTATCGTTTTTGTATGGAACATTATCGCAAGCCTTCGTAGTGGTATACCAGCAGGTAATAATCCATGGAATGCATGGACACTCGAGTGGGCTACAACATCACCTCCACCTGTCCATAACTTTGACCTTGTTCCTCCTGTCCATGGGAGACGACCACTATGGGATCTAGCCCATCCAGATATGCCTGATAAGTGAGAGTTAACGCAGGGAACACGTATATGAATAAAAATAAGATGCTTGTAAGCTTCTTCATCGTCTCCGAGTCGATCTTCTTTTTAATGTTAATCCTTGCGTATGTGAATTTCCATCGTTCGGTTACTGAGGGACCTACCGCTGCCAATAGCCTAAACCCCATAAAGACGGGTGTCTTTAGCCTATTTCTATTAGCCAGCAGTCTGACAATATGGTTTGCAGGAATAAGCCTGAAGAAAAAGAACCACAAGATGCTTTGTACTTGGCTTCTTCTTACGATTCTTCTCGGTGTGACATTCCTCTTTGGCCAGGGATTAGAGTGGGTTGGATTAATTAAGCAAAATATCACGATAAGTCGTAATGTTTTTGGAACTACGTTCTTCACCTTAACAGGTTTTCACGGTTTTCATGTTACAGTTGGTCTTATAATGCTACTTATACTCTTGGGTTTAGCATTAGCTGGTGATTTCAAGGGTCCCGAATCAGACGCTGTAGAGTCAGTGTCGATTTACTGGCACTTTGTTGACGGTGTATGGATAGTTGTTTTCTCTGTGATTTACCTATGGGCTTTCCTATGAATTCATTAGTAATTGACGTAAAAACACTTTTTAATATAATCTGCGAAAAGGGGTGATTTCATGACTATATGGCAGCTATTGACTTCGAACTGGGACTGGAATCCTTCAGTGATTGGTTTGTGTGCTGCGCTAATTATAAGTTACATAATTGTGACGCGCTTCCGATTAACATTTAATGGAGCCTTATTCATAACCGGCGTCCTCTTGCTTTTAATCACACTTGTTTCTCCGATAGGTATACTTGGTCACAATTACCTTTTTAGTGCACACATGTTGCAACATATACTTCTCCTCCTGATTGTCCCTTTATTTCTCCTAATTGGTATTCCTCCATCGCTTGCCAAGAAGATAATGAGTTGGTCTCCAATTGCAAATGTAATTCTAGTGCCAAGACAACCGCTTGCTGCGTGGTTGTTCGGTGTAGGGGCTATGTGGATATGGCACATTCCAGTCATTTATAACACATCTCTACAAAATGAAGGTCTTCATATGTTACAGCAGATGAGTCTTCTCGTTATGGGTATGATCTTTTGGTTACCAGTTTTCTCGCCACTTGAAGAATGGCGTCTTACCCCACCCTTTGCTACTTTATATCTCTTCTCCGCTTGTATCGGCTGTACTATACTCGGCATCATAATAACCTTTTCAGCAGTTGGTCATTATCCCGCCTATCTCAATCCAGTTGATTCATTGGGCATACTACCATTTATTCGAAATGAGCTATATCTAACCCCTGAATTGGATCAACAAATTGGCGGGCTAATAATGTGGGTACCATGTTGCCTTATATACCTACTTGCTAGCATGGTTACAATAGCCCGCTGGTATAAAACACCTGAAGTAGATGTTAATGTTAAACCTTCTGAACCGCTTAGCAGTGTTAATAGTATCAAGGCTTCTACGACAATGGAGTAACTCTATGTTTAAATGACTTGCCAACGGTAAAGGCACCTAAATTATGGATAATGACTCACTAGGAGAGCAAATTGGAAAGAAGAAACATAACATATGAATCAGGAAGTGAGTTCCAGGCTCCAAGCACGAAATCGCAAAAGATTTCTGAGATCCCACCTGGTTGGCATAAACCGAGACCGGAGACATTGCCCAAGCCAGGATATTGGCCTGCATTAATGGCGTTAGGAATCGTATTTCTATTATGGGGTCTTGCGCTTGGATTCAACGAGGTATTTAGTAGCTCACTAGTTACCTCAGGCATAGGACTAATACTGTTTGTAATTGCCTTAGTTGGATGGATAGGAGACCTAAGAGATGAAAGAAAACACGAAAACAGGCGAGTGTAATCGAAGAGAATTCCTTGCTAAACTAAGCATCGCTTTAAGCGGCATTGCTGGAGCCTTGGTAGCCATACCTGTTATAGGCTCTATCATTGCCCCTCTATTCCAAAAGAGGCAAGAGGTTTGGCGCTCTGTTGGTGCGGTGGAGAGCTTCGAGATAGGTGCAACTGTTCAAGTATCATTCATTGATGCATCACCACTTCTCTGGGCTGGAATTACAGCTAAGTCCGCAGCATGGCTTCGCCGAGTAGGTGAAGAAGAATTCATTGCCTTTTCCGTTAACTGCGCCCACCTCGGGTGCCCAGTAAGATGGATAGCGGGCGCAAAACTCTTTATGTGTCCTTGTCACGGTGGTGTTTACTACGAAGACGGTTCCGTCGCCTCAGGCCCACCGCCAAGAGGATTATATCAGTACCCAGTACGTGCAAATAATGGACAGGTTGAGATACTTGCTAGCCCAATTCCAATCACGACCACATAAACTACAAAATGAAACCACAAATTCCAAATTACTAGGCACAAACAAATGACAAGAAAAGCAAATTCGAAATTAAAAAAATTAGGAATTGGGAATTATTAATTTGTTTGGCTTTGGTGCTTGAGATTTAGAATTTGTTTGTAATTTGGTACTTGTGATTCGGTAATTTTTTGTTTTTTGGAACGTAGTCATTGGAGCTTGTTATGAGAATTTTGAAAAGTACTATGTCATGGCTTGACGATCGCACAGGTCTCATTACATCAATGGGATCAATTATGAGGCATCCTGTGCCACCAGGCTCTGCCTGGTTTTATGTATTTGGCAGCGCTACTCTTCTTGCCTTTCTCGTTCAGGTTGCTACCGGAATAGCGCTTGCATTTATGTATGTCCCATCTTCGGGAGAGGCTTATCAAAGCCTTCAATTCATTTCAAATGATACTACGATAGGTAGAGTTGTTCGGGGAATGCACAATTGGGGTGCTTCAGCGATGATAGCCTTGGTTTTCATCCATATGGTACAAGTCTATCTTTTTGCCGCATATAAATACCCACGTGAGATGAACTGGCTAACAGGGGTCGTTCTTTTAGCGTGTACGGTTGTTATGGGCTTTACAGGTCAAGTCGTCCGCTGGGATCAAACTGCCGTCTGGTCTATTATAGTAGCTGCTGAACAGGTTGGACGTGTGCCGCTTATCGGCACTTCACTAGCGCATTTTGTAATTGGGGGAGAGACAATAGGGGGTGCGACACTAAGCCGTATGTTTGCATATCATGTATTTATTATTCCAGGATTGATCTTCATCTTTATCGGGTTTCATCTATATCTTGTTTTGCGTGATGGCATCTCCGAACCACCTGAGATTGGGAAGCCTGTAGATCCAAAGACCTATCGTGACACATATGAGGAAATGCTTAAGCAAAAGGGGGTTCCATTTTGGCCCGATGCTGCTTGGCGGGATGTTGTCTTTGGATGCAGCGTTATAGTCGCGATACTACTCTTAGCGATAATTGTTGGGCCTCCAGAACTAGGTAAACCGCCCGACCCAAGCAATTTAGATGCGCTTCCTGTACCTGACTGGTACTTCGTCTTTTACTTCGCTTTATTCGCACTTATGCCACCTGAGCTAGAAAGCTACCTTATGGTAGGCGGACCACTCGTTCTTGGCATTTTATTGATTTCTCTCCCATTTATCTCAAATCGTGGAGAGAGAAGTCCACTAAGACGTCCGTGGGCCTTTGCCGTTGTGGTTTTTGCTATTATGGCAATATCTGCGCTCTGGGCAATTGGTATAAGTTCACCATGGTCTCCTCATTTTGATGCAAAGCCTTTGACTGCTGAGGTAATCGGCGTAACAAGCGGTCATATTTACGAGGGGGGACAACTCTTCAATGATAAGGGTTGCTTGTATTGTCATGCTATATCGGGACACGGAGGTCAACGTGGTCCCGATCTTACTGACGTAGGCAGCCGCCTCTCTTCTAATGAATTAACATGGCGCATCATGAATGGAGGATTAAATATGCCTGCATTTGGCGGCATACTAACCTCTGATGAACTGAGCAAACTCGTAGCATTCCTGCATTCACGAAGGAAGCCTTAGTCAAGAATAACTCTCCTCCGTTCCTATATGCTCTTCTTGCTGCCTGGATCTTGTAGGAACCCTAAGCTGGACAATGTCCCTCGGAAAGAACAAGTCAAGGGCCCAATCAATTGCAACACGGATTTTTCTATCCCACCCAGGGAGTTTAATAAGATATATTGTTCTCCATAGAAACCACGCAAAAAATCCAGAGAATTTAAACCCCTTTATTTCCGCAACAGCGGATCTATGACCAAGTGGAGCAAGCATTCCTTGTGTAGTATATTGAAATGGCTTTTTATCCCCTCCCTTTACAGTGGCCTCAATATTATAAGCTACCCGCTTTGCTTCACGCACCGCATGCTGACCAGTAGGTGGGCATGGATTCCCAGTTTTTGGGTCAGGTATATGAGCGCAGTCTCCAAGTGCCCAAACGCCTGGGAAGTCAGGTACCTCTAAATATTCATTTACAATAATTCCTCCACCCTTATCCTTTTCACAGGGAAGGCTTTTGATTACTGGATGAGGTGATGTCCCCGCTGCCCAAATTACTGTATTTGTGAGAATGGTGACTCCATTATCAAGTTCAACCTTATTTGGCAAGACACTAGAAACTCCTGTTTTCAAATGTATTTCCATTCCACGTGCTTGGAGAAGATTCTGTGCGTAATCTGCTAAACCCTCGCTCATCTCACGCATAATACGCGGTCCATGATCTGCAATAATCACCTTAACCTCGTCCGGGTGGACATTCCTGTAGAAGCGGCTACTTGTATGGATATAATCATTAAGCTCAGCCGCAACCTCAACACCTGTATAACCGCCGCCAACCACTACAAATGTCAAAAGGTGCCGCCTTTCATTCGGATCCTTTTCTAGGTCCGCATGCTCAAACATATCAATAACATGGCTTCTAAGTATCTTAGCATCATAAACATTCTTAAGGGGAAAAGAATTATCTTCGGCTCCTGCTGTGTTATGAAAGCTTGTAACTGTACCTAAAGCTATAACAAGATAATCATATTCAAGATTGAAAATTTCACACACGTTACAGTGATAGCAATTAACAATGCGTTTTGTTAAATCAATTGAGCGGACCTCAAGCTCTTTAAATGTAACCTTGTTAAAGAACTCCCTTAAAGAACTAACCGTATGCTTTGCGTCAATACTACTGGCTACCACCTCGGCAAGCATAGGAGTATAGACGAAGTAATTATTCTTGTTAACGAGAGTTATCTCTACATCTTTATCTTTAGCAAAAATCTTTTCCAGATGAAGCGCCGTATCAAGACCTGCAAAGCCACCTCCAAGAATTAGAATTCGTTTAGTTGGATCTTGAGACATTTACTCCTCCATCTTTGTAGCATATGTAATTACTATACTAACGTGAGTTAAATATAACAAGTCCTCCTCACGCCTAACCCTCCGCGATCGGTCAATCAGGTTGTCATGCCCGAATGTTCCCCACTTAATACACGTTGGGACAAGGGTAACCACGATTTAATCGGGGAGCATCCTTGCCATGTTCGCTTATCCGAGGTTAGAAAACCTCGGCTATCGTTGTATTATCTGCTAGAATATAAACATTCGATAGAAGCGACTTTCCAGCCGCGTTTTATAAGAGTGGCAATCTATCGCGCCAGGCCTGCCCTGAGCCAGGTCCCCGATTTAATCGGGGAAGGGAAGGTGCTTCTACAACATCATTATGCATGTGCCATAACCCCACGTAGGAGAGGCTTCCAGCCTCGACAAAACCGGCGTTCTGCGATTATCGCGGCAGTTAGGAATATGCATGCCTGACCCTCTTTTCTATCCTTGTATAATTGGAACCAACTATGACGTTTTAATCAAGCTCCTAAGGGCAGGAGCAGCACTAGATTTTCTAATCTTTTTCAAGGCTTTCTTTTCAATCTGTCTCACCCTCTCCTTTGTTAGATTGAATCGCCTTCCTATTTCTTCCAATGTATAATTGGTCTCATAACCTATTCCAAATCTCATCTTGATAACCTCCCTATCCCTGCTGTCAAGTAATGTTAATGCTTTATTAACGCTATCTGGGACTAATGACGCCGATATAAGTGAATCAGCCGGAAGGGAATTTTGATCCTTAAAGACTTCCATAAGGGTTCCTCTTTCTCCTTGTCTGATAGGCGAGTCTAGCCAAATCACCCTTTCTCTACACGAAAGCACACGGCTAAGTGTTTTTTTCGACATATCAATTTCGCGGGCGATTTCCTCAACACGAGGCTCCCTACCCAGCTTCTCCATAAGCCTGGACCGCGTTTGTCTAACCTTTCCAGATTTCTCTAAAACATATGCCGGAACCCTCACTGTTCTTGACTGAGAAAAAATCGCCCTAATTATTGATTGAAATATCCACCAACAAGCATATGTGGAAAACCTATAACCCTTTGTATGATCAAACCTCTCTACAGCCGTAATAAGCCCTATGTTTCCTTCCTGAAGCAAATCCATAAATGAAACCCCTCGACCCACGTATTTTTTAGCGATTGTTGCAACCAGCCTTAAGTTTCCTCGTACAAAACAATTCCTATATTGGATCGTCTTCTTTAAACAGGCCTCATAAAGTTTAAGTAGTCTTTTAAGTCTATTACGCGTTAACCCTCTGATAGTATAATTTGAACATTTTTCTATTAGGTATCTGAAATCTTGAATAAATGAATTAGTATTGTTATTAAGCTTTTTGCCTAATATATTTTCTATCTTAGACTTTATGTTTTTTGACTTCCTTTCATACCTTTTCATCTTGGTCACAATCTCCAACTCTTGTGCACAGGAGAGGAGAGACTCTTTACTAACCTCTTTGAAATACGCATTTATAAGCCTAAAATCCTTGTTTTGTGCCTCGTCTTTATTCTCAAATTCCTTGAGATTATCATCCTCTTCTACATCTAGTTGGGACGGTTCACCATTCTCGTCTTGAGAATCAAGTGAAGAATAAATTCTTCGAATGAATCGTCACTCGATCTACAATATTCTATGCTATAATCTTCTTTATATTCCTCTAATAACTCATCCAATGGTCTTTGGTTCGACATTGCAGTTACTCCTTTGTGATATTCTCATAGCCTTATTCAATCTGAGTTGAGCTCTTTTGGCTTCATGCTCTAAGACCCGCACCACAAAACGCTATGAGTTCATTGATAACCTCCTCCTTATCCTTGATCTTGCAAATACCTCCAGACCGGATCTCAAGATCAGCATGGTTCGTCCAGGTGTGAATTATTGCTCCGGTAGTAAAGTGAATTCGCCACATCAGCTCCTTTTCAGGTATATCCGGAATTGCTAGCATCAGTTGATCCTTTATTCGGGAAAAAACCTCATCCATTTGTGAAGCAAATATCCTATGAAGTTGTTTGTCGGGGGTAGAAATCATGCGCCCTGCAAAGCTAAGGAAATGTGGATTCTCAAGATATAGCTCAATACTTGGGGCAATAAGAGCATGCAGAATCCGCTCAACTGTGACGGGTTTATTACCTGCCTCAGCAATATAGGAATCCAGTAGTTCGAAACGCCTTTTATTTAATGGCTTTATTCTCCTAGCGATAACAGCACGAATTAGACCGTTTTTAGAGCGGAAGTGATAATTCACCGACGCCAAGTGGGTTCGTGCTGCCTTTGTAATATCTCGGACAGAAGTTTCCTTCACACCCCTCTCAGCAAAAAGACGCTCTGCTGTATCAAGTAGGCGATCTTTTGTAGTAATTTCAGTCATTTTTACCCTCCATTAATTTAAATGATACATACGTACGTATGAAACATATGTTCGTTACTTAATATAATAATCTTTTTATGGATGTCAAGAGCGGATTTTCTGCAGATTTT
Source organism: Candidatus Dadabacteria bacterium CSP1-2 (assembly GCA_001443445.1). GTDB lineage: Bacteria > Desulfobacterota_D > UBA1144 > Nemesobacterales > CSP1-2 > CSP1-2. Next base: position 17,270 of record LDXN01000012.1, on the reverse strand, counting down.
TTTGCGATAATTAACGATTGCTTGACAAATATTTAATGGTTGTGTTATAAGGGATATAAGTCTTTTCTTGCCAATCGTTATTTAACTCAATTAGGAACATCACGGAGGAAATTGATGCCTAGTAGTGATGAACTGGATCAGTTGTGTGTCAATACCATACGAATGCTTGCCGTTGACTGTGTGCAGAAGGCAAAATCAGGACACCCCGGTACGCCTATGGGTGCTGCAGACATGGTCTATGTGCTTTGGGATAGGTTTTTAAAACACAATCCTTCTAATCCCAGGTGGGACGATCGCGACCGCTTTATACTCTCCCCTGGACACGCCTCTGCCCTTCTTTACAGCCTCCTACATCTTTACGGGTACGATCTTTCGTTAGATGACCTAAAAAACTTCCGCCAATGGGGAAGCAAATGTCCCGGTCATCCAGAATATGGAGAGACACCCGGGGTTGAGACTACAACAGGACCTTTGGGACAGGGATTCGCAAATGCAGTTGGCTTTGCTATTGCAGAGGTACACCTTGCCGCTATCTTCAACAAGCCAAGCTATGACATTGTTAACCACTATACCTACGGAATCTGTGGCGATGGGGACCTGATGGAGGGTATAACTTCCGAAGCTGCAAGCTTAGCGGGGCATCTCGGCTTGGGCAAGCTGATTTTTCTTTATGATGACAACCAGATCTCCATCGAAGGCAGGACAAAGGATACTGCATTTTCCGAAACCGTTGGCAAGCGCTTTGAGGCATATTGCTGGCATGTGCAAAAGGTTCCTAATGGGCATGACCGCGCCGCTATAGAGGATGCATTAAATAAAGCGCGTGAAGAGACTTGCAAACCATCACTTATAATCTGCCGCACGCACATTGGTTATGGAAGCCCTGAGCAGGATACAGCGAAGGTTCATGGAGAACCATTTAATGAGGAGAATTACAAAGCTACAAGGAGGCACTTCAATTTCCCTGAAGACAAACCCTTCTACATCCCCGAAGAGACTCTTCCGCACTTCCGTAAAGCCTTGGATAGAGGGAAGGCATGGGAGGATGTATGGCGTGCAAAGTTTAATGCATATGCACAGGAATATCCTGAACTCGCAGAGCGATACAAACTCGTTATGAGTGGCGAGTTGCCTAAGGACTGGGATGCCGATATGCCAGTCTTTACCCCAGAAAAAGACAAGCAAATGGCAACACGTGACTGCTCAGGGAAGGTCATAAACACCTTAGCAAATCACATGAAAGGCTATCTCATTGGTGGCTCAGCAGACTTAGCACCATCAACAAAGACTTATATGACTGGACATGGCGATGTACAGTTCCACGACTTCGCTGGTGATAACCTACACTTCGGCGTAAGGGAACACGCAATGGGAGCAGCAACAAATGGGATGGCGCTACATGGAGGTGTTATTCCCTACTGCGCTACGTTTCTTCAGTTCTTCAACTACATGGCTCAACCTGTACGACTCGCCGCTATGATGAAAATACGAGTTATCTTCGTATATACGCATGATAGCATATTCTTAGGAGAAGATGGTCCAACACATCAGCCAATTGAGCATCTAGCTTGGCTTCGCTCATTGCCTAACGTCGTAACAATACGTCCCGCTGACGGGAATGAGACCGCATGGGCATGGCGTGAAGCGATAAGTCGGAAGGATGGTCCAACCGCGCTCATCTTTTCGCGTCAGAAACTCCCAACACTTGACCAGAAGAAATACGCATCTGCAGAGGGGTCGAGAAAGGGCGCCTATATTGTCTCAGACTGTAATGGAACACCAGATATCATACTCATTTCGGATGGAGGAGAGCTAACATATGCGTTAGGTGCGCAAGAGAAGTTATCAGCGGAGGGAATCAACGTGCGTGTTGTAAGCTTTCCTAGTTGGGAACTCTTTGAATCACAGCCTCAGGGATATAAGGACTCTGTTTTACCACCAAACGTAACGAAACGATTAGGGATAGAAGCAGGAGGTCCTTTTGGCTGGGACAGATACCTAGGCACAGTCAGTGATAAAAACTTCATTGGCATGTGGGGATATGGCGCATCCGCACCCTTCGAGGTCTTAGAAGTGAAGTTCGGTTTTACAGTTGAAAATGTAGTACAAAAGGCAAAAGCGCTTCTAGGAAGATAACTGTTCACCAACTACTTGACAGAAAAGAGTACGTATAAAGATAAGAGCGATGCATGATACAGGATACATATTTTATTAATAATTATGGAAGAGAGGTAACTGAGACATGGCGAACCCACTGCTTGAAATACAAAGTTATGGACAGAGCATCTGGTATGACTACATCCGACGTGGATTAATTATATCAGGCGAATTACAGAAGTTGATTGACGAAGATGGCTTACGAGGAGTAACTTCTAACCCTTCTATCTTTGAGAAAGCCATTGCAGGAAGTACTGACTACAACAATGCCCTCAAAGCACTAGAAAAGCAGAAAGACATGGAAGCAAAGTCGCTCTATGAATATTTAGCCATAAACGACATCCAAGATGCAGCCGATGTTATGTCTTCCGTCTATGAGAAAACAAAGAAACACGACGGGTATGTCAGTTTAGAGGTATCACCATATCTCGCCAACGATACGGCAGGCACACTTGAGGAGGCGCGAAGACTTTGGAAAGCAGTGGGACGTGATAATATTATGATTAAGGTCCCAGCAACTAAAGCAGGTATCCCTGCTATTAAACAACTCATTAGCGAAGGAATAAACGTGAACGTTACGCTTCTCTTCGCTCAGGAGACTTACGAACAGGTTGCTGAAGCTTACATCTCTGGTTTAGAAGCCTTTGTGTCGAAAGGCGGTGACCCAAGCGGTGTCGCAAGCGTTGCAAGTTTTTTCGTTAGCAGAATTGATACAGCTATTGATAACTTGGGCACAGCTAAGTTAAAGACAGCAAAAAGCGCGAGCGAGCGAGCAGTACTTAGGAGCGTCATAGGTAAGGTAGCTATTGCCAATGCAAGGTTGACGTATCAACAATACAATGAAATTTATCGTAGCGTACGCTGGCAAGCGCTAGCCGCTAAAGGAGCACAAACCCAGCGACTCCTTTGGGCCAGCACTAGCACTAAAAATCCTAGTTACCGAGACGTTCTTTATGTCGAAGAACTCATCGGTAGAGATACAGTAAACACCGTTCCAGCAGCCACGTTTGATGCCTTCCGCGACCATGGACGTCCACGAGCAAGCCTTGAAGAGCACCTTGAGGAGGCACACGACACTATGGAAGTGCTAGGACAGGCTGGTATCTCTATGCAGGCAGTAACAGACAAACTGTTAGATGATGGTGTTAGACTCTTCGCTGATGCATTCGATAAACTTTTGAGCGCCGTTGGGAAAAAGCGCGAATCACTCCTTGGAAAGAAACTCAACCGACAGACATACAAATTGCCTGAAAATCTTGATGCGGCAGTTAAGACATCTCTTGAAGATTGGCGAGTTAATGGGAAGGTCCGTCGTCTATGGTCTCAGGACAAAACACTCTGGACTAACGACGACGAGAACCGCTGGCTTGGTTGGTTAGGTATAACGGAGGACCAATTGGCACATATCGAACACTTGAAGGATATTGCAGAAGAGGTGAAAAAAGAGCACTTCTCATACGCCCTTCTCCTTGGAATGGGTGGGTCAAGCCTTTGCCCTGAGGTTATGAAGATGACATTCGGTAAGGTAGATGGGTACCCTGAGCTCCATGTTTTGGATTCAACAGACCCTTCACAAATAAAGACATTCGAAAATAAAATCGATCTAGCCAACTCTATCTTCATTGTATCGTCAAAGTCAGGTGGCACTTTAGAACCAAACATCTTTAAGCAGTATTTCTTCGAACGAGTGAAAGAAACCGTTGGCGCTGATAAAGCCGGCAGCCGATTTATCGCAATTACTGATCCTAGCTCCAAAATGCAGCAAGTGGCAGTAGCGGATGATTTCCGTCATATCTTCTTTGGCCTACCCAGCATAGGCGGAAGGTATTCAGCTCTCTCGAACTTTGGTATGGTACCTTCAGCAATCATGGGTGTAGATGTTGGGAGGTTCCTTGATCTCGCAGAGGAGATGGTTCATAGTTGTGCATCGTGCGTACCGCCAGAAGATAACCCTGGTGTTATACTAGGAGCAATTATGGGCGTGCTAGCGAAAAATGGGCGTGATAAGGTCACAATCATAACCTCTCCTGGTATCTGGGACTTCGGCGCGTGGCTAGAGCAGCTTCTGGCTGAATCGACTGGAAAACTTGGAAAGGGCTTAATTCCTGTTGATCAAGAAAGATTAGGACCGCCTGGTGTATATGGCAACGATCGCCTTTTTGCATACTTGCACTTGGAGAATTCACCTGATAGCACACAGGATGCAGCAGTAGAAGCCCTTGAAAGAGCTGGACACCCAGTAGTTCGAATTTCTCTTTCTGATATTTATGAACTCGGTCAAGAGATGTTCCGATGGGAGATTGCAACGGCGGTAGCAGGGTCAATCATTGGCATCAACGCATTCAACCAGCCAGATGTGGAGGCAAGCAAAGTGGCTACGAGAAAGCTGACTTCAGAGTATGAAAAGACAGGTTCTCTACCTAAAGAGACCCCAATTCTTGAAGATGAGGGGTTCAAGCTTTTCACCGACGACAAGAATGCTGATGTACTTTCAAAAGCCGCAGGTAGCGATAAAACAATTACAAGTTATCTAAAAGCACACCTCGACAGGATAAAAGCAGGAGACTATTTCTGTATATCCGCATACATTGAAATGAACGATGCTCATCAAGAGCATCTACAGGCAATGAGGCACACCGTTCGTGATGCGAAGAAGGTTGCTACATGTCTAGGCTATGGTCCTCGCTTTTTACACTCAACTGGACAGGCCTATAAGGGAGGACCGAATACAGGTATTTTCCTCCAAATCACATGTGATGATGCGATTGAACTTCAAGTTCCTGGACAGAAATATACATTCGGTGTGGTTAAGGCAGCACAGGCTCGTGGTGATTTTCAGGTGTTGGCTGAACGTGATCGCCGTGTCTTGCGTGTTCATCTGGGCAGAGATGTACAGGCAGACTTGGCGAGGCTACGTCAGGCTGTGGAAGCGGTGGTGTGATGAAGAAAGTATGGGCGAAAGGGCGTGTGGACGATTCATGCCCCATACGCCCAAACGCCCATACACCCAGACGCAATTACGGAGGTGAAAGCAATGCAAATCGGAATGATTGGTTTAGGGCGCATGGGCGCTAATATGGTCAGACGGTTGATGCGGGGTGGGCACAAGTGTGTTATATATGACAGGAATGCGGATACGGTTAATGCTATCTCTAAAGAGGGGGCGATTGGAGCATCATCGCTTCAAGATTTTGTTTCGAAACTAACACAGCCGCGCGCAGCTTGGCTAATGGTGCCTGCCGCTGTGGTTGATAAGATGCTGAACGACCTTGCACCCATTATGGAGAGTGGTGACATCATCATAGATGGAGGCAATTCCTACTATATTGACGACATCAGACGTGCTAACGAACTAAAATCTAAGGGAATACACTATGTTGATGTTGGAACGAGCGGCGGTGTCTGGGGGCTTGAGCGCGGTTACTGTCAAATGATCGGCGGCGAGACTGGTATTGTCAAGCACCTCGATCCCATCTTTAAGACACTTGCACCGGGTAAAGGAAGCATCCCTCGCACCCCTGGACGAGAGAAGGTTAGTGGCACAGCGGAAGATGGTTACCTGCATTGTGGTCCATCTGGCGCGGGACACTTTGTAAAGATGGTTCACAACGGTATTGAGTATGGTATTATGGCGGCCTATGCAGAAGGGCTAAATATACTACATCACGCCAATGTTGGAAAACGTGGTAGTGCAGTTGATGCTGAGACTGCTCCCTTACGAAATCCTGAACATTACCAGTATGACTTCAATCTAGCAGACATAGCAGAGATATGGAGACGCGGTAGTGTTGTAGCATCGTGGCTTCTTGACCTTACGGCAATTGCTCTTCTTGAGCAGCCAGACCTCGCAAGCTTTTCGGGTCGCGTGTCTGATTCAGGTGAGGGACGCTGGACCATTATGGCAGCTATCGAAGAGTCTACTCCAGCTCCTGTTCTCAGTGCCGCTCTTTATCAACGCTTTAGCTCGCGTGGTGAGGATGAATTTGCAGAGAAGATCCTCTCCGCCATGCGCTTTCAGTTCGGGGGACACATTGAACGACCTACAGGGGGTTAGGTGGTTGGCAACTATATTTATGGGAAATGTCTCAAATGGCTGATATGACACTTCGCTCTGAATCCGCCGCTAGTGGCACACACGAACGACCTGCAGATCCATGCGTGTTTGTAATCTTTGGCGCATCTGGAGATTTGACCAAGCGGCTTTTAATGCCTGCCATTTATAACCTCGCCTGTGACGGCTTATTGCCTCAGAACTTTGCTATTGTTGGCACTGCGAAGACAGACTTAAATCATGAGTCGTTTCGCGAGCAATTGAGTAAGGACATCAGACAGTTCACAACCCGTGATTTCGATAACAAGGTCTGGGATGAGTTTGTGAAAAACCTCTACTACGTTAGCGGGAGTTTCGATGACCCATCAATGTATGAGCGGCTCAAACAGTTATTAAATAAGGTTGACACGAAACATAATACAGATGGCAACTATCTATTTTATCTAGCTGTACCACCAGTCGTGTTCGGCCTTATTTCACGTCAGCTAGGTATTGCAGGCTTGGCAAACGATGATATGTGCCGGCCTAGGCTTGTAGTTGAAAAGCCATTCGGACACGAACTTGAAAGTGCACTAAATCTAAACCGCGAGTTGCAGGAACATTGGCAAGAACATCAAATCTGGCGAATTGATCATTATTTAGGCAAGGAAACTGTGCAAAACGTACTCGCTTTTCGCTTTGCCAATGGTATTTTTGAGCCACTCTGGAACCGCCACTATATTGATCATGTTCAACTCACAGTCGCTGAAAAGGTAGGTGTCGAAGGTCGTGGGAACTTTTATGAGCGCTCAGGCATTGTAAGAGATATGATTCAGAACCACATGCTACAGATGCTTGCCTATATAGCTATGGAGTCGCCGAGTTCGTTCCATGCCGATGATATTCGTAATGGCAAGGTGGCTGTATTAAAGGCCATCCACCCTATGACTCCAGAGGATGTCATTACAAACGCTGTTCGCGGACAGTATAGCGGTGGCACAATGGACGGCAATATTGTACTTAGCTATCGTGAAGAGCCAGATGTTGCTAAAGATTCCCGGACCGAGACCTTCGCCTCTCTAAAGCTATTTATTGACAATTGGAGATGGGCGGGTGTACCTTTCTACCTTCGCTCTGGTAAGCGACTACCAACCCGCCGCACAGAAATAGCCATCCAGTTCAAGCATGCCCCAGAAGTGCTATTCCGTGACACACCAGTTGAGAGGCTTGAAGCCAACCAGTTGCTTCTCCACATTCAGCCAGATCAGGGTATTGAATTGGTCTTTGAGGCAAAGATCCCTGGACCAACAATGCAGTTGCAAACGGTAAGGATGCACTTTGAATATCAAGAGGCGTTTCACGCTGCTCGCGGCACAGGGTACGAGACCCTGCTATATGATTGTATGAACGGCGATCCAACACTTTTCTCACGTTCAGATTTGGTTGAAACTGCATGGAGGGTTGCTCAGCCATTACTAGATGTTTGGAGCTCCCTACCGCCTAGGGATTTCCCAAACTATCCTGCTGGTACATGGGGGCCAAAAGAGGCAGCAGAATTAATAGAGCGAGACGGGCGGCTTTGGAGGAGACTTTAGTATGATTCTCGCAGGAGATATAGGTGGAACCAAAACTACTCTTGCATTCTTCACAATCGAACAAGAACGCTTAAAGCCAATTATAGAAAGTACGTTCCCAAGTCGGGAACACGGAAGTCTTAGAGAGATCACTCGAAAATTCGTGTCAATTAACTCCTTGAGCATAGAGCATGCCTGCTTCGGGGTGGCCGGACCCGCAAAGGAAGGACGTTGTGAAGCCACCAATCTACCATGGGTAGTTGATGCGAAGATACTAGCAGCCGAACTTGGCATTGAGAGAGTCTGGCTTATTAACGACCTTGAGGCTACTGCTTATGGAATCAAAGCACTAGAGCCTAAGGATTTTGCTATTCTTAACAATGGGGCTTCTGATGCCAAGGGGAACGCAGCTGTAATCGCTGCAGGTACAGGACTTGGCGAAGCCGGTTTCTATTGGGATGGCAAACAACATTTTCCTTTTGCATGTGAAGGTGGTCATGCTGACTTTGCTCCATGTAATGAATTAGAAATGGAGCTCCTCAGTCATTTACTGAAGCACTTCAGCCATGTGAGTTACGAGCGAGTTTTATCTGGTCCGGGTCTATTCAATATTTATAGCTTCCTCCGCGATACAGGAAGGTTTGGAAGGGAACCAGAATGGCTTTCAGAGAAGATTTCAAGGGGAGATAATCCAAGCTCGGCTGTATCAGAGGCGGCACTTAAAGGTTCTTGCGAGCTTTGCGTAAAGGCCATGGATATATTCGTCTCTATATATGGAGCGGAGGCGGGTAATCTTGCGCTTAAGACCCTAGCAACGGCTGGTGTCTACGTCGGTGGTGGCATAGCACCAAAAATTATCAAGAAGTTGACAGATGGCAACTTTATAAAGGCTTTCATTAGCAAGGGTCGCATGGAGCACTTAATGCAGGAAATACCAGTTTCTGTGATCCTAAATGATAAAACAGCATTGCTTGGAGCAGCGCGATACGCAGCACTTAAGTCAGAAAGAAGTGAAATTCAGTAAAAATGAATGCCCGCTATTCCCTCCGATGAAACTTAAAGAACACCCAAAACCATGGGAGGTAGATCTTTAAGCTGGATTATTTCCAATTTAATCTCAAATATGTTGGAGAACCTGTGAAGCGATCATCTGAACCACTCCTAGAAGAAAGGCGTCGTGTCCGTGTGAAGCTAGCAGCGACAGTCCGATTGGTACACAATTAACATCAGCAAGCGGTAATGTAACCTGGGGTAAGCGGCCAATGCCTGCGATGGAAGTCAACGAAAGGGCTCTGGGATAGTAGGTGCAAGTTGTCCTATCGCTTCCCAGACTCCCTTTTAGAGGCGCAACGGACGGAGCAGTTGGTATACATAGGAGGTCGTTATTTCGTAGAAACGACTTTAAGCTTCTAAAATAAACCTCCCTTCTTCGTATAGCTTCTAATATCTTACCTCGATCTAAATTCTTTGTAAGCTCAAAGTTACGCTTGATTCGTGGACCGAATTCGGGTTTTACATATTCAACCCAGGAGCCTAGGCAACTCCAAATCTCTGCCCATTGTATTGTGGAATGGGTATTAAGCCAAGTTTGTAAATCCGATAATTGCGCATCGCTGTTAATTTCTAGAAGCGACATCTCCTTTACCTTATCTCCAGATATTCTCCTTAATTGTTCGATAGGCGCTGAGAGTGCTCCTACAACCTCCAAATCAGCGATTGCAAAGGCCTCCTTAACAACATGCACCGTACCCACTTCCACAGTCGATGGAACGTCACAAGCAAGTAGCACTGAGGCAACCTTAGCGAGTATATCTGAAGAGCGAGCAAAAACTCCCACAGTATCAAAGGTAGGAGCAAACGGATTAACCCCTGCCACTGATATGAATCCATGGGAGGGACGCATCCCAAAAATACCACAGTTGCTCGCAGGAACCCTTACGGATCCTCCGGTGTCAGTGCCAATTGCAAAATCTACAAGGCCGCACGCAACCGCAGATGCTGATCCACTGGACGATCCTCCAGGAACACGCTCTGGTGATTTTGGATTTAACGGTGTGCCATAGAAAAAGTTCTCACCGTCAAGGCTAAAGGCAAGTTCATCTGTAACAGTTTTACCAATACATTGCCCCCCTGCATATAGAAGTTGATCAACGCATACAGCATTTGCTACAGCTACCGGGTGTGAATCGCGCCAATAAGGATTGCCGCACGATGTCTGATAACCTTCGATATCTATAATGTCCTTTACTGCAAACCGAAGACCATTTAAAGCTCCCGAACCCTTTGGATTTATATTAAAGGTTTCTATAAATGCATTTGATTCCTCTATGGTATATTTTTTGTTTGATGCAGTCATCTCTAATCTCCCTGAATTAAGATATCTATAACTATGAGATTTTTATTGTTTCGAATCTCCATGATTTATGCAACCTTATTTGCCTTTTTCAAAGTTAAGTGTGTATTGAAACGATTATCATATTAGCTCCAATCACTAAACAAATATTATGCAAAAAAATCGAGTTGGCTTTAATATGCAAATTAAATATCCAATCAAGATTAATGGCTTTTTGAATACCACAACTTTAATAAGAATTATTATTTAACACAACTAGGTTGTCATTTACTTAAAAATCCATTTAAAATAATCCTCAACAATTATTCCGGGAAATCAAACATGCCTGAGATGAGAATTATTCGTACTTATGTTGACAAACCAAACTCTGAGTCAATCGAGTCTTATACAGCATCGGGTGGATATACAGCACTTCCTAGGGCTTTAAAGATGGGCCCGCTTGAAATAATTGATGAGGTAAAAAAATCTGGCCTGCGAGGACGTGGTGGTGCTGGGTTTCCAACAGGAATTAAATGGAGCTTTGTTCAGCGGGACTCTAAACAACCAATTTATCTCTGCTGTAATGCTGATGAAAGTGAGCCAGGAAGTTTCAAGGATAGAGAAATCATCGAACGCGACCCACACCAGATGCTAGAAGGGATTGTTATTGGATGCTATGCAATCAACTCACATAAATGCTATATATACATAAGGGGGGAGATGCCAAAGGGTGCAAGGATTCTTGAAAGGGCAATTCGTGAAAGTTATGAAAAAGGATTTCTTGGAAAGAACATTTTAGGCTCTGGATTCAATCTCGATGTTGTTTTATTCGTAGGCGCAGGCGCATATATCTGCGGAGAAGAAACCGCACTCTTAGAATCAATTGAAGGGAAAAACGGAGAGCCTAGACCTAGGCCTCCATTCCCTGCACAGGTGGGGCTTTTCGGATGCCCCACAATTGTAAACAACGTCGAAACTCTTACATGCGTACCTCATATAATCAATAGAGGTGCAGAGTGGTTTGCAAGTATTGGGACCCCCAAAAATACAGGAACAAAGATCTATGGTTTGAGTGGTAGTATCAATAAACCCGGACTCTATGAACTTCCTCTTGGAATCTCTCTTCGTGAGTTAATTTATGAGTACGGCGAGGGAATAAGAAATGGAAAAGAGGTAAAAGCAATCTCCCCCGGTGGAGGATCCGCAGCGGTGCTCACAGCAGAGGAAATCAATATTCCAATGGATTTTGATTCATTAGCAAGGGCAGGCTCAATGCTTGGCACTGCAGGTGTAACTGTGATTGATGATGCCACCTGCATGGTAAGGGTCGCACAAAATTTGGCACATTTCTACAGGGATGAATCCTGTGGGCAATGCGTTCAGTGTAGGGAAGGAACATGGTGGCTTGAGAAGATGCTTACTAGGATCGAAGAAGGAATGGGAAGAATGGAGTATATTGATACCCTTATCGATGCCTGTTTTCAGATGAAAGGTACAACCATATGCGCTCTGGCCGATGGCTGTGCTATGCCAGTTGAATCCATCGTCAAAAAATTCCGACATGAGTTTGAAGAGCACATAAAACTTGGAAAATGTCCATTTGGGAATAAATATATGGGGATTTGGGATGGAAGTGATTAAATTAAGAAACAAAAAGGTTCCCTCAATTAGGTTTAAGCTTAGATTTAAGAAGTTGCTTGAGTCTTTCTCTAATCTCAGGGGTAACAAAGGTTCTTTCTCTTAGTTTTCCTGTGAGTTCAAGCATTTTCCTATACGTTCTAACAAATACCTGACACTCAGGGCATTCATCTAAATGCTTCTCCAGTTCTTCTAGTGTTTTATCATCTAGCTCCGCATCTATATATCCTATTATGTTCTCTACTACATCCTTGCACATAACCATTTCTTTCTATTTACTCCATTCATAAAAATAGTCTGATAGTTTATCCCTTAAATAAAGCCTTGCTCTGTGAAGCCTAGACTTCAATGCTGGAACAGAAAGTCCTAGCACCTCTGATACCTCTTGGTTAGAAAAACCTTCTACATCCCTTAGATGAAAAACAACCCTGTATGGTTCAGGTAGTTCATTCACCGCTTTCTCTATTATCTCCATCGCCTCTTCGCTTAATAACGCTTTATCGGGTTTATCACTCCAGTCCTTTGCCTTAATTCTACCCATAAGCGTTCCGTTCTCATCATACGGAACGTAATCCTCAAGGCTCACATCATTCTCATATTTCTTCTGAGCCCTAAGGTGCATATAGGCTGCATTCGCTGTGACTCTATAGAGCCAGCTTGAAAACTTAGACTCTCCCCTAAAGGTGTCAATCTTATTTATTAGGGTAAGAAACACCTCCTGAAGAATCTCTTCTGCACTGTAATAGTCACGTGTTATTTTAAATGCTAAGCGATATATTTTATCAGCGTATCGGTTGACAATCTCTTCAAATGCCCTTTCATCCTTTGAGGATATGAAAAGCTCTATAAGCTTTTCGTCTGTGGTGTTAACCAAATCAGGAGGGCTGGTCTCTTTTCCTCTTTGCCCAGTTACAGTACCAATCATCTTTCTTAGAAACCCTGTCTCTTTCAACTCCTATTCAAAATCATATCCATTTCATGATTTAAAACTTATTTTGATGAGTAATCTAAGGTTTTTGTTAACAAAAGCATTTTCAACCCTAGAAACGATATCTCGGTCCTAGAAGAAAATTCTCAGATGATTGATTCAAAACTTGAAGTGCAGCTTCTCCCCTATCTAAAACAAAGCCTAATCCCAAGTTGTTCCATACCCAGAAATTTACTCCAAAACTCCTACCCAAACCGAATTTGTTTCCTGAGATATATTTTTTAAATTCTACCGAGGACTTATCCTGAGCATTAGATAAATTAGTAATAAAAAAAGATTCAGTGGCTTCTAAATCATCATATGCTTTATAAGTATGCAAATCATCACTTAAAGCCCCAGCAGATTCAAGTCAGAAAGCCAGAATCCCAATTGGTCAACCGCTATGTCAGTTGTATTTGCATTAAGACAAACACCATATTTACTAAATTCTTCTACAACTGGTACAACTTGAAATAGATTATAAGAAATATGATTTAAATGCCCAACACCAGTAAAAGTAGTAAAGTTTAACAGTTGAAGAAGCATACCAATCACAAAGTTTGTTATCATACTTAACCTTCCTTAAGATCAAATCCTTTTTTTTATTGTATTTGATGTTATAAACATATAAATGGTTTCAGAATCACTTATAACTAAGTCAAATATTACATAATCTTTCTTCCTTTAAGGCTCCATAGCCTTCCCCTATTAGAAAAACCACTATTATTAAACCCACAATTGGATCTGCCCACCAAAGTCCATATAAATAGTTAAGCCCCAAACCTATTAGCAAAGATAAGGACAAAAAGACACAAGCTAGTGTTTGCTTTGAGTCTGCTACCAGGCTTCCGATTTCTATTGCTCTCCCAATTCGATACTTCATATAAAACAAAATAGGCATTACTATCAGAGAAAAAGTAGCGATAATTATACCTAAAAGACTCGGATCTGGAATCTCGCGAAAGTACAATTTCTTGATAGATTCATATAAAACATATGCTCCAAGGATAAAAAAGGTATAAGCTATCAATCTTATAGCTTTTGCCTCTATTTTTTCTTCTTCCTCAAGTGATATTTCCCCATGTTTACTTAACCGCCAAACCATTATACCCCCTGAAAGAGATTCAACGAAGCTATCAAGACCAAACCCAATTAATGCAATGCTTCCGGCTAATAAACCTGCTACAATTGATACGACTCCTTCTAAGAAATTGTATCCCACTGTGAAATACGACAGTAAAAGTGCCTTTTTGTATAGTCGTGAATCCATAATATCAATCTCCATTAATATTTTGACGATTTCTTCAGATAAAAAAAGAGATGATTTAATATTCTAAGCACAGCAGCCGAATTTAGTTTTGTATTTTACATAACTAAAATCCAGGTTCCTTTTACCAGGTAATATAGCTTAGCAGCCCTAATTAGGTTTTCGTTGACAAGAAACCATGTTTGTTATATGGTAAGCCTATATATAAATAGGAATGAAAATTATCCAGTGACGAGGAGGGAAAACAAATGCCAAAGGTAAAAGTAAATGATATAAATATGAATTATGAGAAACAAGGAGCGGGAGAGCCTCTAATCCTTATACCTTTTACAACTGCTGATAACGCCTGTTATGCCTTTCAGGTCCCGGAGTACTCCAAGCACTTTACGTGTTTCTCTGTAGATCCAAGAGGAGCTGGTGAAACTGACAAACCAGAAGGAAATTACTCTACAGAGCTATTTGCTGATGATATAGCAGGGTTCATGAAGGCATTAGGAATAGAAAAAGCACATATAGCAGGTGTTTCATTGGGCGCAGCTATAGGTATGTGGCTTGGGGCTAAATACCCGGATAAGGTTAAGTCACTGTCGCTCCATAGTGGGTGGACAAAGACTGACCTCTTTCTTAAAACCGTTGTAGAAGGCTGGCAGGTGATGGCAAGAGCCCTAGGAAGTGTTCCAGAGATGGTTATCAAGGGCATTTTCCCATGGTGCTTTACTCCTGAACTCTATGCTGCTAGGCCTGATTACATAAATGCACTGTCTGATTTTGTAAGAGGAAGACCAGCACAGCCTTTGGACGCATTTATTAGACAGTCTAATGCTGTTATAGCCCACGACTGTGAGTCCCAGTTGGGTAAGATAAAAGCGCCTACTCAGATTACTTTTGGTAGGCACGATATGGTAACCTCTACCCGTTTTGCCGATAGGATGAAAAATAATATTAAAAATTCTGAATTATTGATTTTTGAGGACTGTTCTCATGCAGGACTCTACGAGAAGACAGAGGAGTTTAACCAGAGGACATTAGAGTTTTTGAAACGGCATTCTGGATAAGAGTTCTTGATTTGTGGCTTGGGGTTTAGGATTGGATGATAGTTTCGGTCTCAAGATTAGGCGATTCGTAAATCGCCCCTACCTCGTTGGCAATGACTTTTCTTCTACCTCAAAACGGATTTCTTGAAACTGGGAAATATAAATCGGAGTCTCGAACTACAAACCACTTATAACCTTATATAGAAGATGAAACTACAAGGTAAAATTGCTCTTATAACAGGCGGGGGAACGGGGATAGGGAAAGCTACAGCTCTTCTTTTTGCAAGGGAAGGAGCATTAGTGGCAGTAGCTGGAAGAAGGGAAAGTAAGCTTGGAGAGACTATCAATGCAATTCAAAAAAACGACGGCAAGGCCATATACATTGTCGGCGATATATCAAAGGTAAGCGATACGAAAAGGATTGTTAATGAGACAGTTCATAAGTTTGGAGGCTTGGATATTCTCGTAAATAACGCAGGGGTTTTTAAAGGGAATAAAATAACTGATACCAAAGAAGAGGAATACGACTACATTATGGATATTAACCTCAAGGGGTCCTTCTTTATGTGTAAGCATGCAATTCCAGAGATTCAAAAAAGAGATGGAGGCGCAATTATAAATATTGGAACTGCACTTGGAATAAAGGGATATAGAGGGTATTCAACATCAGCCTATTCAGCCTCAAAAGCAGGTGTGATTATGCTTACAAAAGCACTAGCGCTTGAGCTTGCCCCGTATAAAATAAGGGTAAACTGTGTGTGTCCTGCAGTGGTAGAGACAGAGATGTTTGAAACTCTTGGAATCCCTAAGGAAAAGATCCCCGAACGTATGAAGATGTGGGAGGCGTTTCATCCAATTGGTAGGAATGGAAAGCCAGAAGACATAGCACATGCAATACTTTATTTTGCATCAGAGGATTCGTCATGGGCTACGGGGTCTATATTTACCTTGGATGGAGGTGTTACTGCAGGCTAATTCCAGACATAATGACGACTCTTTCTATCTGAACATTAGGCTCATCTTAGTGAGATAATGATAATGTAAAAAGTTCGTGCATAAAATGGGATTATATCTCCTGTTTTAAATCATCTCATTCAAACATTACAAAATTGTAATATTCAGGAAAGGTTCTTGTAATCTTCGTCAGCTACACTATCTAACAAATACATCATGAAAGGAGGTATAAAATGCAAGTAACACACTTGTCTCAACAATCCATGGGTGGCTTAGCTTTTGGTCCGCGTAGGGCTACACTTCTATCTTCAGGATGCCCTGTGATCGGGGGTGTCTCTCCCGAGTATCCCAACACTGATAACCCAAGAGGAGTAATCGGAATGATGAGATACATGCGAATGTTGCCCATTTTTCTGTTAGCAGTGGCCGCTCTTGTCTTGGGGGCTGCAGCCCCGGAGGCTTGGGCCAAACCCTTCTCGGCTGCGAAGATTATCTTCGAGGTCAACGCCACGGATGGGGATGCGGGCATTCAGGTCTTCCTAGATGGAGAACCCTGGAAGGTGGTCAAGATTTTCAACCCGGACAACGAGCAGATCTTCAAGGTCCTGGGTACGGGGAATTTGGGCATGTTTGGCCTTACGGAGCTGTTCTCCGAGAGCAATGAGCCGCCGTTTGAAGAGGTCTCGCTCGCAGAGGTCCTGGCCATGTTTCCGGCTGGGAAATATAGGTTCGAGGGCACGACGGTTGGGGGAGCCAGTCTGAAGAGCATGGCAACGCTCTCCCACGTTATTCCCTGTGGGCCCGAAATTGTCTCGGAAGATACACTACCCTTTGACGAGGCAATAATCGGATGGACTCCCGTTACAAACGAGTTGGATCCTGCTACTGAAGAATGTGGAGAGTCCACAGATCTAGAGATTGTCGGCTACCAGGTCATCGTCGGCACGTTTCAGGTCACCCTCCCGGCCTCGGCCACGCAAGTGACGGTCCCCCCGGAATTCCTCGAGCCAAATACGGTGTACTTATTCGAGGTGTTGGCGATAGAGGCAAGCGGAAACCAGACAATCACGGAGGGCTCCTTCGAGACGGAATAGTCCCCCTACTAAATCTGCGTGGATGGAGTCGCTGGGACTCCATCCACATCCCGCATTGTTGTAGTGAAGGAGGCGAAGGGAGTCAGGTCTCAACAGGCTGTTGCTCAAATAGCTTTTTAGGACATTTATGGGAAAAACATCAACTTTTCATCTTTCTAAGTTATTGATTTTATTGTCTCTTCATTTCGATTGTTAATCAACTTTGTATCAAGTTAGGATTTGG
>LDXN01000011.1 GCA_001443445.1 Candidatus Dadabacteria bacterium CSP1-2 | reverse complement strand
CAGGGCAATTTACAAGGCGCCAAGGTGGATAGATAGCAATACCTTCTTTAATTCCTGGTTTATACTTACAAACAAGAGAATAATTATTGCAAAGAACTCATCCTCTTTTAAAAGGTTTAGAGATATTCCCCATAATAAAATCAGCCAGATTGATTATGAGACAGGGTTATTGGAGTCTAGATTAATAATCCATTCACCTCGCACAGTAGATATAATTGAATTCATAGGTGAGGCAAGGAAACACTCAGAAGGTTTAGACCACAAAATTCACGAGACTAAGGAAGAGGCTATTTCCGATATGGTTTTTTGTTCTAGATGCGAAAGTAAGATGCCTAAAGGAAGTAAATTCTGTTCTGAATGCGGCGTGAGAGCGTAAGGCGTGAGAGCGTAAGGTGTCTGTTGCCACAAACATGACGCATCACGATGTTCCTAATAAAGTCTTGATTTCCACTTACACTCTAATATAATGGAGAGAAAAATTGGTGTGATGGCAATATAACTATTTGAAAGAGCAAACGTAAGACTGTCATTGCGAGGAGCACTTCGCATGCGCTCAGCGCAGGCTCCGCGACGAAGCAATCTAAATACAGGATTGCCACGCTACGCTCGCAATGACAAGCAGAATGGATTGCTTCACGGAGTTTACAATGAGCACTTCGGTTTCCTCAGTACAGGCTCCGCGAATGTGTTCGCAATGACAACTTCTTTGGGTGAAGGAGGCTTGCTTTATGATACACGGCTCTATCGTAGCAATTGTAACACCATTTAAGAATGGGAAAGTAGATATAAAGTCATTTCAAGACCTAATTGAATTCCAGATAGAAAATGGGACACATGGAATAGTTCCCTGCGGTACAACCGGCGAGTCCCCTACCCTCTCACACGAAGAACATGAGTATGTGATTGAAGTAACAGTTAAGACCGTGAAAAAGAGAATCCCAGTTATAGCTGGGACAGGTTCAAATAGCACTGATGAAGCCATAAGACTTACCAAATTTGCTGAAAGGGTTGGAGCTGATGCCGTTCTTCTCGTTGTTCCCTACTACAATAAACCAACTCAGGAAGGGCTTTATCTACACTTTAAGCACATTGCTTCCGAGGTAAAAATACCGATTATTCTTTACAACATTCCAGGAAGGTCTGGAGTTAATATGAATCCAGAAACCATAGCAAGACTTGCAAAGGATTGTAAAAATATAATCGGTGTAAAAGAGGCCTCAGGCTCACTTCAACAGGCTAGCAATATTCTCTACCTGTGCGGTATGGATTTTATTCTCCTTTCAGGAGAAGATGCCCTTAACTTTCCTCTACTTGCTATAGGAGGTAAAGGGTTTATAACTGTGACGGCAAACGTAGCTCCTAGGGACGTAGCTGAACTCTATAACTCGTATGTGAGAGGAGAATTTAATCAAGCGCGAGAACTTCACTATAAACTCTTTCCCCTAAATGAAGCGATGTTTCTTGAAACAAATCCCATACCAGTAAAAGTAGCTTTAAGCATTATGGGTAAGATACCAAATGAATTTAGACTTCCTCTATGCCCAATGTCGGCAGGGAATCTCGAGAAACTTAAAACTGCATTAAAAGAATACGGACTGGCAAGCTGAATTTAGCCACGGATTGGCACAGATGAAACTACAAATTTCAAATCTCAAATTCCAAACTAATTCAATTGGAATTTGGCGCTTGAGATTTAGAATTTGTTTTGTATTTGGTTATTAGAGCTTGTTCATTTATGGTTAAATAATTATCTAAGGTGAGTAGGAGCGGCTTATATATTTTACTTCGTAAACCTGTAGGCACCCCCGATTTAATTGGAGGATGTTCGTGCCAAAAATAGCACAGACAAGTCTGTGCCTACAAAAGATTGTAAATTGTAGGCACGAATTTATTCGTGCAATAAGGCAGGAACGGCTTATATATTTTACTTCGTAAACCTGTAGGCACCCCCGATTTAATTGGAGGATGTTCGTGCCAAAAATAGCACAGACAAGTCTGTGCCTTCAAAAGATTGTAGATTGTAGGTACGAATTTATTTGTGCAATAAGACAGGAACGGCTTCCAGCCGCGACTTTATCACGCCAATCCTGTCCTGAGCACACCAAGAGCATCCTTCGACAGTTCGACAAGCTCACTGCTCAGGATGAACGGGTGACGTGTTTAAAAGTCTGTTTTGAGTGTGCCGAAGGGATGGCGCTCCTACAATGTATATGAGGATTGTCTTATTCGTGTAAATTCGTGTTTATCTGTGGCTAAATAGTTAACTAAATTGAACTTACCAGACTATTCGTATGAAAGAAGAATTTGGAAAATTGGGAAACTCCCTGCAGGTGTTGATGAGGCAGGAAGGGGCCCGCTTGCAGGACCAGTAGTAGCCGCTGCCGTAATACTTCCCAAAGAATGTGAAATTAATGGTTTAAACGATTCAAAAAAGCTATCTCATCAAAAAAGAGAAATCCTATATCACCAGATTAAAGCAGTTGCAGTGTCAATTGGTGTAGGAATAATCGAGCCGGATGAGATTGATAGAATAAATATTCTCAGGGCAGCACTACTCGCAATGGAGATTGCAGTTAAGAAATTAAACCCAAAGCCTGACTTTCTTCTTATTGATGGAAATATAAGGACCTCTCTTTTAATCCCTCAGCAAGCGGTTATAGGTGGTGATTCAACCTGCAATTCGATAGCTGCAGCTTCTATAATCGCTAAAGTTGCAAGGGATTTAATAATGTATGATTACCACAATATCCACCCTGAATACAACTTCAAAAAACATAAAGGGTATCCAACGAAAGAGCACTACGAAGCGCTTAGAAAATTTGGCCCTTGCCCAATACACAGGAAGACGTTCAAGGGCGTAATATGGAAGTAGCGAAATCCTTCCTTCCCCGATTAAATCGGGGACCTGACTCAGGGGACAGGTTAGGATCCAACCGGCATTTGTCATTCCCGCGGATCCCCCACTAAAGGCATGTGAGTACAAGTGTAAGCGGGAATCCATATCTTTTTGAGTGGATACCCGATCAATACATTCGGGTATGACACCTGAGACAAAGAATGGAGGCCTAGAGCCCTTTGCTACACTTCATAAATCCTTGACATTTTTTTAGATTTAATCTAGTTTGTATTCCATGTTTGGCGGAGTGGCCGAGGTCAAGCTTCCCGATAAGATCTATTTTAGAATCGGAGAGGTGAGCGAGTATACAGGAGTTCAACCCTATGTGCTTAGATACTGGGAAAACGAATTTCAAGAAATCCAACCTATAAGGAGAAAGTCACAAAGGCTTTACGATAGAGAAACAATACTTATAATTATGAGAATTAAACATATGCTTTACGAACAGAATTACACAATAGCTGGAGCAAAAAAGAAACTCAGGGAAGAAGTAAATCAAAGGCGTGTCAGCACAAAGGTAAACGAGTTATTGCGTGAGATCTTAAGTGAGTTGAAATCAATAAAATAAAAGATTGAATAATATTCCGAATTCACATAAACTCCCCCTAAACTAAATCCTAAGTAACGGGGTGTAGCGCAGTTGGTAGCGCACCGGCATGGGGGGCCGGTGGTCGCCGGTTCGAGTCCGGTCACCCCGACCATTTTTTTACTGTCAATGTTATAATTAAACCGCTGCTTGATTCAAATTAAAATGAATGAAAATTATCAGGATACATGATGCAAGATGCAGGATGAAAAATTAATCATGATTCATGTATCGTGTATCATTTCATTATTGTAAATTCGAGTTTATCCGTGGCTAAATAGCTATATGTCAATAAGAATTCTCGTATCAAACGACGATGGAATAAATTCAGCAGGGCTTGATGCGCTCGCTGAGGTACTAAAAACGGTGGGCGAGGTGTTTATCGTTGCTCCAGACCGCGAGCAAAGCGCAGCAAGTCATGCACTCAGCCTTCATCGCCCTCTTCGTGTAGAAGAAATCTCAGAAACTATATACAGCGTTGACGGCACACCAACAGACTGTGTAAACCTCGCGGTAAATGGGCTTCTAAAAGACAAAAAACCAGATTTGGTAGTGTCAGGGATAAATAAGGGTGAGAATTTAGGGGATGATATAACATACTCAGGCACAGTAAGCGCAACTATGGAGGGCACTCTCCTTGGAATTCCTTCAATCGCAGTGTCGCTCGCAACTAAGAACAATTTTTACTTTGAAACTGCCTCTTATTATGCTCTTTTAATAACCAAATATGTACTAAGAAAAGGGCTACCCGAAGGAACACTTCTTAATGTAAATATCCCTAATCTTCCTAAAGAGAAAGTAAAGGGTATAAAAGTGACAAGGCAGGGAAAGCGAGTATATGGTGAGGCTATTGTAGAAAATATTGACCCTAGAGGAAGAAAGTACTACTGGATAGGCGGGAATGAACTTGGTTTTTTAGACATTGAAAATTCTGATATAATCGCCGTGCATAATGGATATGTTTCTGTAACGCCAATAAAGTTGGATCTTACTGATTATGCCTTCCTAGATAGATTACAACTAGATTTAAAAATTTAGAACATGCTTAGAAAACCCCATGACTCATACATAAACACTTTACCCTTCTTGTTACCCTCTTTTTTGTGCTTCTCGTTCTAGGGTTTATTGCGGTAAAGCACTGGATGAAGTGAGTATTACCAAGTGAAACTCCTCGTGGCAGAGCCCCAGGGCATCTAAAAATCAAAAGTATTAGCCTACATCACCATCCTCCCAAAGTAGGGGCTGATGCCCTCATCATCCTAATGTAGAGACACACCATGGTGTGTCTACCCGTTCGGGGAACGGGCGCTACATCTTGTGCAATTAAAAATGTAGGGACTGATCCCCGCATCAGTCCGATCGATATAAGGTTGGTTCGGGGAACGAGCCCTACATTTCTCTCTATAACTAAATACTTTGTTAAAATGGTATAAGTCAGCCTACCGGCTCCCAACTATCAGGTTAAAGTTTCGAGACTTTTGGTCAGTTTTGAGTTAAAGGCTTTAATCGAAACCCGGAGCTTTATATATATCATTTTGTTTATAAGTCCAACTTAGCTTATAATTTTAAGTCTTCTAGAATGTCTATAATATAGTTAAAAGGTTTTATCACTATGATAACTCAAATCATGCAGATGTTAGCAGATCCGAAGCTAATCATCCCGCATATGTTGGGTGGCTTACGTCGACTAATGGTTCGCAAGATAAGCAAGGACGGCAAACTCTTTTACCAATACAAAGGAGAACTCTATCCTGGATATCTTAATCATGGAAACGCTCAGTCGTTCATTTCAGAAAAAGCACTAGCTTATTGCGATGGCACTGGAATTGACGTCGGCGCTGATAGGTGGCCTTTAGCAGGTGCCATTCCGATACTCAATGAAGCAACTCAGAATGCGTATAAGCTTGACAATTTTCAAGATGGTAGCCTGGATTATATATTTAGTTCACATTGTTTAGAACACCTGGGAAATTGGCAGGATGCACTTGCTCTGTGGATTAGAAAATTAAAGAAGGGAGGCATCATTTTTCTTTATCTGCCTCACGAATCAATGAAATTATGGCACCGAGGTGGTCCTTGGGTAGGGGGACATCATAAATGGCGGCCTACCTATAAGATTGTAATACCTTTTTTGCAGAAGCATGGTGTAGAAATTCTCGAATTCAATCCGTTTCGAGACGAATGCTGGAGCTTTCATATAGTGGGCAAGAAATCTGCTTAACCATGCGCTGCGGCTGAAGCTAATAAAAACCCGCTTGCCGCTCAGCGAAAGAAACTTAGAAGAAGCGTTTCACACCTGCATGAGTTTCGAGTTTCAGGTTTCGATTTTGATTAGCCACGAATGGACACGAATGAAAATAAGCAGGATGCAAGACTTCGTCGTGAGCTCAGTCGAACGATACAGGATGCAAGATACATGATACAAGATGCATGTAAAAACTTTCGTGAATTGCACATCATGAATCATGCATCATTTTATTAGTGTAAATTGGTGGCTAAGTAGTTACAAAATCTGATAAAATATATAAAGGTAGATGAGCACCATAATCGGCGTTATAGGCACATCAGAGGCTTCAACTGAAGAATATCAAACGGCAGAAGAAGTAGGGAGAGAAATAGCTAGAAGAAAGGGCATTCTTGTTTGCGGTGGACTCGGGGGAGTAATGGAGGCTTCATGCCGCGGAGCAAAATCGGAGGGAGGACTAACCATAGGAATAATTCCAGGTTCTAGCAAAAAAGAAGCCAATCCTTACGTTGACATTCCTATAGTTACTGGAATCAGCGAGGCAAGAAATATTATTGTTGTCCGTTCAAGCAATGCTATAATTGCAATAGGAGGCAGTTTCGGGACACTTTCGGAAATTGCCTTTGCTCTTAAGTTAGAAATTCCTGTTGTTGGAATAAACACTTGGGAGGTGTCAACCAATATTAAAAAAGCCACAACTCCAAAAGAGGCAGTTGATTTGGCTTTTAGTCTTGCTCGCCCTAGGACTTAGCGATGCTTGTGTAAAACGCAAGCCTATTACTCCAAGGGACTTAGAGGACTGCATTCGTAAAGATCATCTATTTGCTGAACATCAAACTTATCATATAGTCAAAGAAGGAGAAACCCTTTACAGTATATCAAAGACATACGGTGTTAGTCTTGAAGATATTACAGAGGTTAATGGTATCGACGATCCGTCACAGGTTTCAGTTGGACTGAGATTAATTATTCCAGGGCATAAGATCTCAGATTTAATCTGGCCTGTGCAAGGCAAAATTACCTCACAATTTGGAAGGAGAGGATGGATGGGTTTTCATTCAGGGATAGATATAGCAGCTCCTAAAGGCACTCCAGTTAGGGCTGTAGCAGATGGGTTGGTAATAGTAAGCGCGCATAGTCTCGACGGTTATTCAGGATACGGGAAAGTTATAATTATAGAACATGGAGATGGAATAAAAACGCTTTATGCACATAACAAAAATAACTTAGTAGAGATAGGAGAATGTATAAGAGAAGGTGAGATTATTGCTGAAGTAGGCTCAAGTGGTAATGCTAGCGGCTCACATCTTCATTTTGAGATCAGAAAAGATAGGAAACCTGTAAATCCTTTAAAATATCTACCGTGACCATAGAAGCACCAATGACCAAACTCCAAATTCAATGAAGCTCCCTGCGGCAAGCCGCAGGGTATCGAAAGATAAACAGACAGTCTCGGTGGTCATTACAACACGAGAATGTCATTGCGAGGAGGATTATTTCGAGCGCAGCATTCTTTGAACTGCAGTGTAGTTCAAAGGGGAATAAAAAGAACGAGAAATGGAAATAAAGGACATCGACCGAAGCAATCTCAATTAGATTCCTCACTTCGTTCAGACGCTTTGTATCAGATTGCTTCACGGAGTATATAGATAGGCGGGGGTTTCAAACCCCGCATCCTGTTGCGGGACAAGAATGTCCCGCCTATCCGCTGCAGGCTCCGCGAATGTGTTCGCAATGACAAAAAGTGAGTCAAATTGCTCTGCTCGCAATGCAAACAGTTGAAACCCTGTAGCAACCTACAGGGAATTCTCAAGTTAAAATGACTAAAACTCAAGGTTCAAAACAATTTGGAATTTATTGTTTGTGATTTGGTGCTTGTGATTTTGAATTTGTAGCTTCATACTACCTGCAAAGGAGAACATTTGATGGAAGACCTAAGGAAATACATTAGAGACATCCCTAATTTCCCGAAAGAGGGAATTATATTTCATGATATAACCCCTCTTCTTCAAAATGCAAAAGCCTTTGGACAGGCAATAGACGCGATGGCCGATATGATCAAGGGTAAGAGCGTGAACTATCTTTTAGGGATTGAGGCAAGGGGATTTATCTTTGCTTCAGCACTAGCTTATAAACTCAATCTTGGTCTTGTGATTGTGAGAAAACCAGGAAAACTACCTTATAAAACTTACAACGCTTCTTACGATCTAGAATATGGAAAAGATATGCTTGAGGTACATAGGGACGCCATTTCAGACGGCAGCAAAGTCGTTTTAGTAGATGACCTACTTGCAACAGGAGGAACTGCAGCGGCGGTTGGTAATATGGTAAGAAGGCTCGGTGGAGAAATTGTAGGGTATAGCTTTCTTGTGGAACTCACTGAGCTAAATGGTAGAGAAAAATTGAAACCCTACCCTGTCTGGTCTGTGTTAGAATTTCCCATATGAAACCCATCGGACTTATATTCAATCCCTTTGCAGATATAAACAAAAAGCAAACAGCGGCAAAGCTACGCTCGATAAAGAAAATTCTCGGAGAACATGGGCTGGTTCAAATAACTAATAACACAGATGATATCCCGATAGCTCTTAAACAATTTTATAAAGAAGGCATAAAGATACTTGGTATCAGCGGCGGAGATGGGACAATAGATCATGTTCTGTCTTCTTACATAAATCTCTTTGGCAGCGAGAAGTTACCAGTGATAGTACCTCTAAAAGGTGGTACAATGAATATGCTTGCGGCTGATGTGGGTCTTAGAGGTGATCAAATAACCTCTTGCTATAAGTTAATTAACTCCCTAAATCACCATAGCACGCTTCCTACTATAGAACGTGGACTTATTAAAGTAGTTGATAAGAGATTCAATCACCCTAATTATACCTTCACCTGGCTTGATGGCCTTCTTTATAAATTTATAAAATGGTACTACAAAGAAGGAGCAGGAGTAAGAGTTGCGCTAAAACTTATCCTTCAATCAGGTATAAAGTCGCTAACAAACATCAACCATGACCTTTTCAAGGAAGTAGTATCTAAGGTTTATATTGATGATAAAAAGCTCCCCTTTGAAAGTCACCTACTTATAGCTATATCTACCGTAAAGAGACTCGTTTTTGGTTTTAGAGTCTTCGCCGAAGAGGCAGCAGCAGGAGAAGGATTTAGTATTCTTTATTTGAGGTTTCCATTTTTCAGAAAAGCACTCTATCAGCTTCCAAGGGTGTTATACTCAGGTCTTAAATCTGACGCATCAGGCAATTTCTTAAATAGTTCAGGGAGAGTAGTAAGAATAGAAGGAAACAGAGGATATGTCTTAGATGGAGAGGTTTATGAATCTCAAGAACCAATAGATATAACCCTTGAAATAGGTCCTAAGTTAAAAATATTTTCACCTAAAGGCGAGAAATATTAATGGAAAAGGTAAGAGTAAACTTAAAGAAAACAGAAGATAGATCATACGAAATTCTAATTGGAGAGGATATTCTCAAAAAAATACCTCTAGACTTAAAAAATAAAAAAACTGTACATTCCTATGTAATAATATCAGATTCTAACGTTGCTTCTCTCTATGGACAAAAACTCCTTAAGGGGTTAACAAATTCAGGACTAAATTCACATCTTATTTCCTTCCCTGCAGGAGAGGTACACAAGGATAGAGATACCAAAGCTAGAATCGAAGATGAAATGTCAAAACTCAAGATTGGAAGAGACTCATGTGTGATTGCTCTTGGCGGTGGAGTTGTAGGGGATGTAGCAGGGTTTGTAGCAGCAACGTATAATCGAGGGATACCCTATATCCAAGTCCCGACTACCCTTGTCGCATGTGTTGACAGTTCCATAGGAGGAAAAGCAGCCGTAGACACTCCGTATGGTAAAAACTTAATTGGTGCTTTTTATCAACCCTGGAGAGTATATATAGATGTTAATACATTAAGGACACTGCACGAAAAGGAGATAAGAGAGGGTCTAGCTGAAGTTATAAAGTACGGAGTAATTAAGGACAAGAATCTTTTTGAGTATCTTGAAAAAAATATTGATCACATATTTTCTTTTAATACCGATGCCCTTATACATATTATAAAAAGGGGTTGTGAAATAAAAGGACAGGTGGTGGAACTAGATGAAAAGGAGTCGAATCTACGAAAAATTCTTAATTTCGGTCACACAATCGGGCATGCAATTGAAAATATATCTGATTATAAAATATCTCATGGTGAAGCCATATCAATGGGGATGGTGACTGAAGGGAAAATAGCTCTTGAGCTCGGATTCTGGAAATTAGATGGGTATGAGAGGTTAGTTTCCTTATTTAACAAAACTGGACTTCCTACAAAACCCCCTCATTCGCTTGATCTAAGCCGAATGATTAACGCAATGAAGCTTGATAAAAAAGCCAGGCAGAGAAGAATAGAGATGGTTCTTCCAAGAAAAATAGGGGCGATGGTAGAAGTTGATGGGAGTTACGGAATAAAGATTGAAGAGGGACTAATAAGAAGTATTCTTGAATCAAGCTAGCTAAATCGCATTAAAATCTTTAGTAAGTTGTAACTAATAAAAGGGTTTAAAGTAAAAAAATAATCAATCCATTGCCTTTTTATATCAAATATGTGACAAGATATGAAGGTATCATCTTTCATACTGGATGTGACAGAATACTACCTACCTATCGATTTATCACAGGTCTTTGGTAATAACAAAGATTCAGCGCTTGAAATCGGGTTTGGAGACGGATCATTCTTAATCGAGATCGCAAAGAATAATACAGATTGGAACTTTATAGGAATTGAAATAAAGGTGAAACGATTTAGAAAAGCTGTAAAAAGGGCCGAGGGTGAATATATCGCTAATCTGAAATACCTCCTTATGGATGTCAGAATTGCTGTTGAAGAAGTCTTTTATCCAAATACATTCAGCAAGGTTTATATAAATTTCCCAGACCCATGGCCCAAGGAACGTCACAAAAAGCACAGGATAATAAACACTCAGTTTCTTTCAAACCTTTCTAGGATAATAAAACCAAAAGGTATAATAGAGATAGCAAGCGACCATGAAGAATATATCTCATCTATATTAGAAACCTTAGAGGACACGGGGATTTTTAAGTCCATATTTCCACTACCTGGTTATGTTCATAACATACCAACTAGACCTACAACTAGGTATGAACTGGAATTTATGGAAGAAGAAAAGGAGATTTACTACCTAAGGTTTATTAAGGAAAACTAAGATATAGCGGAAAGGTTAACTATCTAAATGTTTATAACTTAAGCACAACCTGATAGAAAATTATAATGCAACCTCGCTCCTTTTACCCTCGACCAAGGCTTTCTCCAAAGCCTCCTTTACGAGACTTAAAAGCTCATCTCTCCCAAGCTTGCCTGATGAAAGCGATTTTACATCTATCGCAGGAAGAAGTTTTATCTTCATATTGCCGGGCTTAATCCTCATCGAGCCCTTGGGCATAACATCTTTACCCCCTAAAATCACCATAGGAGCTACAGGCACCTCAGCACGCATAGCAAGAACAAATCCCCCTCTTTTAAATGAAAGTAGCTTTCCATCAATGCTTCTTGTCCCCTCCGGAGCAATCAAAACTGGATGACCAAGGCGAATCCTTTTTGCAACATTGTCAATCTCGTGAAAAGACCTTATAGAGCTATCTCTTGAAACAAAATAGTGCCCTGTTGCCTTTGCAACCCAGCCGAAGAAAGGAACAAGTGCAAGCTCTTTTTTCATCACTGCCCTCCAATCAAAAGGAAGAGTCGCAGCAAAAGCAAATATGTCGAAATAGCTTTGGTGGTTGAACATTATCAAACAAGGTCCTTTTGGAACGTTCTCCAAGCCTTCCAACTGTACCTTAATATTGCAGACTCTAAGAATCAAATTAGACCATGGCCTTACAAAGTATTTAAGCACTTTATCAGGCGCGATAAAGGATAATATGGTTGCTGGGATCCCAAAAATAATCGTAAAAAAAACGATTGAAGCCCAGCAGTAACAAGCCCTTAACATTTTAAAAGTTTATTATATTCTTTAAGTCGATACGTTTCAACGTCAAAGAACAATGCAGTTAGGAGGATTAATTAGATGAGGTTAGAAAGAGTTGCGATACTACCCCTTGTCTTAGCACTTAACAACTGCTCGGGACAATCAGAAGGAGCTGGGTATTGGTTCCACCTTATATTCGTATTGATCCCATTAATTATAATTGGGTTTATTATTTTTATAAAAAGTGAAAAAATAATAGACTCGCTTTTTGCAATAGAAGGACAGCTTAAAAAGCTTACGAATAAAGTAGAGAACCTAGAAGAAAAATTAAAAAAACTTACTGAAAAAGAACAGTGAACTAAAGTTACAATGAAATACCATGCTGTAAGCTGCAGGTATTTCATTGTAAACAACCATTCCCCTCCGTCATTATTAGGAATCCTTCGACTTTTCTCAAGACTTCGTCGTAAGCTCAATCGAACTATATACTCCGTGACGGTGCAATCTGACTATGAGCTGTCATCTCGAACGCATGTGAGAGATCTAAGATTTCTCGCTGCTCCTTCGCTGGAGTTAACCCTGAGCAAAGCCGAAGGGCTCAGGACATGGCTCGAAATGACAAGAAAAAGAATATTTGCAATGACTCGGCGGACAGTAGTAGTCCTGTAGCGACTACTGATTTATCGATCTGAAGCTTTTATCAGTTAAAATCTCCTAAGGTTGATTAACTCCCTAACCTCTCACTTTGTAGGCTCATTTGTAAGTTGCTCTTGGTACTCTTGAGGAACGGAACCAGGGTTGTCCGTTATATGTAAGACTCCATCTTTATCCACCCACTTATAGAACCCACTAGTTTTACTTAATGGCGAGGGTGTTAGCACCTCACTCGATTCCTCGGGAATAACCTCGACGGCTTCCTCACCGCCTTCACCTGCACTCTCTTCCCCCCCAGATACTGTCTCCTCCTCGTTGGTTACTTCAGGCTGCTTTCTCTCTCTGGGCTGATTAACCTCTATATTGCTCTTCCTTTTTAGGTCTGTACCAAGGGTGCTTCCCTCCGTATTATATTCATCATCTCCTGGACCAAGAGTAGATAGACCAAAAGGGTTTAAATCCTCGTAAGGATAAACCCTACCAGAGTTATCAATCACAGGATAATTCGGTCGACCCTGAATCACATCTGTTCCTTGAGGTTGTGTTTGAGTTCCCTGCGGCGATGTTTGCGAGGCTGGTGGGTTGATTTCTGTTCCTGTGCTCATTGTTTGTGTATATGCAACCTTTAGTGACAAGAAAGATATAACTATTATGGTTATAGCTGCAAAAAATGTTATTCGACCCATTTCATTCCTCCTTGCCTATAATAAGCGTTATTAATTATACAACTCCAAATTCAATAACTCAATACCCAAATTTGACAATAAAAGCCCTTCATGTACTATGGAAATTTATCTGCAAAAAAGATCGGAACGATAAGCGGAGGAAGTTGTATGATTATTGTTATGAAAAGCGACGCTACTAAAGTAGATATTGAAAAAGTAATATCAACTGTGAAAGAACTTGGATATAAGGCTCATATCATTGAAGGTGTCTTGAGAACAGTCATAGGAGCGGTTGGAGATGAAAGAGGAAAACCACATCACCTTGAAGCAATTGGTATACTTTCAGGTGTTGAGAAGGTCGTTCCAATACTTCAACCCTATAAACTCGCTAGTCGTGAATTTAAGTCTGAGAACACCGTAGTTAAAGTTGGAAACGTAGAAATTGGAGATAACAAGGTTGTTATTATAGCAGGACCATGTTCGGTTGAGAATGAAGAGCAGATTATTGAAACCTCAAAGGCAGTAAAGGAGGCTGGCGCAACTGTCTTAAGAGGAGGAGCATATAAGCCAAGAACTTCTCCTTATTCATTCCAGGGGCTTGGCGAGGAAGGATTAAGATTGCTTGCCCAGGCCAGAAAAATTACTGGCCTTCCTATAGTCACCGAGATTCTCGATCCGCATGATTTAGATGTGATAGCTGAGTATTCTGACATGCTTCAGATAGGGGCTCGAAATGCTCAGAACTATGCACTCCTTAGATATGTTGGAAGATCTAATAAACCAGTGCTTCTTAAGCGCGGGATGTCCACTACTATAAATGAATTCCTCATGGCTGCAGAGTATATTCTTTCTGAAGGTAATCACAATGTCGTTCTATGCGAACGAGGTATAAGGACTTTTGAAACTGCTACAAGAAACACGTTTGACTTAAACGCAATTCCAGTGCTTAAGGAAAAAACGCACCTTCCTGTGATAGCCGATCCAAGTCACGGAACTGGTTACTGGCAGTATGTAACACCAATGGCGCTAGCGGCAATTGCGGCGGGGGCCGACGGACTCATGATTGAGGTGCACTATAAACCTGAGATCGCGCAAAGCGATGGTGGACAATCATTAAAGCCGTCAAAGTTTACAGCACTTATGGAAAGGGCAAAATTGGTTGCTAAGGCAGTTGGAAGGGAGATTTAATTTTCTTTGTAACTATTCTTCCACCACAAATACACTAAGACACGAAGTTAGAATCTAGAATCCAGGAAACTGAAGCCAGGATACAGAAGAAGACTTCTAAATTCTGACTCCTGAATTCTGTCTTCTTGCTTCTTAACCTACTTTTTAAAACTCATATCCCTCCTTTGTGCCTTAGTGGCAAAATAATTATTTTTCTTTAAAAAAAAGACCAATAATCTCCTTAGCCTCTATAGTATCCTCTTCGTAAACCATGACCCTTATTCCGTGATAAGTAAGTGGAAAGAAAAGATGTACATTAAGGCTGTGTGAATAATAATTATCCAGGTAACAAAGTATTTCATGGTCTTCCAGAACCTCTTTAATTAAACCAGCAAGATGCACATCTTCAGTTCTATAAACCTCAACAAACGCATTTCTCTTTTCATTTACGGTTTCATTAAAAGGAGGAATTATTCCAACTTGACATCCAGGGCAGTATTCTATTTCTCGAGAATATTTTTTCTTACAGATTGGACATTGACCCATGTTAATATTGGTTAATTGTGGCTATAAAACTACTCGCTGACTAAAACCCTTCTTCCTTCAATCCTTAATTTTCCCTCACCAAAAAGCCTTACTGCTTCTGGATAAATTCTATGTTCTTCCTTATGGATTCTTTCAAGTAGGCTTTCTTCAGTATCAGTATCGTAAATTGGCACAACGGCTTGGAGTATAATAGGCCCTGTATCAACCCCCTCATCTACAAAATGCACTGTGCAACCTGTAAATTTCACACCATACATTAGGGCTTGCTTGACGGCGTTCGTCCCCGGAAAAGAAGGGAGAAGCGCAGGATGCAGGTTCATGATTCTATTTTTATAGTTTCTTATAAATAGCGGTGTGAGTATTCTCATGAAGCCTGCAAGTGCAATAAGGTCAACCTTATATTGATCAAGCCTTTTCTGTATCTCTCTTTCAAAATCCTCCCTTGACGAATAGTTTCTGTGGTCAATAACCTCTACAGGGATTTTATTTTTTTTTGCCCTCTCAATGGCATAAGCATCAGGATTGTTGCTAACAACCACAACAATCTCTACACTCGGAATTTTAGCATCGATTAAGGCTTGAAGGTTGCTTCCGCTTCCTGATACAAAAACACCCATTCGGGTTTTTTTATTCATTAAACGTTACTTAAAGAATAAATAACTATAATTAATATATACTAAATATCTATTGTGCTAAATTTGTTTTATAAAATTAATTACCGAGGTAGGGAATCTACAAAAATAAAAAAGAATCAGGGCAGCTACCTACTTTCCCACCACCGTAAGGAGGCAGTATCATGGGCCTTGAAGAGCTTAACTTCCGGGTTCGAAATGGGACCGGGTGTTTCCTCCTCAGTATTGCCACCCAGATTCTAGATCTAATTTAAATGAGCATATAAAAATGTCAAGTCTCATCAAAGTTGAATTACCTCCTTAAACATGCTTTAATCTACGATTATGGAAGAACTCATAAATAAATTCATTCAAGAACTCCCAAGGAGAGAAACAACCAAAGAAACCTACCTTAAAGCACTACGCGAATTTGCAAAATGGCTAAAGGGAGGATCCCCTGAACAACTTACTACTAATGATATAATACAATACAAGTACTTCTTATTATCTAAGAATCTTTCACCAACTTCACTATCTACCTACTTAACATCTGTGAGAAGGCTTTACGACTATCTTTTTTCAAAGGGCCTAGTTACAGAAAATCCCGCAAAAAGGGTTAGAGGAAGCAGTAGACCACAGAGACACCTTAGAGCGTCTCTAACAATTGATGAAATGAAAGCTCTACTCAATGTAATTGACTCATCATCGCCAGTTGGACTAAGGGACACTGCAATGATAAATCTTATGGTGAGGTGTGGGCTTAGTGAGATAGAAATAGTAAGAGCGAACATAGGAGATATAAAGGTTAAGGGCGGAAAGCAAGTAATCTTTGTTCAAGGAAAAAGTAAGGATAAAAAGGATGAATATGTAAAACTGACACCAGAGGCACAGGAAGTGATTGAGAGATACCTTGAATATAGAGGTGCAACAAGAGAAGATGAACCGCTCATCTGGGGCGTCGGAAATAGAGCTAAAGGAGAGAGGGTAACAACTCGTGCCATAAGAGAGAGGGTAAATTATTACTTAAAATTTGCAGGAATTAAAAGGAAGGGAATAACACCGTATAGTCTAAGGCACACTGCGGCACTTCTAGCGATAGAAGGCGGCGCGGCAATTTCAGAAGTAAAAAAGATGCTTCGTCATAAAACCGTAGATTCAACACTTGTTTATTTTGAGGAAGCAAAAGAATTGAAGAAAAAAAGGTAACGTATAGGGAATTACTAAAAGAAAACCCTAGGTCTTGACTACCTTTTTTCTGCATAACTTCTAATTGGGTGACCTTTCCCAGGGTGCCTTAACTTCTTTATAGCCTTTACTTCAATCTGTCTTATTCTTTCCCTCGTTACTTTAAACTCCCAACCTAATTCTTCTAGTGTATGTTCCTTTTCCCCTTCAATTCCGAATCGGAGTCTAACTACCTTCTCCTCCCTGGTGGTAAGGACCGACGAGAGAGCACCTTTTAACAGCCGTTTTAGCTCCTTCATCTCGAGAACCTCTAGAGGAGATGCTGTATGAGCATCCTCAACAAAATCCATAAGCCTGCTGTCTTCTTCGTCCCCAATTCGGGTTTCGAGCGATATTGGATCTTTAGCAATTTTTTGAATTCTTATTACTTTATCAATCGGCATTCCTAGTCTTCCAGCTATTTCTTCCGGAAAAGGCTCACGTCCTAGTTCTTGAACAAGAAATCTCGAAGCCCGAGTAAGCCTATTAATCGTCTCAATCATGTGAACCGGGATCCTGATCATCCGTGACTGATCTGCAAGAGCTCTTGTTATTGCCTGTCTAATCCACCATGTAGCATATGTAGAAAACTTGTAACCTCTATGATATTCAAACTTCTCAACGGCTCGCATAAGCCCTATATTCCCCTCTTGAATCAAATCCAAAAATGGGAGACCACGGCTAATATACCTTCTTGCAATGCTAACAACGAGCCTTAAATTAGACTCAATCAGTTTTCTTCTTGCTCTATATGTTCTATCCTCTCCACGTTCGATTCTCTCAAGGGCTCTTCTTAGCCTTTCCACATTTCCCCCCGCATCTTTTATAGTGCCCTGTATCTTCTTTTTTAGACTCATTTTGGTTTCATCAGTTATTCCTACGTGTTTTTGAACCTCTTTATATTCTCTCTCTACTTCCTCCATCCTGGTTACGTAATTTCTAGTAATTGAGAGGATCCTATCCATCTGATGCTTGCTTAGATTTACCTCCTCTAAATTGGCGACGATATTTTCATTATTTTTCTTTATCTTTCGTCGCAACGCGTCACATTTACCTCTAGGAGCGCCGTAGAGTTTTTTCCTAGTTCTCTCGTTGCTACTATAGAATCTTTTAATCTTATCAATAGCACGTTTTACCTTTACGAGAATTTCCTCTTCTCCAATTACATCTGATTCGTCATCAAGTGTGTTGGTTACATCTTTTATGTTTAGCACGCCTTTACTTAATTTCTCACCGATATTTATTACTTCTCTAAGCATCAATGAAGAGCTTAATATCGCCCTCGCCACAATCCTTTTCCCGCTCTCAATCTCTTTTGCTATCTGAATTTCTTCTTCCCTCGTAAGAAGGGAGTGTCCTGCAATTTGGTGAAGATAGAATCTTATTAAATCGTTATCAATTGCAATTTCTTTGCCAGTTCTTGTATAAAACTCTATATTCGAAGATGAAGATCCTTCTTCTTCACCACCCCCATTAGATTCAACGGATATTTTGTCCTCGAGAAGGTCATCCTGTTTCTCTTCATCAGTATTAGAATCCGCAAATAAGAGATTTAAAATGCTATTCTCGCCATTGGCTTTGTGTTCGTGCTTAGACTTTTTCTTCTTAATCGTCATTCGCCTCTCCCTGTACGCCTTTTTCCTGCTCTATCAAATCTCTATATTCTCGGATTAGCCTCTCTTCTAAACTATCTTTTTTTTCTCTCTTAGCTTGTTCTATCTGAAGCCTCATAATGCTGAGTTTTTCTTCTATTGCCTTTAGTTTTAATTTTCTTATACAATCCTTAAGCATCCTAAGTGCAGTTGTTTCATTGGTAACATCATCAGTTGAAAAAATAGACTCAGATATAATCTCTTGAGCAGGACCGCTACTAAATCTACAAAGAAGAGACGATACATCGTCAACACGATTTATAACAATTTCCTCGACAATTTTCTTAATTTCCCCTTCGGGAATAAAATCAATTACGCTTTTGCTTCTAAAGTAGTGAGAAAGCGCTGGAAACTTGAGCAAAATCCTAAGAATGAGCTTTTCTTGGGATTCCGATTTCTTCTTAATCTCCACTTTTGTCTCTCTTCTCACTTTTTCTCCATGTCCAACGAGAGATAACAATTCGTTTTCTCTAATACCAAAGTTTTCGCCTGACCTTCTTATATAATGACTTCTTTCAATTGGGTTTTTGAGCTTTGTAAGAACTTCAACCACCATATCAACCGCCTTGTTTCTACTTATTTTTCTGTTTAGAAAATCTCTTTGAATTCTCTCTATATAGAAATCAATTAACAAAATTGCACCTTCTATTAACCTTAATAAACTATCCCGTCCTTCTTTCGAGATAAATGAAGCGGGATCTTCTCCTTTAGGAAGAATAACAATGTGAGGTGATATCCCTTCTTCGAGAAAAACATCAAGAACCCTAAGAGAAGCCTTTTCACCAGCTTCATCTCCATCGAAAATAACAACTGGCCTCTCTGTGAAACGCTTGAGTAACACTGTGTGGTCGCGTGTGAGTGCGGTGCCTAAAGTAGCAACTACATTTTTTATCTCGGCAGAGTAAAGCGAGAGAAAATCCATGTAACCTTCAACTATCACGGCCTCTCCCTTACGTCTAATGTAATCCCGAGCCCTATCGAGACCGTAGAGAACACGACCTTTGTGGTAAATCTCCGACTCAGGAGAGTTTAAGTACTTAGGTTCTTCATTGGTTAGAGTCCTTCCCCCGAATCCTAGCGCATTACCCTCGACGTCTCTTATTGGAAACATTAAACGTCCCCGAAATCTATCGTAATATTCATCTTTGTTTTTTTTCTTGATTATTAACCCGATTTCCTCTGCTATACTAGTTGGAACCTTTTTGCTGGCTAAGTATTTAGCAAGAGCATCCCAACCAAAGGGGGCATATCCCAAATAAAATTCCCTAGCGATGTCTAAAGTAAGGCCTCTTTTCCTCAGATAATCTCTTGCAGCCCTCCCCTCTTCGCTTTCAAGAAGAAGCATGTGATAATAATTTAATACTAGCCTATTAAGTTTAAAGAATATATCCCTCCTGGTTTTTCTAACATTATCTCTATTCGTCTTTTCAATATTTATACCTGCTTGCTTTGAAAGCTCCGCTACAGCCTCAGCAAAGGTGAGGTTTTTATAACGCATAACAAACCCAAAAACATCTCCTCCCGCTCCACATCCAAAACAATGAAATACCCCCTTTTCATCATTTACGTGAAAAGAAGGAGTCTTTTCGTCGTGGAAAGGGCAAAGCCCTACGTAACTCCTTCCCGATCTCTTAAGAGATAAATAGGTTTCGATGAGGTTTAAAATATTCAACCTCCCTTTTATCTCTTTTATAACGGTTTCAGAGACAAAATACCCCATAATGTGAAGATTGTATAAGTTTTTTAGTCAGTTTTATTGAAGGAAGAGAAAAAGAAGTTAGGAATATAAACTCCAAATTGTTCCCCCTTCCGGGTTAAATTCGAAAAATATCTAAACTTCTTCCTTAGGCTCTCTTAGTGCCTCTTACGATGCGCTTTTTTTACCGCAAATAGTTTTTTCTTCTTTCTTTCACTAGGCTTCTCGTAAAACTCTCTTTTTCTTACCTCTGATAGAATGCCACCTTTTTCTACCTGCTTTTTAAACCTCCTTAAGGCGCTATCAATACTTTCATTACTTCCGACTACAATTCCCGGCATTCAATCTCCTCCTAAAATTAATTGAAATTTCCTACACCCTAAAATATTAAATCGAGCTTGTCAAGTATGGTTATAAAGTCCTGTAATAGTATTATTCTACCCCCTCTTTTATGGTAAATACCCCTACCATTCTTCGCTTTCGCAAAATCTCCTCCTCTTCTTTTTCACTATTGATCATAGAATCATCTTCATACTCTCCTTCATACTGACGGTGCTCTTCAAGCCTTCCCATCCATGAATCCCTTTTCTTCTTGATTTCATCAATAAGACCCATCTTTTACCTCTCTAACTAATTTTGAAGGTTAAAATATAACATGTCGCTTATCAAATGTTTAGTCACAATATGAAGATCAATACTGAATTTAGATAGTATGGTTATTACCTAGAGTTACAATTATAATAAGTTTACTAAGTAAAAAATTGCTAGAAGTTACGTTTGATCTACTTCTTCGTTAAGTCTGTGCTCATTCATTGCTTACTTTGCTTATGCTCAGTTCACCACCCCCGAAACAGGTATTATCTCAACTTCTTTTTGTATATCCGGAATGACCTCGGAGAGCACTTTAACTGTATCTGGATAGGGATGGCAAATTCCTATTGCATAACCCTTTTCTTTAGAAACATTTATTAGCTTCTCAATCTGGGATCTGATGTAATCAGACCTTTGTGAACCTTCGTCGAGGAAAATGTCTCTTTCAGCGGTCTTGATTCCCAATTTCTTTGCGATTTTAAAGCCAACCGTTGTTTCAGATGTTCTACTGTCAACGAAAAAAAGCCCCTTGCTTTTTATTTTTTCAAGAACTAACTCCATAAGCTCAGTGTTTTCTGTAAACTTTGAGCCCATATGGTTATTTACACCCTTGATGTAAGGAATAGAAGATAGATTCTTCTCAAGCTTGTCAAGAATCTTATCTTTAGGCAGTCCCATAAGAAGCACATCCTCTCCTGCATCAACCGCCGCATGGCCCGAAGAGTCTGTAGGTTCCATTGGAAGATGAAGGATTACATCACGTCCATTTTTATATGCCATCTCAGCCGCATACTTAGAATAGGGAAGATTTGGAAGAACAGCAAAGCTAAGTTGAGCAGGTATTTCTAGAAGTTTATCAATTGGTTCTTTCTTAAAACCTAAATCATCTACAATAATTACCACCTTGGGCTTTTCCTTATCAAATATTTTTCTATCAGATTCTACAATGGATGGCTTTTGTTTAGGTAATTTTGCCAGTTCTACGGCCTTACGAGTCTTTTTTTCCTTGGCTATCTTCTCCTCCCTATTATTAGGCTTTCTACGATTATCATTGAACCTTTCAGAGGAGGAAATCCCTTTTTCGGAAATTCCGTCATGCATCCATTTCTTGATATAGAAAAATGCACTTAGGCATAGAACAAAAAAAATAATAAATCCAAAAGTAACTAGGGGAATTTTCCCTGCCCCTTTTTTTCGCCGTTTGTCTCCCGCTTTATGCTTCCTAAAACCTCTTTTGCTTTTCCCCAAAGGGGAAATACCTCCTTAGCCTCTCGGAGCTGTCTTAATGGTCTTAGAAAACTTAATTAGTTCCTTTGCCCTCTCAAGTTGAAGGTCTTTACCTTGAGAGTCTTCAACAATTACATCAGGAATTACACCCACCTGGTTAATTGACCTTCCGCTCGGTGCATAGAACTTTGCTGTTGTGAGTTTAAGCCCTGAACCATCCTCAAGCTTGATAATGCTCTGTACAGAACCCTTGCCAAAGGTTTTTGTGCCAAGAATAATCGCTCGTTTCTTATCCTGCAGTGCTTCCGCTACAACCTCAGATGCGCTTGCACTCCCTTTGTTTACGAGAATTATAATAGGATAACCTGGAGTGTTGTCCTTTTTGGTAGCATAATACTCTGTAGATTGATCTTCCACTCTTCCCTTGACGCTGACGATAAGACCCTCGTCAATAAACTCATCAGCCACCTCCACGGCTTGAGTGAGTAGACCTCCTGGATTATTTCTTAAATCTAGGATAAGCCCATTAAGTTCACCTCTATCCCCCGATTCAAGCTCTTCTATCGCCTTCACTAATTCTTCCGATGTCTTTTCTTGAAACTGGGATAGCTTAATGTATCCAATCCTTCCATCAAGCAACTTAGAATTAACACTTTTTACATAGATGATATCTCTGACTAGTACGACTTCCCTTGGATTTTTATCGCCCTGACTTTGTATGGTTATCTTTACAGCACTACCCTTTGGGCCTCGTAGGCTCTTTACAGCCTCGTCAACAGAAAGACCCTGAGTAGATTTTCCATCAATAGCAATTATCAGGTCACCTGGTTTAATGCCAGCCTTTGCTGCAGGTGAACCTTCAATTGGTGTTATTACTGTGAGAAGATCGTTTTCAACTGAGATTTCAATCCCTACCCCTCCGAATTCACCTGAAGTACCGATTTCAAGTTCTTTGTAGTGTTCAGGCGTAAGGTATGCCGAGTAAGGGTCAAGTGTCTTTAACATTCCCTCTATCGCACTGATTGCAAGCTTCTCAGAATCAACATTATCTACGTAATTTCTTTCAATCAAATCAAGCACCCTTGTAAAATTAGAAAGGCCTTCGTAGGTGGCCTCTTCTTCTGAGGCACTTCCTGTAAATGCAAAATAAAGTATTAAGACAATTACAGACCATCTTTTCATTCTAAATCCCTCCACTTAAAATTATATTTGCACTCTGTGTGATTTCTAATTCTGGTGGGGCTAAACAATTTTCACGTATTATAGAGGTTAGAATTCACGACCAGTTATAGCACTACTGATTTCTTTTGAGAGTTAAACTCCAGAAGTTCGTGTACCGCTTGTACTATATTTCTCGCCTTAAGACCGAAGTATTCAAGCAGTTGCAGTCCATCACCAGAAGTACCGAATCTATCCTTCATCCCTATTCTCTTCATCGGCGTCGGATAGTTCTCACCAAGTACCTCAGCAATAGCACCACCCAATCCTCCGACTATATTATGGTCTTCAGCCGTCACTACTGCTCCGGTACTGCTTGCCGCTTTAACTATAGTTTCAACATCGATTGGTTTTACAGTTGACACGTTAACCACACAGGCGCTGATTCCTTCCCTCTCTAGAATTTTTGAAGCCTCAAGGGCCTCACACACCATGATACCCACAGCAAAGATAGTCACGTGTTTCCCCTCTCTAAGAACCCTTGCCTTTCCAATTTCAAATTCGTATGATTTCTTAAAAATCGTTGGAAACTTTACCCTTGCAAGCCTTACGTATGTAGGTCCATTATGGTTAACAATTGTTCTAATTACCTTCTCTGTCTCAACAGCATCAGCAGGCACAATCACAGTCATGTTCGGGAGGACACGCATAAGAGCAATGTCTTCAAGGGCTTGATGTGTAGCTCCATCTTCTCCTACTGTAACCCCAGCATGAGTAGCAACTATTTTTACATTTAGCTTAGGAAACACAATTGACTGCCTTACATGCTCCCATGCCCGTCCCGTAGCAAATATCGCAAATGTGCTTGCAAAAGGGATTTTACCAGAAAGCGCAAAACCCGCTGCCGTTGCCATCATATCCTGTTCTGAAACACCCATTGTAAAGAACCTATTTGGAAACTCCTTCCCGAAGAGATTCGTCTTAGTTGAAACCGTAAGGTCTGCGTCGAGCACAACTATATTAGGATACTCTCTTCCCAGTTCTACGAGGGTTTTTCCATAGGTCTCTCTAATGTAAACATGCTCGGTCACCTCATCCACTAAAAAATCGCTTATTTGAGTTCTACTCATGCCGCTTCTCCTAACTCATTTAAAGCTACTTTGAGCTCATCATCGCTAGGTGCGACACCGTGATACTTGCCCTGGTTTTCAAATATCGATACCCCTTTCCCTTTTATCGTATTTGCAATGATGACAAATGGTTTTCCCTTTGTTTGTCTTGCCTTTTCAAACGCTGAAAGAATGCTAGGAAAGTCATGCCCATCAGCTAGTACCTCTACCTCCCACCCAAAGGCGCGCCACTTATCAGGAACTGGTTCTATATCTTTAATATCCTTCATAGCGCCATCGTTTTGAAACCTGTTTCTATCAACAATCGCACAGAGATTGTCTAGTTTTCTATAAGACGAGGTTGTAATCGCCTCCCACGAAGCCCCCTCTTGAAGCTCACCGTCACTCAAAAGTGCATATATTCTAATATCTTTTCCA
Source organism: Candidatus Dadabacteria bacterium CSP1-2 (assembly GCA_001443445.1). Classification (GTDB taxonomy): domain Bacteria; phylum Desulfobacterota_D; class UBA1144; order Nemesobacterales; family CSP1-2; genus CSP1-2. Next base: position 33,498 of record LDXN01000011.1, on the reverse strand, counting down.
TCCATCCTAGCCGCAAGAGCCATTCCGTTCGCTGCGGAAAGACCATGCCCTAAGGAACCTGTTGTGGCTTCTATCCCTATTTCTAGATCGTATTCGGGATGGCCTTGGAGTCGGCTACCTAGCTTTCTCAGGCTCATAAGCTCTTCACGAGCGAAATAGCCTGCATGAGCAAGCACGCTATAAAGTGCTGGAACACCATGCCCTTTTGATAAAACAAACCTGTCTCTATCCCCCCAGCGCGGGTTTTTAGGGTTGTGTCTCATCTCGGAAAAATACAAAGATACTAAAATTTCTACAGATGAAAGCGACCCCCCGGTGTGTCCTGATTTAGCGCGATGAAGCGCCTTTAATAGGTCTATGCGTACCCTTCTTGCAATCTCTTTTAGGATATCGACGTTCTTTGTTCTTTCATGCATACTTTTCGCTTTTTTTCGTAATTGTATATTCTTTTTTATCTATAACTATCTATGGAGAACTCCAAAATCATTATAATATTACCTATCTGGTTGTCAAACCGTGTTATTATTAGTACTTAGCCATAAGTGGTTGCCTGAAGACCTTTGAACGAAGAATCATCAGTGAAATGTAGAAGTTAAAGGTAAGATTTAATGCCTTAGAAGGACAATGCTCAAAAAAGACATTATTAAAATCTTCTATCCTTGAACTGGATTTTGTCATTGTATATCTTTAAAATTATAGTGGAAATAAAATGACGAAAATGATAATAGGTGTTTTTGAAAGGTTACTTGAAAGTTATAAAGTACTCGTTATTCAAGGCTCAAATGGCTGGGCTATTCCCTTTAGGGTTTTGCTTATCCCTATTTCAATCTTTTTCTATGCGCTCACCCTTCTTGTTATTTTAGCAATAATCCTACTAGTAATATTTATAGCAGTCCCAATCTCAACAATTTCGAAAGTAAGAGTCTCCAAATCCAGTGAATAATCTTATTTTAATTGCAATACACACAATACACCTATAGCATGAATTGAATTCGTGGTATTATATTTAGCTTATACATGAAAGGAAAGGTTGAATCACTTCTTACTCAAGGAAAGCTTCCAAGACATATTGTTGTGATAATGGACGGAAACGGAAGGTGGGCGAATAGAAAGGGCTTTGACCGAATAAGCGGCCATAAAGAAGGTATGAAATCCGTTAAGTCAGTGGTAAAAGCCTCGAGGGAATTAGGTATAAAAGCAGTCACCCTCTTTGCCTTCTCCGCACAGAACTGGAAGAGACCAAAGAGTGAGGTTAACGCCCTTATGGAGCTACTTAAGGAATATCTAATTAAAGAGGTTAATCGTCTCGTTGAAAAGGAAATCAAATTGAACGCAATTGGAAGGTTGTGGGAACTTCCTTCCGATGTCTATGAAGTGCTGGTAAAAACTATAGAAAAAACAAAATTGTGTAAAGAAATGACGCTTACTCTTGCACTAAGCTACGGAGGAAGAGAAGAGATAATTGACGCCATAAAAAAGATAATCTCTGATGGTATCTCACCTGAAGATCTTCATGAAGAGATTTTTTCCCAGTTTCTCTATACTTCAAATCTTCCAGAGCCCGATCTTCTTATACGCACTAGCGGAGAGATTAGACTTTCTAATTTTCTCCTCTGGCAGCTTGCATACACCGAGATTTATGTTACAAAAACACTATGGCCTGATTTTAAGAAAAAGCATCTTATAAGAGCTCTTATAAACTACCAGAACCGAGAGAGAAGGTTTGGGCTTACAAGTGACCAAATAAGAAAAAGGGAAGTCAATTGAAAGGTATATCCATTCTTGGTTCAACTGGCTCAATAGGCAAGCAAACACTCGATATTATATCCCGTTTTCCTGAGAGATTTTGTATCGTGGGCCTCGCCGCAGGGAAAAATATCACCCTTCTCAAAGAACAGATTCTAAATTTTAAGCCAGAGATAGTTTCTATTAAGGATAAAGATGACGCTATAAAACTTTCAAAAGAATTAAAATCAGAATCAGTTGAAATCCTTTGGGGTGAAAAAGGCGCAGAGGTTGTTGCTTCCCATACGAAAGCGGATTTAGTAGTATCTGCTATGGTCGGAGTATCCGGCCTCAAACCTACTCTCTCTGCGATAAAATCGCGAAAGAATGTAGCACTTGCAAACAAAGAGGTTCTTGTTATGGCAGGCAGTATTTTAACTCTAGAAGCCTTAAAAAATGGAATCAGCCTAATCCCTGTTGACAGCGAGCATAGCGCCCTTTTTCAAGCCCTTAGAAACAGTAAAAAGGAGTTTGTAAAAAGACTTATTTTAACTGCCTCAGGTGGCCCATTTCTAAATCTTCCTAAAGAAAAATTAGCGGACGTAACTCCCGAAATGGCGCTAAAGCACCCGACATGGCACATGGGAAGGAAAATCACAATTGATTCGGCAACACTCATAAATAAAGCGCTTGAGATAATTGAGGCAAGATGGCTCTTCGGTATAGAACCTAAGTACATTTCAGTATGGATCCACCCACAGAGTATAGTTCATTCTATGGTAGAGTTTATAGATGGCTCCATTATTGCACAAATGAGTATTCCTGATATGAGGATTCCGATTTCTTATGCAATTTCTTATCCTGATAGACTACCTATGGATGGTAATTATAATATGTCTAGGGCCTTTGGTGAGCTTTCTTTTGAAGATGCAGACCGTGGAAAGTTTCCTGCGCTTTCCCTCGCTTATGACGCTTTGGAGGAAGGTGGGACAATGCCTGCAGTAATGAATGCCGCAAATGAAATGGCTGTTCAACATTTTCTTAAAGGGGGTCTAAAATTTTTAAACATTATAACAGTAGTTAAGCAAGTAATGGATTTACATAAAACCCTCACTGGAGATTCACTTGATGAGATTCTTGAAAGCGATAACTGGGCGAGAAGGACAGCGGAGTCAATTATAAGTGGGTATGAAAATTAAATGCGATTCGCTTAAAGGAAAGAAGAAAGTAAGTTGTGAATGTATTATAGAAAATTGTCTTTTCTGGCAACCATTTTTAATCTTCGTCAGTAGCTAAAAAATTATAATAGGAGACAACGAAACTATGACTGTAATACTAGCATTTCTTTTTGTTATTGGAATATTGGTATTCATACATGAACTTGGCCACTTCATCTTGGCAAAATGGAGCGGAGTAAAGGTAGAGAAATTCTCTCTTGGGTTTGGAAAGAGAATTCTCGGGTTCAGGCGTGGTGAAACAGAATACCTTATCTCATTACTTCCTTTAGGCGGCTATGTAAAAATGTATGGTGAAGGAGGAGAAGGGGGTTTCATTATTGATAATGTAGAGCCTAGTTCTCAAGCTGAAAAGGTTGGATTTAAATCTGGAGACAAATTAATCAGTGTAGAAGGGATAGACTTGAATAACCTTTCTCGATGGAAACAACTGGAGTCCACTCTAAGCAAGAACCCTGAACAAGAATACACACTTGTCATAGAAAGAGACGAAAAGAAATTAAAACTCAAGGTCAAACCAGAAGGCTTAAATGGTATAAGAGCCTTCTCCGAGAAAGATTATCCCAGGAGCTTCTCTAACCAGTCAATTCTAAATAGGTTTAGGATAGTCTTTGCAGGCCCTTTTATGAATCTTGCCCTTCCATTTTTACTTCTTCCAATTGTTTTCATGCTTGGAATTAATGTTCCGGGTTACCTCGAAAAGCCTCCTGTGATCGGCTTTGTTGAGCCGGATTCTTCTGCAAGCCGAGCGGGACTTCGAACAGGAGATAAGATCCTAGAAGTAAACGGTGAGAGTTTAAAAACCTGGCGGGACGCAAACATCGCTTTTCAATCAAACCCGGATTCTCTTCTCAAGGTAAAGGTTGAAAGAGATGGAGAGACAAAAACCCTTGAGTTTAAAGCCTCTATCGCCCCCGAAGGGCTTGTAGCAATAGGGATCGGAGAACCGCTTAAGGCTATTGTTGGAAATATATTAGATGGATCCCCGGCCGAAAGGGCAGGTCTTAGAAAGGGAGATAAGATTCTGGCAATAAACGGCGTAAAAGTTTTAGACTGGTATGATATGAAATCCATTATCAAAGAGAAAGCAAATCAAGAGGTCACACTTCTTATTGAAAGAGACAACAACCAACTTGAGATCAAAATCACCCCAGAACCTCTAGAGGTAAAAGGTCAGGGAGCAATAGGCATTACCCCATATAGAGATGAGATTCAAAAGAAGTATGGTTTCTTTGAGTCAATTGTTGAGGGAATTAAAGAAGCAGCTAAACTCGTGGCTGAGGTTACAGTTCTTCTTCTATCATTTCTTTACAAACTCATCACGGGCAAGATATCCCTCGGAGCCGCTGGAAAAAGCATAGCAGGTCCTATCCTAATAGCTAAAATTTCGGGGGCTGCCGCAGAGGGTGGACTAGCAACACTCCTTCAATTTACTGCCTTTATCAGCATAAACCTAGGTCTTATAAATCTCTTTCCAATTCCTATGCTTGACGGAGGACATATCCTCTACCTCGCAATAGAATCCATAAGGAAACGACCACTTAGTCAAAGAACACTTGAAATCTGCCAGCGTGTAGGTTTTACCTTCTTAATCTTCATCATGTTTCTTGCAGTCTATAACGATCTTTCCAAACTGAAGGGCTCAATTATAGAATCTATAAGCAAAGTGCTCGAGGCTTTTAGGTAACCGTAACCCCGTTCAGCCACTAAGACACAAAGGCGCAAAGCAAGGAATGTGAGTTTTAACAAAGTAGATTCAGAATCAAGAAGATAGAATTCAGGAGTCAGAATTCAGAAGTCTTCTTCTGTATTTTGTATTCTGGCTTCTAGATTCTAACTTCGTGTCTTAGTGTCTTTGTGGCAAAGCAGTTACAGAATATGAATCCGTTTAAACTCGGTAAAGACAGGTGGGCTAGAACAGCACCTACAAAGGAAGGAATTATCTTTCTAACACTTACCTTATTTGTTGGCTTTGCGGCTTTAAACACAGGGAATAATCTACTTTACCTCGTTTTCGGCATGATGCTGAGCTTTATAGCGGCTTCTGGAATCATATCTATGATCAACCTTTCAGGAATCGAGGTAAAAGCAATTACACCTGAAGACGTCTTCGCTTTAACTCCAACACCCCTCAAATTTTCAGTTAGAAACCTGAAATCCCTAATACCTTCATATACACTGACAATTGATATAGAAGGGAAAAGCGCATTTATACCCTACCTTCCACCAAAATCTACAAAAAACGTTACTGTAAATAGCTTTTTTAAAAAAAGAGGCTGGAACAAAATTCCCAAAGCTATATTATTTACAAGATTTCCCTTTGGCTTCTTTAAGAAATGGATTAGAATCAATCTAAGTGATGAAGAGATTCTAGTGTATCCAAAGGTTGAGAAACCACATATGGATTTAAACGAATTTCAAGAAAAGTTTGGTGAATTAGAAACTGAAGCAATAGGGTTTGGAAGTGACCTAAGATCAATTAGAACGTTTAATCAAGGAGATAATCCCAAATTTATTCACTGGAAAACCACAGCCAAGACGGGAAGGCTAATGTACAGAGAACTTCAAGATGACAAATCAAAAAGATATATAATCGAGTTTAATCCTACAAAAGATGAAAGCCATCTTGAGCTTGAAATAACACGCGCAACATCGGTCCTTCTAGAGTTACTCCAACACGGCTATGAGGTTGAATTTGTAGCGCCCGATAGGACATTTCTCCCATCACAAATTGGCAGGTTCCCAAGACCCGTACTTAGATACCTTGCGCTTTATAATTAAAACGAATTGATCTTACCGGTAGGAATATTGGGCTAACGCTTCGCTTGAGCGGCCGACTCTCGCCGGTCCGCTCCATCAACTTGTAGGACGATGTAGAATAATTCTCCAAGTATGCAGCGGGTTAAGGCTGTTCGCCCTCGCCAACTGGCTCAAGTGATGTTGTGATCGAAGCGATCCTCCAGCCACCAGCGACATACCGGACATAAACTGGCTTTTCGTTTCGGAGGAGGTCCAAGACTCGCGGGAAATCCTCCCATGAATAGTGGCACCAGACGTAGCCCGACGAAGTCTGCTCATCCGTGTTCGGCATGGTAGCTGGATCTCTATGGAAGTATGCGCCACCAATCAGGCTGCCATCGTCTCTTCTCAGACCGATAATCGCTCGATACTGGTAGCCGGTCGTGTTCTTTCCTCCAGCGGAGTACGCAACGTCGTATTTCTTGATTTCCTCTTGATAAGCCATGGTTCTATAGCCTCCTTTCTTTACGTTCACGTGTGATTGGCGTTTAACACTACCAAGCTAACCGGCGTGCTGCATGCGGCGCGTCCGGGTTGAGAGCGCTGTTAGATCGCTTATTCAGAGCATTCCTTTTCTTGCATGACCTCATCAAACCTGCTCCACTCAAGCTTCTTCGCGAATTGTTTGTTCTTTGGTCGCCAGACGACGGCTCCTTTCGAGACAAGCAACCTTGCAAAGACTATCCCGTCGCGTTTCACCAAGAATTCAATGTCAGCCTTTCCGATCTCTCGATCAGGAAGGGTGAATGTAACTTTGTGTGCCATGTAAGGTTCTCCCTTCAGTAAGCGATCTATATAATTAGCCTGCAAAAATGCAGTATACTACCCTCTATGGTGTGTTATACTGCAAATCGTTGCTTTACCTAGTATGAAACACAGGCTACAACTAGTCTAGTTTCAAGTCAAGACGATGGTCAAATAGAAAGCGGCCTTTTCTTAACTTCAAGCTACCAAATTCAAAATCTCTCCAATGTCTTTCTTAACACATGTAAATATTGGCGTGTCGCGGAGGGTGTATTTTCTGCCTTCCTGTTCCCTCATCTTCATCACAACTTCCATAAAGTCTTCCGGTTTATCAGTTTCAAAAGCGACGATAAACTCCTGATCGTCAAGGCCAAATGAATATGATGTGTTTATCTTAACAGTAGGATACTTGTGTCCGAGAGCAATGTGTTCATCCATCATCCTCTGACGGTCTTGCATTGGAAGAAGATACCAATCGGTCGTCTTTACAAACGGATAAACAAATATGTATTTCGATTGACTAGGTATGACTCTTAGTCTTCTACCTTCTTGTCCCTCATGAGAGTGTTTATCTACATAAACTGAATATCTGGTCATGGAGAGGAAGGACCAAGTATTATTAAGATACTTCCCAAGCCCGGTTTTCATGAGATTTGATGACATCTCCTGAAAATCATCAAGTTCGTAACTTATTCTCCATATCATAAAATCCGAATCAGCGCGAAGACCAAAGGTTGAGTATGTAAAAACCATTATTTTGTTAGAGTACCCTTCTATAACCTCAGCGAATTCCCGTTCCCCTCGCACTCTTTCTTTTTCAGGAAGCCTCCTCCAAACTGGATCTACTTTGTAGAATGTATAATTAACATATTGCCTCTTTTGGTTCTCGGACATATTGGTTTCCTCCTCACAAGTCACCTGTCATTGCGAGGAGTAAAGCGACGAAGCAATCCTAAAATGAGAGATTGCTTCACTTCGTTCGCAATGACAATTATGGAAAATTATGCAATTAAATATAATCACCATACTATAGATACTAACTCAGCGTCTCTCCAGGTTTTAGCTCTACAATCTCCATTCCCTTCACGTCCTTTGTAAGCTCCCTCAATTGTGCAGGGGTTCCTGTTAAAACAGGAAATGTAGCGTAGTGCATTGGAATTACATACTTAGGTGAAAGAAAACGGCAGGCGTGTGCTGCTTCTACTGGAGACATTGTAAATAGATCTCCAATTGGAATCATAACAAGCTCAGGTCTATAGATTTCAGCAATAAGTTTCATATCGCTAAAGACCGCAGTATCTCCAGCATGGTATATCTTAAAACCGTTTTCGAATTCTATAACATAACCTACGGCCTCACCGCCATAAATAATTTTTCCATCATCATCCTGAATCCCACAGCTATGATCTGCATGAACCATTGTAAATTTGATTCCATCCACCTCTTGCGTACCACCCTTATTCATAGGCATTATAGCTTGAACCCCTTTTGAATTAACCCATACACACGTTTCATAAATCCCAACGACCTTAGGTTTATATTCCTTTCCAAGGGTCACAGCATCACCTATATGGTCAAAATGACCGTGTGTGATCGCCATAATATCTATCTTGTCAAACTTTTGATGCTCCTTTGGACAAGCAGGGTTTCCCTGAACCCAGGGGTCTACCAGTATCGTTTTACCCTTAGGTGACTTAATCTTAAAAGTAGCATGTCCCAGATATGTAATTGCAGTATCTCGATTGAGTTTCATCTCTATCCCTCCGTTTTTGTTTATTAGTCACTGATGTTACGCACTCATACGTTCAAGTGGAACATAAAGCTGTCATCCCCGCATGTTACCCGATAAAAGCTTTCGGGTACAAGATTTATGGGAATCCAGTATCAAATTATTTATGGATGCCCGATAAAAACATTCGGGCATGACAAATTCGTAAAACTACGTAACATAAGTTATTTAAATTAACCACAATGACAGAAATATTGCAACCTTTCTAACTTTCTACAATTATTTTGTTTTCAATTGTGATGGGGGAATAGAAGCAGGCACAAGGTTTTTAACGGGTTTCAATGATTGGAGATAAACAAAAATTGCTTTCAGATCCTCATCCTCAAGATGTTCCAGATTGAACACCAGGGCATTGGGGGAAGAATTGGAGGCCCTGCGCCCATATGCTTTCCGGTCCGCATCGAATTTATGAATATTTCCTCTATCCATAAACCGATTCCCGTTTGTTTGTCTGGCGTCAAATTTGTCGCAAAGGTTACACCCCAAGGTCCCACAGCTAAAGTTAAATCACGACTAAAAAGAATCCAGTTACCACTCTCAACTAGACTGAAATCGATAGTAGAGAACTTTGAATCCGACGGATGACCTGACAAAAGACGCTCCTTATCAGGGACAGGACCATTAGGTGTTAACACCTTCGGAGTATGGCAATCATTGCATCCTCCAAATCGTACAAGGTGTTCACCTCGTTTAATCAATTCTTGTTTTATTAGACCCTTTTCTTTTTGTTCAGTAGTACTACTTATTTGAAAGGAGAAAAAAAGAAATAGCACGGTGAAGATAACACTTACAGTAAAGGATTTTTTATTCATAGAATCCTCCTATTACTTCGAGATTATATAAGTCTACTTTGAAGCATAAACTGAAATAACAATGTGGGACAAAGAATATTATAGCATAGCTCCCATCAAGCTAATTTATCAAAATTCAATGAAGAACCCTGTAGCAAGCTGCAGGGTATCAAAATATGAACAGATCTCGTTGTGACACCTCGGCTGACAACTCAGTCAAGCGATAAGCTAATTGACGAGGTAATCTGACATCAGGTGTCATCTCGAACACACGTGAGAGATCTAGATTTCTCGCATTGCTCGAAATGACATTGAAACCCAGTAGCAAGCTACAGGGAATTATTAAATTAAAGCTAAACGCTAAGGACGAAGACTCAAGATGCACTTGAAGTGAAGCAACAAAGGGCTTACTATTACTTGGAATTTAGAACTGGTGCAGACAAGATACAAGATGAATGGAAATCTAACGTATTATTTTACAATATCCTTATCAGCAATGTTACTTCTATTTAATGCCTCATATTCCCTTGCTGCAAAACCCTGTTCCTCTGTGAAATTAGAAAGAATGACCCCCGATACACTCCGCTCTAAGGGCTTCAGCGAACGCCTTAACTGGTATGAGAATAAACTATCTCCTTGCAGTCAGGAGTTAAAAGAGAGCGCAAATCGTAATAATATCCCTACGGAGCTTCTTAACACGATAATCTTGAATGAGCTTGCAGATATTAACCTTTTAGACTTAGGTCAGGAATGGATTGGCGTTGGAAAGGGTTCAGTAGGAATTGCGCAGATTCAGATTGATACTGCCATCTTCCATAAACTCGTAGACGTGACGGAGGAAGATATTCAAAAATATCAAAACTCAACTGAAGCCGTGCAAAGATTCGGTGACAATAAGCCGCATAAAAATGAAACTATAAAAATTATCACAGGAAAAAAGCTCACCGAGCCTGCGATAGCTATCGAGGCAGCGGCTAGAGAGATTAGAAAAATACTAGAAAATATTAAGGCTTGTTCCTCAAGTTCTTGGACAAATAACTTTCTCAATGGAGAAATCATCCTTACAAATGGAGATCCAAGCCAAATCTATGAATTTATAAAGGGTGAGTCTCTAAAAGAAAAAAGGATTAATCTCGCACGAATGGTTGCCGCTCCTTATAACTCCACAGGAATCGAGTGTGTAGAAAATCCCGGAAATCCTTTTTCTCCAAACGACGGCGGCCCATTTTCAAATCCAAGAAGACGAAGTGAATCAGCAGCATTCATAGCTGAAGATTTGTTTAACGGGAATCTATTTAACGAATAGGATTTCTACAATTATTTGACCATGTGCCGAATCCGACAATCTGTAGAGACGCATTGCTATGCGTCTCTAAATAATCATATACTAATCCGGGACAAGAAAGTCCCTACTATCGTTATCGTAATAATGCTCCATCTATCATTCCTCGAGCCCATCACGAAACCAATGCCATGATAGGCGGGGTTTTCTAACCCCGACCGACGGGACAAGAATGTCCCATCTATCGGTATATTTTAAATTTTCAATATTAGGGGGAAGGTTTGTAACCCTGCCCCCGGTGCATTTTAAATTCCAGAATCCTTACATTCATGCTAAAATCCTAAATTATGGACTACGAGTTACTCGATCACACAGCAGATGCGTGTATTAGAGTTTATGGAAAATCCATTGACGAGCTTTTTGAAAATGCCGCGTGTGCGATGATGGAGTTAATAACAGATAGAGAGAAAATAAACCCTTCTCAAGAAATTGAAATCGAGGTTCATGGAGAAAACATAGAGGAGCTTCTCGTTCACTGGCTTCAGGAGATTCTTTTTCTTCATGAAGTAAAGAAGATGGTATTTAAGGATTTTAGGTTAAATCTGATTAGTGAAACTCATGCAAAAGGAAAAGCCATTGGTGAAAAAATTGATATAGACAAACACGAACTAAGCTTTGATATAAAAGCCGTCACTTATCACAATTTGAAAATAGAACCTATAAATGATAAATTGAAAGTAGATATCGTGTTTGATGTGTAAATTGCTTTCTGACATTTATTAGCCACGAATTAACACAAATAAGCACGAATGAAAATAATGAGGATGCAGGATGCATGTAACAGCTTAATTTATCGTGCATCATGAATCTTGCATCTTGCATCATTTCAAAACAATGGGGTGACGAGGGTTATGAGTGAAGAAATAAAACTCGAAAAAATACACGATTATCTTTGGGAGATACCCAAAAAAGGCGGGATGCGTGTCCCGGGAAGAGTTTATGCAACTGAAAAGATGTTAAAAGATATTCAAAAAGACAAAGCGCTTGAACAGGTAGTAAACGTCGCTTACCTTCCGGGAATTCAAAAATACTCCATCGCTATGCCCGATATACACTGGGGGTACGGGTTTCCGATAGGAGGGGTTGCCGCTATGGACGTTGAAGAGGGTGTGATTTCGCCCGGAGGAGTAGGTTACGATATTAACTGCGGCGTAAGGCTTATGAGAACAAGTCTAACTGAAGAAGAAGTGAGACCAAAACTCAGAGAGTTAGTCACAGAGCTTTTCAGTCGAGTACCGTCTGGAGTTGGATCAAGCGGAAAAATTAAGCTTTCAAAAAGCGACTACAAAGAGCTTATAAAAAAAGGGGCAAAGTGGGCGATTGAAAGAGGATGGGGTGACGCTGAGGATTTGGAAAGGATTGAAGACCATGGAACCTTTCCCGGCGGTGAGTCGGATGCGATAAGCAACAAGGCTTTTGAAAGAGGTAGTGACCAGCTTGGAACACTTGGCTCAGGAAATCATTTTCTCGAGGTTGACGTTGTAGATGAAATTTATAATACTCGAGTCGCAGACGATTTTGGACTTTTTAAGGACCAAGTGTGCGTGCTTATTCACTGTGGCTCTCGTGGGTTTGGTCATCAGATCTGCACGGATTATATAGACAAAATGCTTTCCTATATGAGAAGAGAAGGGATCAATCTTCCAGACAAACAACTTGCCTGTGCCCACATTAAATCAAAAGAAGGAAGAGATTACCTTTCAGCATTTGCAGCGGCTGTAAATTATGCTTGGACAAACAGACAGATTATTATGGCTTTTTCAAGAGAGGCATTTTATAAGGTTTTCAATATTGGCCCGAGAGAGTTAGGAGGACACCTTGTTTATGACGTAAGCCACAACATTGCTAAATTTGAAGATCATAAGGTTAATGGAAAAACTAAAAAGGTATGTGTTCACAGGAAAGGAGCAACAAGGGCGTTTCCCAAAGGACATCCCCTCATACCAGAAATCTATAGAAACGTAGGCCAACCCGTGCTTATTCCAGGCGATATGGGTAGAGCTTCTTTTGTTCTCGTAGGAACCGAGGCAGCCCTGGAAGAAACATTCGGAACGAGCTGTCATGGAGCAGGAAGAATGCTTTCAAGAAATGAAGCTGTAAGGAGGGGGAGAGATAGAGACCTTTTTGCTGAACTTGAAAGAAAAGGAATCATTTTAATGGCAAGAGGAAAGAGAACAGTGCTCGAGGAGATGCCAGAGGCTTATAAGCAGGTAGAAGATGTCTGTGACGTTGTGCATAACGCTGGTATTGCTAAAAAGGTTGCAAGATTAAGACCGATTGGGGTTATAAAGGGATAGTAGGAATTGGGCAACATCGTAAGGCGTGAGAGCGTAAGGGGTAAAAATCGCCTCACGCCTTACGTAAAGTTATAAAAACTATGCTTGATCCAAAATTCATAAAGGAAAATCTTGACTATGTAAAGAAAAAAATGGAAGAGCGTGGAGTTCATATAGACTTTGAGAAATTCACAGCACTCGATGAAGAAAGAAGAAGAATGATCCGTGAAGTTGAAGAGCTTGAACACCTGAGAAATACCGGCTCAAAGAAAGTCGGAGAGCTTAAAAGGCAGGGGAAAAAAGAAGAAGCCGAGAAGTTACAAATAGAGCTAAGGAAATCTTCAGAAAATGTCAAAGAGCTCAGCGAGAAAAGAACCGAAACCGAGAATGAATTCAGGGAATTTCTTCTCACAATCCCTAATATTCCTCACACCTCCGTTCCTGTTGGGAAAAGCTCTTTAGATAACGTTGAGCTAAGACGCTGGGGGCGTCCAAGGCAATTCGATTTTGAGCCTAAAGACCACGTAGAAGTGGGAAAGAAACTCGATATTCTTGACCTAGATAGAGCCGCTAAAATTGCAGGAGCAGGGTTTGCTCTTTATAAAGGACTAGGAGCGAGGCTCGAACGGGCTCTTATAAATTTTATGATTGACTTACATGTAAATGAACATGGGTATACTGAGGTGCTTCCACCTTTTATGGCAAATCGAGATAGTTTTATCGGCACAGGGAATCTTCCAAAGTTTGAAGAAGATTTATTTAAAGTAAACGGAACAGATTTTTTTCTAATTCCTACCGCAGAAGTCCCCGTAACAAATATTCATAGAGAAGAAACACTAGGCGAGGAAGAGCTTCCTAAGAAATATGTATCTTGTTCACCATGCTTTAGGAGAGAAGCTGGTTCATATGGAAAGGATGTACGTGGAATTATAAGACAACACCAATTTAACAAGGTTGAGCTTGTAAAATTTGTAACCCCTGAAAATTCCTACCCTGAGCTTGAATCTCTAACAAACGATGCCGCTCGCGTGCTTGAACTCCTTGAGCTTCCACATAGAATCGTAGTTCTCTCGACAGGGGATATGGGATTTTCATCTGCTAAAACCTACGACGTAGAGGTTTGGATTCCAAGCGAAAATACCTATAGAGAGATCTCTTCTTGCAGCGACTTTGAAGACTTTCAGGCAAGAAGAGCTAATATAAGATACCGTCCAAAAGGCGGAAGAAAACCAGCATTTCTACACACACTTAACGGGTCGGGGCTAGCTGTTGGAAGAACAGTTGTTGCCCTCTTAGAGAATTATCAAGAACGCGATGGATCGGTTGTAATACCGAAAATTCTTATCCCCTATATGGGTGGTGTAGAGATAATCTCTTCTTGAATAAATAAATCAGTTGCAGGACAAGAATGTCCCGCCTATCTAAGGTAGAATTTCAATATATAGCGATAGTCGGGATTTTCTAATCCTGCCTAATATTGTTTGCGCACTATTTTACTTGCAAGGACAAAGGGGCACTATATGAAAGAATACGCCGTTGAACTAGCTAAAAAAGCAGGAACTGTTTTACTACAGGGGTTTAAATCTTTAGCCTTCATTAAAAACGAATCAAAGGACCCTAAACAATTAGTCACCAAATTTGATTTAGAATCAGAAAAAATCATTATCGGTGGTATAAAGAAGAAATACCCACATCACAACATACTTTCAGAAGAAGCAGGATTAATAAACAAAGGGGCATCCTACACATGGATTGTAGATCCTCTTGATGGCACTGGGAATTTTACAAAGAAAAATCCATTTTTTAGCATTTCAATTGCGCTTCGGTATAAAAAAGAGCTCATTCTAGGAATTGTTTATGCCCCTGTCTTAGATGAACTTTACGCGACAGAGAAAGGAAAAGGAGCATTTTTAAATAATAATACGATTTCTGTTTCGACGACGCATGAGATAAATAAATCATCCATTGTTTCTTGCGAAGGTTCAGACAGAAATATTATAAGGAGCACAAAACTCTTTCGAGAAATAAGGCCCGATGTTCTTGATATGAGGAAACTAGGCTCGGCTGCCATTGAATCAGCATGGGTCGCTTGTGGTAGAGCGGAAGCTTACGTAGTTACAAAAATCAATCCCTGGGATATAGCAGCCGGAGCTATACTCGTAGAAGAGGCAGGAGGAAAGGTAACAGATTTTAAAGGACGAACTTGGAACCTTAATAAATCGGACCTGATACTTAGTAATGGGAAGTTACACGAGGAGTTATTGGTAAAGATAAACGAGGGCTTAAAAAGCTGATAGTTTTTGATTTATTAGTAGGACAGACCCACGTGTCTGCCCTAATGAAACACACAAACAGCAACTGGGCAAACACTGAGGTTCGCCCCTACAATAGATGAATAACACATATACCGATTATGACGTAATTATTGTAGGAACAGGGCCGGCAGGTGGTATGTGCGCCTATGAACTTTCAAAGAGAAACTTAAGAGTGCTTTTATTAGAAAAAGAAAAACTCCCAAGGTATTTTGTGCAGGTGGATTAACAAAAAAAGCTGTAGACATTCTACCTGAGGATATACGTGCTATAGCTGAAAACTACACCTTTAATACCCATTTGACTCTCAATCACAGATGGCGATTTGCAAAGACGACTTCTTTTCCAATAGTCACCATGGTAATGAGAGACAAATTCGATTATTTCCTCGTCCAAAAATCTAAATATTACGGGGTAAACCTTATTGATCAAACGAGAGTCAATTTTGTAAAAGAATTTCCAGATTACGTACTTGTAACGACGGAAAAAGGGAATTTTAAGTCAAAGGTGATAATAGGGGCAGATGGTGTAACAAGCCTTGTGGCAAGGTCTCTAGAACTTAGGAAAAAACCAAAACTGGGCGCTGCCTTAGAGGGGGAGATTTTTCCAATTAACGATTCAGCCAACTTATCCGTATACGACGGTTCCCTTCACCTTGATTTTAATGTTATCCCTAAAGGTTACGGCTGGATATTTCCTAAAAGAGACCACCTCTCTGTCGGAGTTTTTACAACCCTGCCAAAGGTAAAAGAGATTAAAAGATTCTTCTCTTTCTAACTAGAGAGAAAGGGGCTTGCCAAAAACTACATCTGCCGCTCTCTTGTAGGGCATCGGATCCCTATAGGAGGAAGGGATGAAATTCTAAATACAAAAAGGGGGCTGCTTATAGGAGACGCAGCAGGACTTGCCGATCCGATAACAGGTGAAGGTATATACTTCGGGCTTAGAAGTGGGCAGATTGCTGCAGAAGTGATCGCTCAAAGTTTAACTACAGACTCTCTTTTGCTAGACTAATAAACACAAAAAGTTAAAAATGAAATCATAGCTGACTTCAAATTTGCGAGCTACATAGCTAAGTTTTTTATAACCTTAGTTTCTTTACATATAACTTAGTAAGAAAAACAAATAAATTCAGCGAAGCATTCGTTAGGGTTGTAGTTGGAGAACAATCCTACAGTGATATGTTCAAACATATAAGGTTATAATGAGGTCAAATTGACTTATTGAAAATAACGGTAGATTTTTTAAAGGATAACTTTAAAATTTGTTGAAAGTTATTCAAAGTTTATATGTAGCTTTAATAGTTGTGGATAAGGGCCAGATATTTATTTAATGTTGATTCTAGTTAATTTATATAACCAACTGCAACTAAATAATAGTTCTCATCTGCCATTCCAATTTCAGAATACATTTACCAGCCACATTTTTCTAGTTTGTAACCTGGTGCCAAAAAGTTCCTATCTTACATAATTAAGGTCTTTAATACTGACATATTAACTAAAGGGAAGAGTTGTCTATCGATCCCCGATTCCTTCAACTAAAATCTCATTACCTTCAAAATGAATCCTAGCTTCATTCAAAAATTTTTTAATAATTTCGGTATTGGTTTTTATATGCTCAGTAATTCTTGGAACCTTAAAAAA
The DNA here is from genome assembly GCA_001443445.1 of Candidatus Dadabacteria bacterium CSP1-2. GTDB lineage: Bacteria > Desulfobacterota_D > UBA1144 > Nemesobacterales > CSP1-2 > CSP1-2. Next base: position 16,842 of record LDXN01000011.1, on the reverse strand, counting down.
TGAATTGCCATGAGCTAAAGCAAGCGGTAGGAGCAACTGGTCACCCATGTTTTCATCAACCGTAGCATCGCTTTTTAGAAAATTAAACAATTTCTGACTCGCTTCCTCTGATACTTCTTCCATTCTTTTCCCTCTTTCTCCAAGCGCGCTATAGCACACGGTTGTATTTTCAAACACGGCTTTTAAAAACACAATCGCCCCTCGTCCAAATGATGGTAAATCTCTTGATTCTACTTGATTATAAATGTTGTATTCGTTTAGAATTTGTATTAACCTCTCTTTCCCTCTTTCCGCCACCACTTTTGAAAGATCTCCTACTGCCGAGATTCCAATTACTTTTATTAAATTACCTCTTCCTTTAATCACCAGCGGCAAAATAACCTTTATCGGCTCAATGCTAGAAATAATTTCTCCACCTCCTCTTGGATAAAATCCTGCACGTTTCAATTTCAGCTCCCCCTGAAAACCTATTCTTCTCATAAATGGAATCCATTCCTCTTCAAGAAATTCAAAAGGCGGACTCCAAGGAACATGAGTGCCTCCCCTTATAGTAGCAATGGAACCAGATTTTCCCTTGAGAGCCAGTGGAAAAATATTGTCTGGAGAACAAGAGATGTTGCTCCTGCAGTTGATACATCAAGTCTATACTCTCCTGGTTCTACTTCATTCGGAATAAATCTTAGCCTAAGTGAACCGAGTTCTGCTCCCTCTAAACAAGCAGAGCTTATCCTTGCTGCTGAGTGTACTGAGGCAAGGTGTTGAGGGCGTAGTCCGGGGTTTTCCCTTCCTGCCCTAATATTTATTATCTCAAATGGCTTTCCTGTAATGATCGAAAGCGAGAGGGAAGTTCTAAGAATCTGACCCCCACCCTCTCCAAAAGATCCGTCTATCACTACAAATTTCATAATAATAGCTAGTTTTCCTTATTCCTTAAGCCTTTCTATTCTATCCAGAATAAAGAGAGATAATGGAACCATCAGAAGACCTGTTAACAACATAATAAAAAAATAGTATGCAATTGTTTGTTCTTGTTCGGTTACCGATTCAAAGGTATAACGTAGAAGAAAAACAACAAGAAATAAAAAACAAAACAAGGATGTTAAAGCTGATAACATAAATAGATAAATAAAGAGATTAGTGCAATGATCCTTTATAAATCTCATCTATTTACTTCCACTGAATCTATTATCTAAAATTTTAACATAAAAATGAACAATATAATGCGATGACATACTTTGCTCACTCTTATAGAATTTAGGGTTATTCGGGTAAAGATATGCGAGGAGGAATTTTAATTCCTTAAACTATTTTCCTAACTTACTTATAAACAGTGCTAAATTTTACTCTGATAGAGAAAGATCAAAATTCTTAATATCACAAACCGCTATATGCTATTGAATTTCAGGTTATATTTGAACAAAGTTGGGATTAAAAATGAAGAGACTTCAATTACATTAACTACTATGATAGAACTCTAAAACTCCATGATCTCCTTTTCTTTCTTTTCCAAGGTCTCATTAATCTTCTTTATAAAATCATCTGTAATCTCCTGAATCTTAGTAAGACTCTTTTTGGCTTCATCCTCTGTTATTTTTTTTCCTTTCTCTGCTTCTTTAACATGATTGTTTGTGTCTTTCCTTATCTGTCTTACAGCTACTCTATACTCCTCAGCGCTTTTACCTGTATATTTCACAAGCTCCTTTCTTCTCTCCTCAGTAAGATGAGGTATTGCTATTCTTATTACCTTCCCATCGTTCGAAGGGTTGACGCCAAGATCAGATTGTCTAATTGCTTTCTCGATGCTTGCGATAGCAGTTATATCCCAAGGTTGAATTAATATTGTCCTTGGCTCGGGAACAGAAATCGTAGCAAGTTGAGTAAGTGGTGTCTGAGTACCATAATAATCAACCTTTATATGCTCAACTAGAGCAGTAGAGGCCCTTCCCGTTCTCACCTTGTTGAGCTCCATTTTAAACACATCTATGGATTTATTCATCCTTTTCTTCATATCATCTAGGATTTCATTTAAGCTCTTAATTTCAGTCATTCCACACTACTCCTGACGGTTGTTCCTATCTCTTCACCCATGATGATTCTCTTTATATTGCCGCTCTCAAAAAGATTAAAAACAACAATTGGAATGCTGCTTTCCATACAAAGCGAAATTGCAGTAGCGTCCATTATTTTCAATCCCCGTTTCAGAACTTCCATATAATTAAGCTCCTTAAATTTCGTAGCATCACTGTATCTCATCGGATCTCTATCATATACTCCATCGACTTTAGTAGCTTTAAGAATAACCTCGGCTCCAATCTCTAGCGCCCTTAATGTCGCTGCAGTATCGGTTGTAAAAAACGGGTTTCCAGTTCCAGCGGCAAGTATAACGACCCTTCCCTTCTCTAGATGCCTCATTGCTCTTCTCCTGATATAAGGCTCAGCAACCTGCTTGATCTCAAGGGCTGTCTGTACACGCGTCACTATGCCTTTCCTTTCAAGAGAGTCCTGTAAAGCAAGGGCATTTATGACTGTAGCGATCATGCCCATATAGTCCGCTGTCGCTCTGTCCATACCAGTTGCCGCTCCTGCAATTCCCCTAAATATATTCCCACCGCCTATTACAAGGGCTGTTTCGACACCTAAGGCATGAATCTCTTTTATCTCTTCTGAAATAGTTTCTAGAACACTAAGACTTATTCCGTAATTTTGCTCACCCTGAAGAGCTTCTCCGCTGAGCTTAAGAAGAATCCTTCTATACTTAGGTTTTGGCAAAGGGCTTAAAGAGTTCATTTAACTTCACTCAATAGGTTCACCCAACTGATATCTTATAAACCTCCTTACTACAACATTCTCTCCTAACTGAGCAACCATTGAGCTTATAAGGTCACTTATCTTAATTTTAGGATCTCTAATATATGTCTGTTCAAGAAGACATATCTCCTCATAAAATTTTTCAATCTTTCCTTGAACAATCTTGTCAGCAACACTCGCTGGCTTTCCCGACTCTATTACCTGAGCAGTCATTATCTCTCTTTCTTTTAAGTAAACAGACTCAGGTACATCCTCTCGACTTATAAACCTAGGATTTGCAGCAGCAATCTGCATTGCGATCTCTTTTGCAAGTCTCTGAAATTCCTCGTTTCTTGCAACAAAATCCGTCTCGCAGTTTACTTCGACCATAACACCTATCTTTCCGCCAGCATGAATATAAGAAGTTATTATCCCTTCAGGCGTTTCTCTTCCTGCTTTTTTGGCTGCTTTTGCTAGACCCTTGATTCTGAGAATTTCAGCAGCCTTTTCATAATCACCCATAACCTCCTCCAGAGCCTTCTTACAATCGAGAAAGGGTGCTCCAGTTCTATCCCTGAGTTCCTTTACCATCTGAGCTGTAACCTCAGCCATGTTCGGTTTCCTCCCCGGTTTCGCCCACGTCTTTTGTATAGTCAACAGGAACCGGTTTTTCCTCTGTCTCTATTTCACCTCCATATTCCTTAAAAACAAATACCTTTCTTTCTATTACTACCGGGGCCCTTTCTTCTTGTTTCCTTACAATTTCTCCAGCAAGTACCCTCTGATCATAAATATGTCTTCCTTCTATGCATCCATCAGCTATCTTCGATGTAAAGAGCTTTATAGCCCTAATTGCATCGTCATTACCGGGGATGGGGAGATCTGCAGTTGACGGGTCACAATTTGTGTCTATTACAGCTACAACTGGAATCCCAATCTTTTTTGCTTCACGAACAGCAGTGTATTCCTTTTTTATATCAACAACGAACAATGCATCTGGTATTTTCTTCATGTTAATAATTCCATTTAGCAGATATTCTAGCTTCTGAATCTCCCTTTTAAGTCCCTTTGCCTCCTTCTTAGGAAGAAGGTCCAATTGTTTTTCTTCCTCCATCTTCTTCAACTCAAGCAGATAGTCAACCCTTGAGCGAATTGTAGCAAAATTGGTGAGAGTTCCACCTAACCAACGAGTATTAGCAAATGGCATTCCAGCCCTTATTGCTTCTTCAGCAATGATCCCCTGAGCCTGTTTTTTTGTCCCCACAAATAGGACCTCACCACCGTCAGCTATTACATTCCTAACGAAGTTATAAGCCATTTTAAATAGGCTTGCAGTCTGCTGAAGGTCTATTATGTGTATACCGTTTCTACTCCCAAATATGTAGGGTTTCATCCTAGGGTTCCAGTGGCTCATCTGATGCCCGAAGTGCACACCCGCTTCAAGAAGCTGTTTCATACTGATTACGTCGCCAACATTGTTTTCTTCCACAATAACTCCTCCAGTATCGAAGTTAAAAACACAAATTAACTTTAAATGATTAACATAAAAAACCTTTTTTGCAAGTTTATGTACTATTCAATATCATGATACTGAATTATATATACTTAAATAGTGGAATATTACCTAAGCCAGGGTAGTTCTATTGAGGTTGCGTAATTTACCACTCTATTTATCGGTGTTAAATACAAATTTATACAAATCGTAACCCGCATTTTACCCCAGTAATTCTACCACAAGTATATAAAAAGGTATTGTTTAAAATTCATCCCATCTTATTATAGCTTTACACTACATTGAATATGCAAACTAATTAGTACTTTAGCACCGCTTTCTCTTAATACATCACTTTACTTTCTATGACTTGATTTAGTACGAAAAAAAAGATTTGTTAATACCAGAACTAAGCAAAGCAACGGTAAGTTGAAGTCTACTTCTAACGCCGAGTTTTTTAAAGATTTGTACTAAGTGACTCTTTACTGTCTTTTCTTTTATACGAAGCTTTCTAGAAATCTGCTTGTTACTGTATCCCTGAATAACGAGTTGTACAACATCTTGTTCTCTTTTTGTAATGATAGATTTTAATTGTTTAAGTTTAACTTTTCTCAAAGGTTGAAATGGCTTTGAGGTCATTTTCATTATCATTCTGCCTAGAAATCACCCTTACTTCACTAAATGCTTTACTAAAGCTGCTCTGCCATAATCTTTATGTCTTTCTCATACTCTAGGATTTTTCGGATCCTCTTAATAAGATAAAACTAAACATTTAATTTTAATCTGCCCTATAATATTTAACCATCCTCTAAGAATTCTGATTAAATATTATTAGAGTCCCATAGCTGAGTCAAGAACAATTCCAATTTTATGAATCACGGTTTTGAATAAAGTGCTTTAATGGTAGAATATTCATAAAAGAAAATAGGTCTGATGAAATACTAGAATATAAACAATCTATTAAGCTGTTTAAATACTATGTCTAGTCGGTAATAATACCTGTCATTTAAAAGAATATTTTTACACCTGAGAAAACCCTTAATTATGTAATTTAAAAGAAAATCTTTCATGATTGTGTTATTAGAGTTTTTCGATGTGCCTCAAAAGCTGATCTGTTGAAACCCCACCCAAGCTATGATATGATTCCAATCCAATTTGCCTCACAATTCACTAAAGGAGTAGAGAAGTAATGAGCATTCTCGTAAATAAAGATACACGCGTCGTGGTGCAAGGTATTACTGGAAGCGCCGGGCTTTTCCATGCTACCCAATGCCGTGAATATGGAACTAAAGTTGTGGGTGGAGTTACACCCGGAAAAGGTGGTACTGAAGTAGAAGGTTTCCATGTGTTTAACACTGCATTAGATGCAGTGAAAGAAACGAAGGCAAATACCTCACTAATATTTGTCCCTGCACCATTTGCTGCGGATGCTATAGTAGAAGCCGTAGATGCAGGAATCAACCTCGTTGTGTGCATAACGGAAGGAATCCCTACCCTTGATATGATTAAGGTTAAAAGATATATGGAAGGGAAAAAAGCAAGACTTATCGGTCCAAACTGTCCAGGAGCTATGACCCCTGGCGAAGCAAAAGTGGGGATAATGCCAGGATACATTCACCTTCCCGGAAGGATTGGAGTAATCTCAAGGAGCGGAACACTCACATATGAAGCTGTCTGGCAACTGACGAATTTAGGTATTGGTCAGTCGACATGTGTTGGAATAGGTGGTGATCCAGTTGTTGGCTCTACCTTCATTGATGTTCTAAAACTCTTTGAGAAAGATAACGAAACAGATGCTGTGGTTTTAATAGGAGAAATTGGAGGAAGCGCAGAAGAAGAAGCAGCAGAGTATATTAAGAAAAAATTCAGTAAACCGGTAGTTGCTTTTATCGCTGGTTCCACAGCTCCAAAAGGAAAGCGAATGGGTCATGCTGGGGCTATTATTTCAGGTAGTTCTGGCAGTGCAAAGGATAAGATTATGGCCCTAGAGCGTGCAGGTATAAAAGTAACTCCAAGCCCTGCAGAGATAGGAGAGGCCGTCAAAGAAGTACTCAGTTAAATTAAATATATTATATTAAGCAGTATACTTTGTTGTAATAAGGAACAACTCCACTAAGCCCTGCCTTTGCTTAACATAAAGGTATGATTGCGAGGGATGAAATCCCGAAGCAATCTCAAAATCAGTCATTTGATTGCCTCACTATATATGCTCGTAATGGTAATTATGAAAAGATCATTCTGTCTGCTCAAGCTTTATTGCTTCATCAATAAGCATTATTGGAATATCGTCTTTGATGGGATATAGAAGTTTACATTGATCACATATTAAACCAGATTGATCATCTTTAAGCCTAATATCACCTTTACATTTTGGACAGGCAAGGATTTCAAGAAGCTTTTCATCTATCGGCATTATTAACCTCCATTTAAGGTACTTATACCGTTCCTACCAGAAATTAGTGCGTTGAAAAGAGTAGTCATCGTTAGCGAAGCGATCTAGTAAGGAGTGTCATTCCGAATGTAGTGAGGAATCTCAATTAGATTGCTTTGTCGTTTCACTCCTCGCAATGACAGCCTTCTTCATGCACTATAAAAAAATCAAAATAATTTACTTTCACTAGCCTAGCTTGGCTAAAATTCTATCTATAAACATCCAAATTTTCCTTTAGCCAATCGTAATGTCTTTTTAGCCCTTCATAAATATCAACCCTAGGAGTATAACCAAAGTCTCTTTTTGCCTTTGATATGTCAGCATATGTATGCTGCGCATCGCCCCTCTGATGCTCTACATATTTTAAGATTGCTTTCCTCCCTACTATCTCTTCAATGATTTTTATAACTTCAATAAGTGCTATTCTGCTCCCTCCCCCAACGTTATATACATCACCGTTCTTTCCTTTGATGAAAGCCTGTAGATTCGCCTCTACAACATCATCAATAAAGGTAAAGTCCCTTGTTTGATCTCCTGTGCCGTAGATTTCTATTTCTTTTTCTAGAAGAATTGCAGTTATGAATTTATGAAATCCCATATCGGGGCGTTGTCTTGGTCCATATACAGTAAAGTATCTAAGCGATACGGTTGAAATATCATATCCTTTATAGTAGAGAGTTGCCAAATGCTCTCCAGCGAGTTTTGAAACACCATAAGGCGAAACAGGCTTTGTAGCCGAAGTTTCCTTGATAGGAAGTTCATCAGCGTCTCCATAGACTGAAGAAGAAGATGCATAGATGAATTTTTTAATCTTTGCATCCTTACAGGCTTCAAGTAGAACCTGGGTTCCAAGTATGTTGTTTTCTATATATTTATTAAATTCTTTTCCCCAACTTGCTCTGACACCTGGAATGGCAGCCTGATGAAAGATGGCATCAACCCTTTTTAAAATCTCCTTTAGATTCAACTCAAATATACTGCCCTCAATAAATGTAAACTTATTATCACTAACTAATCCCTTTAAATTATTCTCTTTAATCTTTTTTGGATAATAATCTAGAAATGAATCTAAGCCAATTACTTGAAAACCTTCTTTAAGAAGCCTTTCTGCAAGATGAGAACCAATGAAACCAGCCACGCCTGTAACAAGTAAATCCATTAGGTATTTTTCATCCCTTTTCTATTTCTTGTATTGTTTGTTAATTTCTGATAAACCTGTTAACTAAATAAAGCTACAAAAGTAGTAAACAACATCAATACTTACTGGTAACTTTAGAATTTTATCACATAACACTGGTTCTTTTAAACATAACTCTAACTTGTGTAAATTTAAACAAGGTATTTTAAAAAATTCTCCGAGGGTCATATACATTGCGAATCTTGGTAATTAGACGAGGAGCTATAGGAGACGTTATTATCACGCTTCCTACGCTTGGAATCTTGAGAGAATACCATCCTGATGCCTACATAGAGGTTATCGGCAATCGTGAATACTGGGAGATTGCAAATAAGAGATACTATGTGGATGCAATTTCGGCTGGAGAAATAAAACTCACCCAAGAGCTTTATTCAAAGGATGGAAAACTAAGCAAAGAGATTACCGATTACTTTTCTTCTTTTGATTTAATTCTCGCATACATAAACGATCCTGAAAGAATCATAAAAGAAAACCTAAAAAGAATCGGGGCTAAACAGATTCTTATCTACCTACCCTTTCCTAAAGGAGACGATTTGCACGCAGCCGATTACACGGCACTTATTCTTAGGGAAATAGGTCTCGACGTTAATCCTCCTTTATTTCCAAAGGTTCACTTAAGTAGTGAAGACCTAGATTTCGCCTCTAAGTTTCTATCACCCTTTATGAAATATGAACCATTAGTAGCTATACATCCGAGAACCTACGGTATAAAGGGGTGGTCAATAGAGAAATTCATTAATATTGGGAAATGGATTGAAAACACACTAGGCGGAAAATCAATCTGGGTAATAGGCCCGGCAGAGGAAGAAAATTTAAAATTAATCAAATCCAATTTTCCCACCTCTGCTTTTCTTCATTTGAATTACCTCCCCAAGGTCGCTGCCGTCCTCAATCTCTCTCATCTCTACTTAGGATGTGATACTGGGATTTCTCATCTTGCCGCAGCGGTCGGAGTACCGATCATTACACTCTTTGGACCTACAAACCCTCACGTATGGGGTCCGAGAGGAAAAAAGGTTCTGATCATAAAAGCAGATAAGATGTATAAAATCCAAGAGGACGAGGTAATGCAGATTATTCTTAAATACAATTTGAGTCAAGACATAGAAGAATATAAAATCCTTACCGAACTCGGACTAGAAACAAGAGAAGGATCTGAATTATAGCCGAATTTTTGAAATGGATATTAACTTTTTCGTTTCTTACAATACAAAAGGGCACCCCGAATGTCGCTAAGTCCATTTGAGCTTGAAATATTTCATAACATACTGAGCTCTATCGCAGAAGAGATGGGAATGGTACTTGTACGTGCGGGATTTTCTCCAAACATTAAGGAGCGAAGGGATCTCTCATGCGCATTATTTCAGGCAAACGGCGAGATGATAGCTCAAGCTGCGCATATTCCTGTTCATCTGGGTTCAATGAGTTTCGCAGTAAAAGCAGTTTTAGAAGAGCCTGAAATTAAAGAAGGTGATATATTTGTTTTGAATGACCCATTTAAAGGCGGAACTCATCTTCCAGACGTAACCTGTATTGCGCCTGTTTTTGTGGATAACAAAGTAGAATTTTTTGTCGCAGCAAGAGCACATCACGCAGATGTGGGTGGTATTACTCCTGGTTCTATGCCACTTTCCACATCAATTCACGAAGAGGGAATCATCATCCATCCATCTAAATTATATAAGAAAGGCAAGTTAAACAAAACTCTTTTTGAAAAAATCCTCTCTTCCACCCGTGATCCTGAAGAAAGGGAAGGAGATTTTAAGGCGCAAATCGGTGCCATCGAGCTCGGAGAAAAGCGACTAAAAGAAATCATACAAAAATACTCACTTCAGAAGATAAAAGAAGCAGGCTCAGAGCTTTTAAACTACAGCGAAAGAATGATGAGGGATGTGATAAGACAAATACCGGACGGAGTTTATAAATTTGAGGACTACTTAGATGATGATGGAGCTGGTACTAGAAAAATACCGATTCGAGTCGCTATCACTATATCAGGAGGAGAAGCGAAAGTAGATTTCAGTGGAAGCTCTCCTCAGGTAAATGGTTGTATAAATACACCGCTAAGTGTTACGACAGCCGCTGTATTATATGTCTTTCAATGCTTCGCACCTCCTGAGATGCCTTTAAATTCGGGCCCACTTAGAGCAATCAAAATCCATGCCGAAAAAGGCTCGATACTTAACGCCAATTATCCTGCTGCAGTTGCAGGAGGAAACGTTGAAACTTCACAACGTGTTGTAGATGTAGTTTTTGGAGCGCTTGCAAAAGCAATTCCAGAAAAAATAGGGGCAGCAAGCTCAGGCTCCATGAGTAATATTACCTTTGGAGGAAAGAACCCTAGAACAAGAAAGGACTTTGCCTACTACGAGACAATCGCAGGTGGAATGGGAGGGAGGTTTGGGAAAAATGGAGTAAGTGCAGTGCACACCCACATGACAAACACCCTTAATACCCCGATTGAAGCCCTTGAAAGAGAGCTACCTATAATGATAGACACATATTCAATAAGAAGAGCAAGCGGTGGAGATGGTAAGTATAGAGGCGGAGATGGAATTGTAAGAGGTTATAAGTTTCTTTCTAAATCAACAGTTTGTGTAATTACAGAGCGGAGAAGACTTGCTCCTTATGGACTTCTCGGTGGGAAACCGGGGAAGAAAGGAAAGAATATTTTAATTAGAAATAAAAAGTCTAAATTAATTCCACCTAAGGCAACCTTTGAAGCCAAGAAAGCGGATATTCTCCGAATAGAAACTCCAGGCGGTGGCGGATGGGGAAAGAAGCAAAAGCTTAGTGTAGCCACTAAGACACCAAGGCACAAAGGAAAAACATGGGTTTAAAGTTTTAAAGTAGATTCTGAAACCTGAATCCTGAAGATAGAATTCAAAAGCCATAAAAAAACTTCTGAATCCTGACTCTCGACTGCTGAATTCTAATTCAGTGTCTTTATTGCTGAGGTTTAGGTAAAATTTAACGCCATGGACTACCCAAAGCTAAGATACGTTGAAGCCTTTCCCGTAGAGGCCCAGGGGCAGAAGCTTGTTTGCTTAAGAGATCCACAGAATTTGAGCGGGAAAATTCTTTTTGTTTCATCCGAAGCCCTTTTTATTATCAGCCTTTTTGATGGTAAACATTCAATTCTTGATATTCAAGAAAAGTATATGAGACAGTTTAAAATTCTCATTTTCCGAGACGAGATTCAAGGATTAATTAATCAATTGGATGAAGCCCTGTTGCTCGACAGTGAAAACTATAGAGGTTTCAAAAAGAAGCTTGAAGAAGAATTTAAGAATTCCAGTGTGAGGGAATCAAGTCATGCAGGACTGTCGTACCCTCAAGAGGCAAATGAGGTTAAAAATTGGCTTAGCTCATTCTTTGAAAAGGCTGAGCAGTCTCATCCACCTAAGTCCGATGATGGGAAAATCAACGGGATAATTTCTCCACACATAGATTTTAGAAGGGGCGGACGCTCTTATGCTCTTGCATACAGAGAATTAATTAACAGATGTGATGCAGATCTTTTTATAATTTTTGGAACCTCCCACTTTGCTGATGTACAAAACCCATTCATTCTTACTAAGAAAAACTTTAAAACTCCTTTTGGTGAAGTCGAAACAGATACTGAGATTGTGGAAAAGCTGGTTGAACGTTACGATTGGAATCTTTTTGAGGGTGAAATCACACACCGCACGGAGCATTCAATCGAATTCCAAGTTGTATTCCTTCAATACCTTTTTAGAGAGAGTAAAAAATTTAAGATAGTCCCAATTCTTTGTAATTCATTTTTTAGAATGATCCAAAATGGAGATTCACCAAAAAACGATGAAAAGATTACAGGCTTTCTTAACATTATTAGAGAAACTACAGAAATCCTTGGGAATAGAGTCTTTGTTATAGCTGGCGCAGATCTAGCTCATGTAGGACTGAAATTCGGCGACCCTGAGCCCGTATCTCAATCCACACTAACATGGATAAAACAGAGAGATCTGCTGAGCCTTTCATTCACTGAAAATCTTAACCCCGAGGGATTTTTTAATTCTATAAAAGAGGAAAAGGATAAGAGAAAAATATGCGGTCTTTCACCGATTTATGCACTTCTTTCTACTATAAAGGCAGAGAAAGGGAAAATACTGGATTACGATCAGGCCCTCGAGCCTGATACAGGCTCAGTCGTTAGCTTTGCAAGCGTGGGGTTTTACTCCTAACCAAATTCAGCCACTAAGACACAAAGGCACAAAGAAAAAATATGACTTTCCAACTACTATCAGAAAGAGAAGAGGCGATTGCTCAAAAGATTGTAGATGCTGCCTATGCTGTACATAAGAAATTAGGACCAGGGTTGCTTGAAAAAGTTTATGAAGTATGTTTTTGTCATGAACTATCCAAACGAGGGTTAAAATATCAAAGGCAGGTTGATATCCCAATAATATACGATGGAATGGTATTTGATGAAGGACTACGAATAGACGTCCTGGTGGAAGACTTGATCATTTGTGAACTACAAGCGGTAGAGGAGATGAATCCTGTGTGGGAAGCTCAAATACTTAGTCACTTAAAATTGGCCGGCAAGCGTCTTGGTTTCCTTATCAATTTTAACGTGCCAGTTATCAAAGATGGAATTAAAAGAATTATTCTTTAACTTAGTGTCTTAGTGCCTTTGTGGCAGATAATTCCAATGCTGAATGACCTCTTTATAATAGACGCGCACGAAGATATAGCATATCACCTAAGCTACTTTAATAGGGATTTCGTAAATCCCTCCATTCCATGCATGATTACACTACCCTGGTTAAAACAGGGAAACGTCAGATTGGTTTTTAACACAATCTTCGTCCCTGCAGAATTTAAACCTCATAAGACACTAGAAATCGCCCTTCACCAATTATCAATCTACGACAGGATATATGACGAGCACAACGACGATATTTTTCAGGTAAAAAACACTGGTGACCTATTCAGGCTACAAAAAGATTCAAGAATCGGGTTTCTTACACTGATGGAAGGAGCCGATCCTATACAGGAGCCTAAAGAATTAAACGACTTTTACGAAAGAGGTGTTCGGATTATAGGGCTTACTTGGAATGACCAAAATCAATACGCATCGGGTAATAACACAGATTCAGGTCTGACAAAAGAGGGGCTAGAGTTAATCAAACGAATGAATGATTTAAGAATTACTCTTGATTTATCTCATCTTAACGAAAAATGCTTTTGGGAAGCTATAGAGCTCTGTGAGACTATACCAATTGCTTCACATTCAAATGCCAGAAGTCTTACAAACCATCCAAGAAATTTAGAAGACGATCAACTCCGTGCAATCTCGGAAAGAGGCGGTGTAATTGGGCTTGTGTTATACAACCACTTTCTAAAAACAAACTGTGAAAATCCCACCTGTGGTGAGGAAAATCGAACCACACTCGAAGATATATTTGCCCATGGAGATTACATAATAAACTTATGTGGCGAAGACCATGTTGGAATCGGAAGCGATTTAGATGGGGCAGGAGTCGATGATTTTCCGCAAGATATTCACACCATAGCCGACTTGCCAAAGATTGGAGAATTTTTTCTCAAAAAGGGCTACTCAGAAGAGCGTGTGAGAAAAATTATGGGCGGTAATTTCCTTCGGGTTTTGAAAGAGAATTTATAGTTATTAATCTCAGGCCAGTTCTCTACAGCGCCCTGTTAGATAATATGAACACACACGCCTCGCATAATTGTCCACCTAATGTTAGTTCATCGCATTCGGGGCAGTTGATCACTGTAGATCTATTGTTACAGAAATAGCAGTGAACGTCGCATGAGTTGAAGGCTGTGGATGTGGGATCGGGGTAGATGATAGTTCCATTACCGCAGAAGTCACATTGTAGGATTGCTGCCTTCCTCCTGACCGACTCTGCAAGGCTGTTTAGATCGTCCTGCATTTCAGCGAGCGCTAGCTGAAGAGACTCTGCGTAGGATGAGATTGCCTTCTGGAAGGCTGTATAGCTTCCCTTAGAAAGGCGGTCTTTGAGACTTATCTCGAACTCTCGTTCGATGAATCCCTCAAGGAAACGGGTTCCCTGACCAATCTGCGATCGAACTGTCTCCTCTAAGAGGTTAATTCTATGGTGTTGCAACCGGTTTCTGGTGCGCTGCAACTCTCTGAGATCCTGGAGCGTCGATTTGTCAAAGTTGACCCCGGCTGCGATTAGCCGCCCAAGGAGATCATCGAAATCAACAGTCTTTTGGTCGTCGCCAGCCTTGGCTGGATTAACATAAATGAGTAGCGGGTGTTCCCTGACAAGACGTGCCTTTAGGAAAAGCTCCACCGCCTGAGCAATGTGAAGAACCGAGTATTTGAGATCGGAAGGACGTCGATTTAAAAGAAAGCGTTCAATACCCTCATCCAGAGAGTCAAGTGCATTCTCCAAAAGCTCAAGCTTGAATTTTTCCGCTCTCAGAATTAATGAAATTCTTGTAATACCTCCATCATTAACTCTCAGTATACAACAAACGTTCCTTCTAAATCAATTGCTTTGAAAACTCCCGGAGCAGACTAGGAATAAATTTAAGGTTTTACTAAGTTGGATGATATACCTAAAAGATGTGCAATTATCTTTTTTCTCGTGCTATTTATCTCTCCTCAAATTGCAAATAAGAATTGTCACAATCGCAACTATAGCAATAAATACAGACTAAAAGCTGCAGAAGTAACACCTCCTCGATTAGATTTTTAAACCGAGGAATAAGTCTTCCTATAATTTTGCTAAAATTTATGTTATAAAATGTAAAGGGGAAATAGGGAATAAGTAGAGGGTAGGCTGGTAAATCTTAAAGAAAGGAGGGGAAAATATGTGGGATAAGAAGGAATCAGGGGTTAAATACCCCAAGGATAAGAAGGAACTAGGAGTTAAATATCCTGAGGATAATAGGGAATCAGAGGTTAAATACCCTGAGGAGATACCCGTTACACCCCAGGTTCGGAAGCTCAGCAATCCAGAGAGAGGAGAAGTAGTGAAAATCGGAAAATCGATTTTCATAAAGGGGGAAGTATCGGGAGGGCAGGATTTAATTATTGATGGCAGGGTAGAGGGAGAGATTCAACTTAAGGAAAATCAGGTGACGATTGGAGAAAACGGGAAAATATCAGGTGAAATACATGCCAAAACTATAGTCATCCACGGTGAAGTAGTCGGAAATATGTTTGCAGGAGAGAAGCTGGAGATTAAGGCTTCCGGGGCTCTAAAGGGGGACATCACCTCACCTAGGCTGATTATTGATGACGGGGCTTATTTTAAAGGGAGCATAGATATGATGGAAGTAGATGGACAGAAGAGGCTCGAGAGACCTGCAACAGAGATTCTAGAGGTAGTTAAGAGTGAGGTGTAAATTTTTAATATTAATTGGGAAATGAGGAATCCGTCAACGGATGAGAAACGGATTAACGGATGCCGTTAGCAGATTCAGGTAACGGAGTGAATTAGTCATTGGTTATTTTTCTTTCGTTTCCTTTTGTCTAACGACAAATGACTAACGACCAACGACGAACTATTATGAGTGAAGTATCTATCTCAAGAAAAAAGGGCATGGAAAGAGAAGGACAGATTCATTCAACGGCTATTCTAAAAACCTTCATAAAGGAAATGACACTGCTTCCAAAGTCAATTATCTTAGACTTAGGATGTATTTGCGACTCAAATATTGAACTTTTTACACATCTAGGGTGCAAGGTGTTTGTAAAGGATCTCCTGAATGCTAACGCCCGAACATGGGCAGATTCGGGTGGTATGGGAGAAATCAGTGTAGATGAGGTACAAATTGATTTTGAATACCCTGAAAACCTCTTTGACGGAATTCTCCTATGGGACATATTTGACCACTTTGATTTTGAAGACGCTCGGCTTTTAATAAATAATGCCTGGAGGATATTAAAGGAAAAGGGATGGGCTCTAGCCCTTTTTCGTCCTGCAAATCCAACCCCCTTCAATACCATAACAAGATACAGGATAATCAGCTTAGGTGAGATAAGGTATGAAACCCTGCCGCTTATAATTCAGAGGAATAAAATCTATTATAATCGAGACGTAGCCGACCTTTTTAGCGACTTCTCTTCCTACACCTCCTATATACTCAAGAATAGATGGAGAGAGGTTATAGCAAGAAAGTGAGCTAGCCGTTAACTTTAATAACCTACGAATAAAGGTTGCCACAATTGCGGCAGTAGCTATAAAAGTAATTAACTATTCAAAAGACGGCTATATCTTGTGGTCACTTCGATTCTAATTTTAGCTGTATACTTTCAGTTCAGATTGTCTATTTAAATTCTATTACATTTATCTGTATCGATCAATTTAATCCATTCGATGTTGACGAAGCACTCAGTATAATGTCTCCGTCAGTAATTTTGCCGATTCTAAACGACTCGAAAGTGGTTGGTGCTCTTTTTTGTGCGTCCGCTCGAATGCGTGGTTGGGAGAAACTGTTAATTCAAGACCTTGTATCTGACACTGACTTGGTGTCATTCACGATTCAAGGCCTGACCCTGGACCTTTTTCAAATTAGGTGAATATAGTTATTTTATTTTCTTGTGCTTATTGAAACATGCATTAATAACGCAAAAAGGTTAACAACATAAAGAGGTAAGCTAAACGTAGGTTGTTTACAAAATTTTTTGGTATTAAGCCTGTTCAAACATTGTGTGGGGTCACGTCTCAACGGGCTGTTGCCCAAATCCTCTTACAAAAAGTTTTAAAATTGATATAATGGGGGGAAAACTTAAAGGAGGATAAAAGCCACCAGCCATGATGAGCTACCAAGACCCACCACAGAGAAAGTTGTTTTATATAGGGATCAATCTGGATAAGAGGATAAGAAAGGATCATCCACTGAGAAAGATAAGGGAACTAATAGATTTTGATTTCATATATAAGGAGGTAGAAGATAAGTACGGCT
>LDXN01000010.1 GCA_001443445.1 Candidatus Dadabacteria bacterium CSP1-2 | reverse complement strand
AAATAGGGGTCAGGTCTCAACATTTGACATAAAGAGAAAATGAATGTTAAAAGTTGAGACGCGACCCCATTGATTTTAGCAGGTGAAAGGAAACTCACTTTCATTTATAATTTAAGAAATGGGAGATATAGAGCAAAAGGTCAGGCAAGAAATAGAAGAGGTACTCAGCCAAAAATGCGGTGCGGTTAAAATAAAAATCGCAGATCTTAATCCCGAAAAACAAGAAATTATTGATACCCAAGGCAACATTCTCGTTACTGCAAATCCAGGTACTGGTAAAACATTATTACTTGCTCACAAGTTTCTTTCTTTGGTTAAAAATGGTTTGAGTCCTGAAAATATCCTCTGTCTCACTTTCACCGATAAGGCTAAAAAGGAAATGGAGGATCGAATCATTAATCTTTTGTCAGAAAATGAGATTCCCTATGACCTGTCGAAGCTTAATATCTTTACATTTCATTCATTCGCTTTAGATAACATAGAGCAGCAGGAGATTATATCTACTAATCTGTTAAGGTTCTCTATATACAGGTACTTGAAGGATAAAGAGATTTTAAATTATAGTGATTCATATTTAATGGGAACAATTATTCCAAAGATGGAGAACCTCATTAGGTATTTAAAAAGTTTTGGTTTTACTCCTGATATGATAGATATCGAAAAGACTAGGGCTTTTCTAAAAGGGGACAATAAAATTGGGAAAGAAGAAAAAGATGATTTTGCTGAAAATTTCGTTCGTATATTTGAGTACTACGAGAAAAGCAAAGAGGCCAGGGGGCTGGATTATGCTGACATGTTGATTAGTTTTTTGAAGCTTACCCACATTCCCAAGTATGATTTTGTTCTTGTAGACGAACTCCAGGATGTAAATAAGATGGAAGCTGATATAGCTCTTAAATCTGGGAAACAATTTTTTGCTGTGGGAGATAAGAAGCAAGCTATTTTTGGTTTTCAGGGAGGAACCATAGTTAATTTCAGACAATTTGAAGATTCTTCTCAGTTCATATTGTCTGAGAACTTCAGAAGCACAGATGAGATTCTGAATTTTGCTAGTAAGTATTTCGTGTCCAAAACGAAAGAACTATCGCATAGAGGAGAGCTTAAAGATTTGAAAAATGCCGAGGGTAAGGTTGGGGGAAAGCCTATTATCTATGAAGTAAATAAAAATCTTGTGGCTCCCGCAATCTGTGCCCTGGTTCAAAAGCTCATTAGTTCTGGTGACAAAATTGCCATAATAGCAAGGACAAACTATCAAATTATTGATATTGCTAAAGAACTCAATAAATGCGGAATTAATTTCTCCTCAACTTTTTTTTCAGCTTCGGCAGAGGCAAAAACAAATGTTATTAACTTCTTAAGAGGTGTGTTAAGTAATAAGATTATGGACATTAAGAATGCAATCTTTACCCCCTTTTTCCCTGTTTCTCTTCAGGAAGCCTTAGAAATAGCCGAAATTAAGGATTTGAACCTTGAGTTGCTATATGAGAGATGCCCTGAATTTCATAAACTCAGAAATTCTGTGAGGACTGTTGAGGATGTAGATATTTTATTCAAAGAAAAAATCATCCCAGTAGCTTTGGCCTATGGAAAGGAGTATTTCTTAGCAGCTATAAAAATTCAAAATGCCTTTCAGGAAGCATTAAGTCTTCTCGACGACAAGACCATTCATAATTTGATGGTGTACCTGGAAGCCGCTGATTTGCTATCGGATGAATTCGAAACAGAGAATCAGATAGTCCTTTCAACCGTTCATAAGGCAAAAGGGAAAGAATTTGACACTGTAATTTACGCTCCTACAAAAACCATAAATAGGTCGAATTTCCAGGATGAAATTGTAGAGGCTATTCTTAGATCCAAAGGTATAAATGTAGAGGAAGAGTTGGAGGAGGAATCCTTACGAATTAATTTTGTTGCATTTACACGTGCAAAAAAGAAACTTTGTATAGTGACAGAGCAAAGCTCTGAATTTCTGAATGAATATTCTGTGGAAGATTCAATAGAAGCAATAGCAAGCGAAGAATATGATTTCACGGAGTCTAAAAAAAAGGCTTATGCTCTTTTTGTTAATGGTGAGTTTGATAAAGCAAAAGACATACTTTTTTCGAGGAAAAGATGGCTTTACGATTATGTAAAAAATTACTTTGAGTCTCTGTACAGTATTTCCTTCTCGTCTCTACCAGAAAATGCCTATGATTATTTTGTTAATTATATTCTCAATATCAGAGAATACTCTCCCGCTTTGACAGTGGGTAGTGATGTTCATTCAATTGCTGAGAATATTATAAATGGGGTTGAGCGTCCAGTTCCTGAACATTTGTTACCGTATAAAAGTAATATAGAGTCCTTATTTGGTAAAATAAGAGAAGAATATCCCGAGGTCCATGCCACAGAGCATAAATTCAAGGTTCCTCTTACAGATATTATTGAAACTGATGAGAATATTTACTTTACTGGTGTTATCGACGCTATATTTAAAAATGGGGACAATTGCCTTATAGTGGACTGGAAAACTGATAGAAGTCAAGATAACGCCCCTAAACACCGACAACAGCTTGAAGTTTATAAGAGAGCTTTGAGTGTAACCCGGGGAATAGACCTGAAGCGAGTAAAGGTAGCAATAGGTTTCGTAGGACTGCGGTCTGTAATAAATACAGGGGAAATTAATTGTTTTTTGGATGACAAACAACCTCAAAAGACAGCTTTCGAAACATTCTCTAAAAGGGTTCAGACTATTCTTGATTGGAAGAAAGATACTAGCCTTTTTTTCCAACAGTTGATTGATACCGAAAATGGTGATGTCTTGTGGAGAAGTATTATTGAGCAACACAAAGCGGAAACGATGTAATAAACAAATTGAAGACGAGTTAAATAACATAAGCTTTAACCTTTCCACCTTCACCTAATCTCTGCCCCCACCAAACAGCAAGAGCAACTGGTTGGCAAAAGCACAGCTTTTGGGAATGGCTGGTACAGTATAGTAGAGGATTCCGGCCGTTTTCTATAAAGATATTTTATTCACAATCTAAACATCACAATGGCAAATGAAGAAAGAGTAATTTGGGAGGGTGATATTCAGATTTCTTTAGTAGCAGAGATTGAGTCAAGCTTCTTTTTCGCCCGTCTGTATCGTCGTTTCTTCTGCTTTCGATTTTTATCCCTCTTTAGTTGCTCAGGAGATTTTTTACCGAATAACTTCTCTTCGATTTTCAATATCAGTAAGCGGAGGGCTAGGAAACGGTTTAACCCTTGTGAACGCTCTCTTTCTGCCCTTACTATGATTCCTGTAGGAATGTGCTTAATTTGTACACACGTAGACGTTTTATTAACATTTTGTCCACCTGGACCCCCAGAGCGAATAAAGGTCTCTTCAATGTCCTCTTCACGAAGACCAAGTTCACGCATACGCTTCAAGAGCCTCGCTTCCTTTTCAATACGCACACCGAATTTGCTCATCGCTATTAATAATACTGAATGTATTGAAGATAAAAAGTGAAGAAATTGTAAGAACTGAGCATGAAGGAACATCATAAAATATAAATGACATAATGGATGTCTTGAAAGCATAAAAACCATATAGGTCATTCTTACTAGTCATGAATGGCAAGGGCATTTATGACAAACCCTAGGTGGAGATGAGTTACCTTGTTTCAAATTGACCTTTAAGCAAACGAATTGATGAAAACCATCCATCATAAAATGGTTGTTATACTTCAAAAGAAAGTTGAAAGCATGTTTTTAAACTCTCAATTATAAGGATACTTAGGCTTTTTTGGTGGTTATCTAAGTGCTAGAATATCAAGTGGTTTATGCACAGAATTACAACTAACTTTCCTTGCGTAAAAAGAAGCCCAAATGGTTTGGGCTTTAGTCTTTGCAAACAAGTTACCTTCCGCTGCCTGCAACTAATAATTTATTAAACACTGCCCGTGTGTCTTCTTGGGGTCTACTTTAAAGCACTTGCAATAGAAACCACACTCATTGTCAGTAATACAATCCTGCTTACTGCAGCTCGTACAACCACCCTTGCTAGGCAATGCCAGAATTAGAAACAAGATAGAAATGAAGCTTACCACCACTATAAAACCAAAGGTCTTACCCAACATATATCTATCCCTCCTTTATCTAACACTAATTGCTGTCTGACGGAGGGCAGGAATTTCACCTTCTGTCCTTCTCCTCACACAATCTTACTGGAAAGTGGGTCCTGTGTATATCTAGTGGCGGCGGGAGGAATCGAACCTCCGACAAAGGCCTTATGAGAGCCCTGCTCTACCTCTGAGCTACGCCGCCAAATCTAATGATTTCAATAAGTTAGGTATTTATTCATATATTCAGAACCTATTCTCTAGAAATTTCCTCTAAATATATAGTGAGCGCAAATTATATCATGTTTTGCTTAGCTTTCAACGGATACATACCCCTTTATTGAGGGATGGAGGCACGCTCGAAGACACTTTATAAAAGAATTTTTAAATTTGAAAAATTACCCCTTGACAAATTAAGTAGAATACTTTATTTTATTAATAGATATTAATTGAAACACTTAAGTTAAAAGCCATCCTCCATCCTCCTTTAAGAGAGTGGGAATGTTCCGAAAGGGGCATTCCCACTTAAAATTTTATGGTATCCCATCTCTCTTTTACTCAACTTTCGTTTTTGCCTTGGCTGTTAACCATTGGAGGAGTGTTCTCAACTCCGGAGTAACAGCACCTTCGTTTATCACCACAGAATGTCGCTTACCCTCAGTCTCCACTGTCAGTTTGTAGTTAAACCTGTCTGCACCGCGTTTTTTCGAAGTAACTAAAGGTGGCAAATTGAAGAAGTTAGAGCTATTAACCAACTCACCTAATTCTTGCCCTTCATCCTGAGTTAGTTCTTTTGAATCTATAATCGCCGTAATGTGCGTCCCGGCAAAGCCGCCGCCACGCTCGAAATAGATCTTCACTATTCTTACTCCAGGTGCTTTAGTTTTAGTGATTCCCTATCAATAAATGATAGCTGTCAAAACAAATAATGCATAGAACATCTCCGCTTAAGTTCTAAATCAAACCCTCCCTACTTTCCTCCTGAAGTGTCTACTTGAAGGTGACCCCGACTCCTTCCCACCCTTTTCGTACAGCCTCTTGCTCTATACTTCCAACTCCGAATAGCTCAACCGCTGCCCTTAAAGTTGCTTTGGCAGCGCGTTTGAAATTCGCCCTGCGCCGAATCCTATCCCTCAAAGCGACGTACCATATCAAACCAGCCTTCTCCCAGGCATAGCCGCCGATCTCAATCGCAACAAGGTAGAATGCATGATTTGGAATGCCTGAGTTGATATGTACTCCCCCGTTGTCGAACCATGTGTCATTGTAGTCTTTCATATGCCCCGGCTGCGGGTCCTTGCCTAGTATGGGATCATCATAAGCTGTTCCAGGAGCCTTCATCGATCGGATGGCCACGCCTTTAACACCCGGTTTGAAGAGCCCTTCTCCAACTAACCAGTTTGCCTGCTCCACTCTTTGTCCGAGAAGGCGCTGTTTAACCAGGGAGCCAAACACATCTGAAAAAGACTCATTGAGCGCCCCAGATTGCTCCTGATAGATAAGATTGGCTTCGTATTGCGTAACACCGTGAGAAAGCTCATGGGTAATTACATCAACCGCCTTTGTGAAACGCTCGAATATTTTTCCATCGCCATCGCCATAGACCATCTGTCTTCCATCCCAGAAGGCGTTGTCATAGTTCTCAGCATAATGGACTGTGGAATCCAATTGCATACCCCGATTATCAATAGAGTTACGCCCGAACACCTCTTTGAACAAATTGTACGTTGCTCCTGCGCCGTCATATGCCTCGTTCACAGCCGTATCGCTAGAAGGAGAATCTCCTTCACTACGAACCAGGGTGCCTGGTAGCTCGTAACCGTTAGCTGCATCATATATAATGCGACGTTTCTCGCCCGCTGGCTTCCTAACTCGAACTCCGCCGATTGCTAAACGCCTACCTCTTAACTGTTCTGATACTGTGAGTGTTTGCATTGCCCATTTTCGTTGACTTTGATCCCCGCGTTCTGCAATCTCCTTCAACATGTGAGGCGGGATAATACAGTGAATCGGAATAATCATTCTATCCATTCGAAGCCCTCCTTTAAGAATTTTTAGCGGTAATCAAATCATAATAAGCCATAACCAACATCATCAACTTTATATTTAAATATTTTATCTCACTTAGTTTATATCAAAATAATAATGTGAGGTCAATCGAAATTTTCTTAATTGTTACACCAAATAAAGTAAATTACCAACTCAATAAAACAATAAAATTCTTATATGCAACACGGATTACGTTGTTTGTTGTCGGATTATTAAAGTGATATGATTTCCTTGTATTGGATAGGAACTTCTTTAAAAAACGTATCCTGAAAGCTCGGATAGTTCTTGGAGCGATTTTGCACCTAGATAAAATCTCCCCTTTATTTCCCATGTAGGATACCGTCTTATACCCTTTTCAGCACAAAGAGCTGGATTAGCCCGGTCTCCTCTTGGGTCACATTCCACATATTTAATGTACCTAAAAGCCGCCCCGAAGAGTTCCTTTTGATCATTGCAATGGGGACACCAATAGGTACCGTACATAGCAGCGCCTATTTTTCTAAGATGTTTTGAAAGCCCTACTTGGAAGGTATCGTTTGATCTAGCGCTTAATTCCTTTGATTGAATAAAAAAAGAGCTGAATAGAACAACTACAACTATAATCCCGCTAAGTGTAATCAACTTAGCAAAAGAGATTTTTGGTGATAATTTAGGCTTTGTTAATAACAACATAATTAAAATAACCATAATTATAACTGCAGAGGCTAAACAATAAACACATATGGCTTTGATGACAAAAAGCTCAATGTAAGTGAAATAGAGAGAAAAAGTAACACCAGCTAGAGAAAGAAAGTAGAGTAAAATCCATCTAACACGATATGAAATAGATATAAGGGACAAAGCAAATATAAGCGAGTATCCGATAACGCCAGAAAGTGATACTGGAATGCCAAGAATTTCAGAATACGAACTTTCTCTCACAGTATCACATCCAGAGCCTGCTAAGCAAAATGTAGACTCGGCATTGCTAAAGTAAAGGTATGTTAAATAAAGAGAAACAGCTATTCCTAAAGCAGAAAGAATTAGAATAATAACCCTAGTTTTATTTTTAAACCCTGTTCCTTGATTCACCATTATTAAAAATTATAACTATCGAGTTGCATATGATCACGAAAAATGCGTCAAAATCATTCCAAGAATTTAATCACTATAAAACTTTTTATTATGATTTGCTAAATTCCGTAGAAGCCCAGCAGGAACAAAGCGTGGAGCTAGCCTCGACGCCAGATTTTCAAGCTTGTCCAGCACTACACCTGCTCCTATTGAGTCCACATACCGAAATGGACCTCCAAAGAAGGGAGGAAAACCTAGACCCATAATTGCACCAATATCTCCATCTCTAGGACTTCTTATTATTCCTTCTTCGAGACATAATACTGCTTCATTAATCAAGCTTAATGCGAGTCTTTCCTGTATTTCCTCTTTTGGAAAGGGCTCCCTAGCCTGTTTAAAACGAAAGAGACTATAGACTGATTTGTCTACTATCTTTGTCTTGTTATTGTAAGCGTAGAACCCCTTTTTATTTTTCTTTCCCAACCTTCCTTCCTCAACGAGTCCCTCTATATTTGAAGAAGGTTTTAGCCTTTCTCCAAACGCTTCATAAATGAGCTTTGCTATCTTCGCCCCCAAATCAATTCCCACTTCGTCAAGAAGCATTAAGGGCCCTACAGGAAACCCAAATTCAACCATCGCACCATCAATATTTTCGACAGCGGCTCCCTCGTCAAGAAGATATATAGCTTCGTTTATGTATGGTGAAAGAATCCTTGTTGTATAAAATCCAACCCCGTCCTTCACGACAATTGGAATTTTCCCAAGACGCCTTCCAAATTCAAATGCTGTAGCAATAGTAAGCTCCGAGGTTTCGTTAGTTTTTACTATTTCAAGAAGCTGCATCTTGTGAACCGGAGAAAAAAAGTGCATACCGATTACATTACTTCTACGCTTTAAGCGACTTGCAAGCTGGTTGATTGGTATGGATGAGGTATTAGAAGCCAATATACAATCATCCCTAGTAAAGGACTCAGCCTCCTGTAAAACCCTTTGCTTAAGTTCTAGCTCTTCGGACACGGCTTCAATAACCATATCGGCTCTACGGAATCCTGTATAGTCAGAAGCCCAACTGATTAGATTCAATCTCTTTCCCATATCGAGTTTTGTGATATTGTGCTTTTTGTATCTTTCTTGAAAATATTCATAGCAGGCTTTCAAACCCCTACCTACGCTAATATCGTCTTTATCCCTCATTCTCACTGTAACACCAATATCGGCAGAAATAGAAGCAATACCAGCGCCCATAAATCCAGCGCCAACAATTCCTATCTTTTCTACCTTCCTGGGTTTTAGCTCCGGAATATTAGTCACAGGCTCTTTTTTTATAGCATGTGTAGCTAAAAAGATATTGATTAACTGTTGTGCAACATCGCTTAGCAATAACTCGCCAAAGTGCGCAGACTCAACATGTAGGCCCCTTTGAAAACCAGATTTGATACCTATTTCTACAGCCTCTAGTGCAAGAATAGGTGCAAGATAATGACCATGGGTTTTTTTTACAATTTCATTTCGTGCTTTATCTAAAATGTATTTCCTTCCAAGAGGGGTTTTTTCTAGAAGAATTTCTCCAATGCTTCCGACCCGTGGACGCTTTGGTTTAATCCTTCCTAAGGAAATCATAAGGGACTGTTTCTTTGCCACATCGAGTAGTACTTCTTTCGGTACCACCTCATCAACTAGCCCTATTCTTCCTGCTTTTTTTGAATTTATCTGCTTCCCAGTAAGAATTAGCTCTAGGGCTTTTGAAATTCCTATAAGCCTTGGAAGCCTTTGAGTTCCGCCTGCGGCGGGAATCAAGCCGAGTTGCACCTCGGGTAGTCCTAAAACGGTTTTCGGGTCGTCTGTTGCAATTCGGTATTTGCATCCAAGAGCGATCTCCAAGCCACCTCCTAGGCACGCTCCATGAATTGCAGCAATAAATGGAATCCTTGAATTTTCAATCCTACTTACGATCTCTTGTGCTCGAAGGCTTAGTGTCCTAGCTTCATCTATATAGGCTATTTTGAGGAATTCATTTATATCTCCTCCAACAATAAAATTGTCTTCCTTACCACTTATTAGCACCGCAGCTTTTATCCCACCCCCATTCTCTATCCGATTTAAAAGGTCTTCCATTTCCATTAGAGTCTCATGCCTGAGCTTATTTACCTTTTCGCCTGGTAAATCTATTCTGATAATACCTATTCCCTCGCTATCTAACTCAAATGAAAATGTTTTCATTGATTCACCCCTAATTTCATTCAGTACGAAAAGCAAGTAGGAGCGGCTTCCAGCTGCGATCTGGTCGCGCCAGGGATGGCGCTCCTACTGATAAACCTCCGTGAAATAAGTAACAAATGTAGTAATTTTTTACCACTCATCTACTTTGCTCATTCTCTTTCAACAACCATTGCCATTCCTAAAGCGCCAGCGGCACAAACCGTGATTAAACCGAAATTGCCGCCTCTTCGCCTGAGCTCGTTGAGTATTGTAATTGTAAGTCTTCCCCCTGTTGCACCAAAAGGATGACCGATAGCAATCGATCCACCGTAGACGTTAAATCTATCCATGTCAATTTCTCCGATGGGTTCGCTTCTCCCGAGTTTCTCTTGGGCAAATTTTTTTGAGGCAAAGGCTCGAATGTTTGAAAGCGCCTGTGCAGCAAAGGCTTCATGCATCTCTACTAGATCGATATGCCTTAGAGTAAGCCCTGCTCTTTCTAAAGCAATGGGTGTTGCGTAGGCGGGGCCCATAAGAAGCTGGTCATCGGGAGAGAGTGCAGTGTAGGCGTAAGAACGTATGTATCCAAGCGGTTCGTAACCCAGAGATTTTGCCTTTTCTTCAGCCATGAGAATAAGGCTAGACGCACCGTCTGTAAGGGGAGAGGAATTAGCTGCGGTAACTGTACCGTATTTCCTATCAAATATAGGACGAAGTTTTGATAGGGCTTCAATACTTGTATCACCCCGTATTCCGTTGTCAAAATTAGCAACCATTGAAAAATCCGGTGGTATTAAAGTATGAATAATCTCTTTTTTTAAAACTCCGTCCGCTGTTGCCTTATTGGCAAGCATGTGACTTCGATATGCAAATGCATCCTGATCTTCGCGGCTAATATGATTTTCCCTTGCCATTTTCTCTGCCGATTCTCCCATTGTTAAGCCTGTAGATGGCTCCGCAAGCGCAGGTATGTCGGGAGCTAAATCGCGAAGATGGAGATTTAAAAAAGGTTTTATCTTTTGTATGAGGTTTTTCCCCTTGTATGAGTCATAGAGGAAGGCCCTAAATCTTTTGGAGAATAGAACCGGCATATCTGAAAGGGATTCTGCACCGCCTGCAACTACTACATCAGCGTTTCCGCTCATGATGCTTTCCGCAGCGTTTGTTATTGCTTGATTTGCTGAGGCGCATGCCCTTGATACAGTGTATGCTGGCACAGAAGATGGAATACCAGCACCCAAGGAGATTTCTCTTGCTAGGTTTGGTGCTTTAGGAGAAGGAATGACTGTACCAAATATGACCTCATCTATTTCCTTTGGATCAATTTCTATTCGATTTATTAATTCAACTGTAGCGATTCTCCCTAATTCTTGCGCGGAGAGATTTTTAAAAAGTGTTCCCGATTTTATAAAAGGCGTTCTTACGCCGTAGACGATAGCAACACGCTTTCCATTGTTACCTAGTTTTCTCATTTCGTTTCCCTACTAAGAATCTTAATTTATTTTATCTGTGATAAGACAGATTAGAAAGTTATTTGTTATATTGAAGTAAACTAAGATTGAAAATCGATCTGGTTTGTGATATAAGAACCTTTAGCTACCTTGGTTTAGAGCGATGCAATAGCATGTCGAAAACCTTGGTCACAGCTAGAGTAGCTGTCGGGGTTATAAGATGACAAAATATAATCCAAAATACTGGTTCGATGATATTCCAGTTATCGGTAAAATGACCCCATCCGAGGCAGCTAGAAAGCTTCAAGAAATAGGCGTAGTTGATTCAGGAGTAAAAGTTACACGCGGTAGAGGTGAGAAGAGGTGGGGTTGGTCGGATAAACCAGAACCTTGGCAATATACCTCTCACACATTTGGATTTATCCCCGTTAGTAACTTAAATTCATCAAATCCAGTTGAGATCAAACATGCGGGCGATATTGAGCCTGATCAGTCTCTTAAAAACTCACGTATTAAAATAACACTTGATCGTCTCAGGGTTTTTAATTATCCAGGTGGTGGTATTCACTTTATTCTTTTTGATTTCTATGCGCAAAATCAGATTGAAGGACAGACAGAGCATTTACATTTTAATCAGATATATAGAGTTCAAGGAGGAGAACAAGCCGGCATAATCGGATACCCCATATTTGTTGGTCTGAATGTAGGTTCTGAGGGCATTGCTTTTAAGTGTTTTACTGTAAATGTGAAAAACGAAGATGATGAGAAGCTCCTCGAGTTTCTTGAAGGTGACACCTTCAAAGGCGGGCTTAAATTAATAGAAACGGTTAACCCCTTAGTTCCTATTATTTCTAGTGTTGCTGTCGGCTTGACGAAAATGATAGCAAGTAGAAATAAAAATATTCCAGTTCAAGACTTCTATATGGGATTAGACTTTACAAAAACGCCAACAAGAGCGAGACTTTCTCAGGGATCATATATTGCTGTTCAGATACCTGAAGCTGAAAAATGGGACTGGTCAAAATGGGTATTTAATCCTGTAAATGGACAAATTGTATCTAAAGACAAACCCAATGAAACCATTTCCTATAACTACCTAGTTTTTAGCGTGAGCACTGTTAATGACTAAAATTTTAGAAATAGAAATAAGACTAATTCGATTAGTTGATTGTGCATAATGAAAACTGTCACAATGATGTGGAAACCCTGTAGCAAGCTACTAGGAATTATCAAGTTCAAGCTATATCTAAATGCTATTCTTCACCTTCAGTTTAAGCTCAATGAACTTATTGTGATCAAGATTAAGTAACTTGAGTAATTCGTGTGCTATATAATTCTCAAACTCGTCAAGCGTTTTATCTGAATAAATTACCTTCCAGATCATCCCCATTAACTCATATTTCTCTTCTATGGTGAGGTCTTCATTAATCAGGTGGGTGTAAGGCCAAACGCCTGTAGAGCCCTCACGTTCTTTCTTTGAGGTCTCAATCAGTTCACTCACGGATGAATCCGATAACTGAAATTTCTCCTTTAATAACTCAATAATCTTTTGTAATTCTTCTTTTGAGAGTTTAGAGTCTACTGATGCCGCTTCAAGTAAAACTACGCAGGTTGCTATCTCTAATTTTCTTTCCTGGTCTACCTTTTCTTCATAACTTAGGGGTTCGATGTTCTTATTAAATATTTTTTTAAACCGGTCTAACATAATTATTCCCCCTCTTTCATAGTGTCTTAATCTTAGAACCGATCCCGTTTATTCGAGATACGTTATGTATCTAAAACTCTAAATTATATTACCACATTCAATATTTGTACTCTTATTTTTCAAGATGCTAGAAAAAAAGTTCAAAAAGTAAATCAAGCGTTTCTAAAGCAATTTAAAATAACACAATTGTACTTTTTAACAAAGACTCGTTTGCAAAAACTCTCAATTAACTATAGCCCTAATATAAATCAAGTTGACAAGGCTATAATCAAAGTGAAATAATAATTGAGACAGTTTCAGCAATAAAAGACGACAAACGTAAATAATATGATGAGGAGACCTAATTCATGAAAAAAGCAATTTATTTATCATTAATTCTAACATCATTTCTTCTCTTATCAGGATCAGCATATTCAGAAGATTATTCATCGGAGATAGAAGTAGAACTCAAATCAACCTATAACTGTGCGGCAGACCACCTTCATATTCCTGGTGTTATAAAAAACAAATCGAATATAACATTTGAAAAAATCAAGGTAGAGGGACGAGCATATGATGAGAATGGCAATCTTATATCTTCTACTTCCTCTTGGGTAGGCAGCATGAACATTGCACCTGGGAAGACTGCTACCTTTGATCTTGAATTCCTTGATATAACTGGCTCTGTCCACGACAAGGTTAAAAGCTATGATGTTAAGGTTATAGAAGTTGAAAAGGTATCGCCCTGAATATGAGATTCTGCATGCCAATTCTGTTAACCTTATGGTACTAGCGTTATTTCTGCTGTACCTAATTCTTTTTTCTTGATTACAACGCAGTTTAACTAATGGCAACTAGTGCTTGCACTTTTTTTTTACCATGATAGTTTAACTATTCACTAGGAGTACATAACTTGTATGCCATTTTCGGTTGAGCTTAGAGAAAAGATTAACCAGATTATATCCAAATCTGAAACAAGACAATCTGCACTTATTCCTACTCTCCATGCGGTTCAGCGTGAATACGGCTGGCTCCCCAATGAATGCATGAGTGAGGTTGCTGAAATTCTAGACATACCCCCTGCAAGTGTTCAGAACGTAGCAACTTTCTACACCATGTTTTTTACAAAACCTGTAGGAAAGCATGTTATTTGGCTGTGTAGAACACTTTCTTGTGCTTTAAGAGGAGCAGAGCACGTAGAACACTATCTTTCAGAAAAACTCGGGATTCATACAGGAGAAACCACAACTGATGGTAAAATTACACTTCTTGAGGCTGAATGCCTAGCCTCATGCGGAACTGCTCCTGCTATGCTTGTTGATGACGAACTTTATGAGAATCTTACAAGAAAAAAGATAGACGAGTTAATTGAGAAGCTTAAGAAAGATTAGCGAATAAAAATTTTAATTTTGACTTTAAATCTTTCTAAACGACTTCTTAGCCTTGCGATGATTTCTTTAATCCAAAATCTGAATCCCTAATTAAAGGTTCTAACACAATTGATGTCCTTACTGTCAAAAGAACACGCGCTCGAAATATTTAAAGAAGCACTTGACGCAGCAAATCCAAGAAAGTGCGTGCTAGAACATATAAACCTAAAGGGAGATGCTCTTAATATTGAGGGAAAAGAATATGATTTAACAAAATACAAATCAATCTTTGTTATCGCCTTTGGAAAGGCCGCTTCTTCTATGGGAAATGCCATTGAGGAGGTATTAGGTGAAAGAATAACCGGCGGAATTGTGGTATCTAATACAAGACCTCACTTTGTATTCTCAAAAATGAAATTTTACCTTTCAAGCCATCCTATACCAGACGAAAGAAGTATAAACGCCGCCCGGGAAGTTATGAGACTTCTTGAACACGCTGGTGAAAAGGATTTAGTTATTTTTCTAATCTCTGGTGGTGGAAGTGCGCTTCTTGCACTGCCTTCTCAAGGAATTTCGATTGAAGACAAAAGAAAGGTTACGGAATTGCTTCTTAGAGCAGGAGTTGATACATACGGGCTTAATGCCGTGAGAAAACACATCTCTCAAATGAAAGGCGGAGGACTTCTTAAGAAGGCTCTTCCCGCTCAGGTCATAACGCTTATACTTTCTGATGTTGTCGGAGACAGGCTTGATGCGATTGCTTCTGGTCCGACGGTTCCCGATCCTACAACATTTGAGGATGCGTGGCGAGTTATAGAGGAGCTAAGGCTTGAGCACAGAATCCCTCCTCAGGTAGTTATACACCTTGAGGAAGGAAGAAATGGAAACATTCCAGAAACGCTTAAAAGAGAAGAGTTTGACAGCGATACGGTTCAAACAGTGATTGTAGGAAATAACCTTAAATCGCTTATAGCAGCAGAAAGAAAGGCCGGAGAACTAGGATACAATACGATTCTTCTTTCTTCTCAAATAAAGGGTGAATCAAGAGAGGTTGCAAAGGTAATAGCTGCGATTGCTTTCGATATTGAAAGGTTTGACATTCCTGTGAAGAAACCCGCTTGTTTAATTTTTGGAGGTGAAACTACTGTAACCGTCACCGGGGACGGAAAAGGCGGAAGAAATACAGAAACCTCTCTTACTTTTTCAATGGAAATAATGGGGCATAAAATACTTGGTCTTTTCTGTGGTACAGACGGGATTGACGGGCCGACAGATGCAGCAGGAGCAATCTGTGATGGATTAACAAGATTACGCGCAAGGAAGATAAAACTAAGCGCAAGGGAATCCCTCATTCAAAATGATTCCTACTCCTTCTTTGACAAATTAGGAGATTTGATTAAAACAGGTCCAACCGGCACAAACGTAATGGACATTGGTGTGGTTATAGTGGATTAGCGATATTCTTGATTCGTAATCCGAGATCGAAGTACCACGATACACGAATTAAAAAGTCCGAATTACGAATCACAATTCACAACCCCGAATCACGAAATGATTTATGCAATAATCTCTGATATTCATTCAAACCTTGAAGCCCTAAAAAGAGTCCTAGAAGAGATTGATAGATTTCGAGTAAATAAAACAATATGCCTTGGAGATATTGTAGGCTACGGTGCTAACCCAAATGAATGTGTAGATATAATCAAAGAAAGAAATGTCGAATCAATAATTGGAAACCACGATATTGTTGCATGTGGTAAAAAGGAACCATACGATTTCAATCCTGTGGCAAGAGCAGCAGTGCTCTGGACAAGAAAAACGCTTACATCTGAGAATAGGGAATTCCTAAATAATCTCCCAGATATGAAATTGGTTGATGATTTTCTTATAGTTCATGGTGCCGTATCCGATCCAGATTTATACATATTTTCATCATATGAGGCTCGTATAGAATTTAAGCTAATGAAGAAACACAACATCTGTTTTTTTGGTCACACACACGTAAGAACCTACTACATCCTTATTAATGATGATGTGCGACAATTCTTTGACCATGAGTTTAAGATAGAACCTAAAGCAAAATACCTTATAAATCCCGGAAGCGTTGGACAACCAAGGGATAGAGACCCACGTTCTTCTTTTCTGATTTACGATACCAAAGAAGGATACGTGAAATACATTAGACTTGAATATGATATAAGCACAGCCCAGAAAAAGATAATAGATGCAGGGCTTGATAGAAGGCTCGCTGATAGATTGTCACTCGGAATGTAAACTTACATCGTAGTCACTCGATTGCAGATTACTTACATGTAGATTCTAAATTTGGTACTTATATTGAGGAATAAATTCGTTCATCATTTAAAGAATCGGTACTTTTAGTGTTATATCTTGAAGGTTTATCACTGTGGTATAAACTTTAAAATAAGATGGTAATGTCCTCAAAACCCCTACCACAAAATATAGAAGCTGAACAGGCCGTACTGGGCGGCGTACTTATAGAAGGTGTTGCTATAAACCAAGTCCTTGAGATACTAACCACTGAGGATTTCTACAGGGAGTCACACAGAAAAATATTTGAAGCCATGATTGAGCTTGATAAAAATAGCAGTCCAATAGATATACTCACACTTTTTGATTACCTGAAATCCCAGGGACAACTACTAGAAGAAGTAGGAGGAAGTAGCTATCTTACATACCTCACAGAGATTGTACCCTCTGTCGCAAATATTGGATACTACGCAAAACTCGTAAAAGAAAAATCTATTTTAAGAAAGCTTGTTATATCAGCAACCGACATTGCTATGCGTGGTTACGAAGAAGGCATCAAC
Source organism: Candidatus Dadabacteria bacterium CSP1-2 (assembly GCA_001443445.1). Taxonomy (GTDB): domain Bacteria; phylum Desulfobacterota_D; class UBA1144; order Nemesobacterales; family CSP1-2; genus CSP1-2. The sequence continues at coordinate 45,787 of LDXN01000010.1, read as the reverse complement.
GTTGATGAGACCGTTGACCGTGCAGAGCAAACAATTCTTGATATAGCCCAGCACAAAGTAAAACCGAGTTTTTATGATAGTAGAGAGTTAGCAGCAAAAGCACTTCAGATTATAGAAACCCTTTACGAGAGAAAAGAGCTTATCACAGGGATTTCAATGGGATTTGAAAAGTTAGATAATATGACAGCCGGGCTTCAGCCATCCGATTTAATAATAGTTGCGGCAAGACCCGGGCTTGGTAAGACCTCTTTCTGCCTTAACATTGCCGCCCATGCAGCGATAGAAAATAGAAGCCCCGTAGGAATATTTTCTCTGGAGATGACAAAAGAACAGCTTATGTTAAGAATGCTTTCAAGTAGAGCAAAAGTAAACTATTCAAATGTAAGGAGCGGATGGATCAAAGACGAGGATCTGACGAAACTCGTACATGCGGCTGACATCTTTGGGAAGGCAAGAATCTACGTCGACGACTCCCCCGCAATTGGCGTATTGGAACTCCGCGCAAAAGCAAGAAGGCAGAAGAGGGAAAAAGGATTAGAACTCATCATCGTTGACTATCTTCAGCTTATGCGGGGAAGTGGAAGAGCGGAAACGAGAGAACGCGAGATTGCAGAAATCTCAGGCTCCCTAAAAGCCCTTGCAAAGGAACTAAGCGTTCCAGTAATAGCTGTATCGCAACTCAGCCGTCAGACAGAAGCCCGTGCCGACAAACGCCCTCAGCTTTCCGATCTTCGTGAAAGCGGCGCACTCGAACAAGACGCCGATGTCGTTATTTTCATACACAGAGCCGATGCATATAAAAGGAACCTTGACGAAAAAGACGGTATAGCCGAGATAATTATTGGTAAGCAGAGAAACGGCCCAACAGGAGTAGTAAAGCTTGCCTTCTTAGACAAACTAGGTGTGCCGAGTTTTGAAAATCTAGCAGAAGAGTATGAAGGGATATTCTAAAAATGGTAGGGGCAAACGGCTGTTCCTCCCTACTTTATTTAATAAGTAATTCATTCATACTTCCACTTCTGTATCCTTCTATATCAATGGTAATATAAGTAAAACCTAGCTCCTTTAGTCGTTTAGAAATAATTTCTCTCAAATTGCGACTTAGAAGCTTTTCAAACTCGCTTTCATCAATTTCAATCCGTGCAATCTTTTCATGGTATCTCACTCTAAACTGTCTTAGCCCCAGTTGTCTTAATACCAGTTCAGAGAGCGCGATTGTTCTCAGTTTATCTTCGGTTACCTTTACACCATAAGGGATTCTCGAGGAAAGACATGCCGTCTGGGGTTTATCCCATGTAGATAGTCCCATTCTTCGACTTAAACCACGAATTTCTTCTTTTGTGAGTCCGGCTTCTAGCAGTGGTGCCCTCACACCCATTTCCTTTGCAGCATCCATGCCAGGTCTAAAATCCCCTAGGTCCGAAAGGGTCGCACCATAGATTACATTCTTTATTCCTAGCTCATTTGCCTTGGCGAAACAAATGTCGAAGAGCTCCGTCTTACAAAAAAAGCATCTTCTCGGAGAATTCTCCGCATATCCAGGAATATCAAGTTCATGTGAGTTCTCCGTCATATGTCTAACACCGATATTCTTTGCAAGCTCTCTTGCCTCTTGTAGCTCGAAGGCCGGATAGGAAGGAGAAACTGCGGTAAGAGCAATGGAATTTTCACCAAGAACATCGTATGCAACCTTTAGCAGGAAGGTGCTGTCAACACCACCTGAAAAGGCAACTATAACAGATTCCAAATCGCTTATTATCTTTTTTAATCTCTGAAGTTTTTCTTCCATATGTTTTCCATCTCTGTAATTTCGAGGAGTGAAACGTGAACGTATCCACAATGACTATTGTTCAAACACATTGTTAACTATAAACGAATAGTGTTTTTGTGTCCATAATTACTCATTCGACTAACGAGCGCAAGTTTGACACCCATAAGTGACTTATGTGAAACTAAATGTTGTTAGTAATTAATATGTAATTGCCCCTTGTCAGTTTTTTTAATAGCTAAATAAGAGCTACGGACTAAATATGAATAAACCTGAGATCATCAAACAACTCGAGTCTATTGTCGGAAGAGAGAATGTCCTATTCAACAAAGAGGATGTTATTGTGTATGAACAAGACGCATTTGTAATGAGGGCGATTCCTGATTTTGTGGTTTTTCCCTCTACAACCTCAAACGTCTCAGAGATAGTTAAACTCGCAAATCGAGAAGGGATTCCGATTGTTGCACGTGGTGCAGGAACGGGAATAAGCGGCGGGGCGATTCCGGTTGCAGGCGGCATTATGATTTCGCTTACAAAGATGAATAGAATCCTTGAGATAGATTTAAACAATCGCTTGGCTGTTGTTGAGCCTGGGGTAGTGAATTTAGAACTCACTAAGGTAGTGTCACCTTATGGTTTATTTTATGCTCCTGACCCTTCAAGCCAAATGGTTTGCACGCTTGGGGGAAACGTTGCAGAAAACGCAGGTGGTATTCACTGTATCGCATATGGCGTTACGACAAACCACGTATTGGGGCTTGAGGTGGTTCTACCTGACGGTGAGGTTGTAGAGCTTGGAGGAAAATCCCTCGATTCCCCTGGATATGACCTAGTCGGAATAATGGTAGGTTCAGAAGGCACACTGGGAATAGTCACAAAAATAATACTAAGGCTCACGCGCCGAGCCGAGGCAATAGGTACAATGATTGCTATTTTTGACAGTATTGATGATGCTGGACAGACTGTGGCTGATATTATTGGAAATGGAATCATTCCTACGGCACTTGAGATGATGGATGCGCTCTCTATTCGCGCTGTTGAAGAAGTTATTCACGCGGGATACCCTCTTGATGCGGAAGCTGTGCTACTTATCGAACTCGAAGGGCTTAACGAAATTCTCAGTAGGTCTTTTCCTTTAGTAAAGGATTTTTGTATTAAGAATCGTGCACGTGATGTAAGAATCGCTGAGACAGAGATTGAAAGGGAGCGTCTCTGGAAGGGAAGAAAAAGCGTTGCAGGTGCAATAGGCAAAATAGCACCAAATCAATACACTCAGGACGGAGTAGTTCCACGTCCTAAGCTTCCAGAGGTGCTGAGAAAGGTAATAGAAATAGGAAAGAATCGTTCACTTCTTATCGCCAACGTTGCACACGCAGGAGACGGTAACCTTCATCCATTAATCCTTTTTGATCCAAGACACCCAGGTGAATTGGAAAGGGTTATTGAAGCTGGCGGTGAAATTTTAAAACTTTGTGTAGATGCTGGAGGAACAATCACTGGTGAACATGGTGTTGGAATAGAGAAAAACAAATACATGAGCTGGCTTTTTAGCGAGGCTGATCTTAAGGCAATGGAGATAATCAAAGATACATTTGACCCGAAAGGAATTTTTAATCCTGGCAAAATTTTCCCAACCCCGAAGGGTTGTCGAGAACTCCGAGTCCGTCCAATAGGGATAGGTACTGGAGAAAAGGGAATCTGGATATAACAATTACCAAAAAATTCCCATTAGTTTTTTTAATTCAAGTACTTAAATCAATTATTAACGACTTTTTCAAGACGACTTGTTTCGCACTGATGATCAAAAGGCATCAGAATAAGTTTCTTTACCGAAACATCCTCGATTCGAGGATAATCTTTGAGTCCATAAATGATTTTCTCATGTTCGGTGAGTTCGGTATATGTACCAAATAGCCTATCCCAAACAGAGAAAAGGTTCGAGTAATTAGAGTTGCAAAACAAAACATCCTTACTTCGCCTCTTCATGCTAATTCTCTTTTTGTGCAGAAATTACAACAAAGCCTCCCTCTCCATAACCCTCTTTTATTGGCTCAATTGCAGTTATCTCCTCCGGATTTTTGAAGATTGTCTGGCATATCTTGATGCTCTGATACCCTATTTTCTTTAGCCACTCCAAAACTTCTCTTACTGAGTAGAAGTGAGCATATCGATAAAACTTGCTTATATTCTTTTTGGATTCGTAAATCCTGCCTAGAGGGCTTTCCTTATCAATCATTCCAATAATCATATACCCACCCGGTTTAAGAACCCTCTTTGCCTCTTCCAACCCCTGTATCGGATTTTGGAGAAAGCATATGGTTGTTACCATTAGTACAAAGTCGAAAGAGGCGTCGTCAAAAGGGAGGTCTCCTGCCATTGCCTCAACGACTATTATACCCCGCTTTCGTGCTATATCTGCCATCGCTTTTGCAGGTTCTACACCTATCTTTACACCGAGAGGAATTGCAAATCTACCAGTGCCCACTCCAACCTCTAAACCTTTACCGTTTTTCGGAATGAATTTCCTTAGGGCCAGAACTTCTGACTCGTAGGCAAATCGGTTTTCATCAAACCACTTATCATATTCTTGAGCCAGTTCATCAAAGATTTGGATGTTTTTATCCCATTTATCATATTTTAAAACCATTTCCATAGCCACCACTTTTCAAATAGAACCTTTCCCCAGTGCCACAGCACAGATGGTTCTTTCACATTCACCACAGGTTTTGGCTCAGCATAGAAGTTCCCGCTGGCATATCCGGCTCTGCCATCTCCCAGTTCGATAAAACAGTATCCTCTGCCATCGAACTCTTTTTTAGAAGACAAGCCTTTTATTTTGGCCTCTATATGCTGTGCTACCACATCAGCTTGGAAATGGGCAAAAACACCTGCCTTGGGAAGAGGTTTTCCGACAGGAAGCGGAATCGATGTTACATCACCAAGTGCATAGATATTTTCGAAATCAGTTTCAAGTGTTTTTGGATTTACCTTCACCCATCCACTTTTACCTAATATAGGAGAATCTTTTAAAACTGGAGGTAATCCATGAGGGGGAACGCCAATAAGCAAGTCATAGAAGAGCGTTTTCTCGTCTTGAAAAACGATTTCTTTTTTAGCCGGGTCTATCTTGACCACTTGATGCTGAGGTGTAAAGCGAATCCTTCTGCTTTGAAGTAAGGAGACCACCATATTACCAACCTCTGTTCCCGCAACAGGCATTGGTAATGGTTCAGGGGTAACTACTTCTATCTCCGCATCCCTACGCCTCATGGTAAAGTATTTAGATAGAATTAAAGCCGCCTCATAGGGTGCTGCAGGACATTTAAATGGTGTTGAGGTAATGAGTATAACTATCCGACCCCTATCAAAATTCTCAATTGCTTTTCTTATCTTCTTCGTACCAGATAAGTCATAGAGGTTGTAGGCATCTTCTAAAAAGCCCGGAATCTCCTCTGGAAATGTGCTCGCTCCGAGAGCAATGACTAGATAATCAAAAGAGACATCTCCCTGAGAAGTAAATACCGTTCTGTTTTCAAAATCTATTTTTTGTACCAAGGTGTTAATGAACCTGATTCCTTTTCTTTGCAAAAGGGAAAGCGGTTTTTGGATCTTTTCTTCCTTACGCCATCCAACCATAAACCAGAGCAATGATGGATTGAAAAGATGATTTTTCTCTTTATCTATAAGGACAATATCATTATCCTTGGTCAATGCCTTGCGCAACCGATTGGCGACAACAAGTCCACCCGTTCCGCCACCTAATATAACAATCTTTTTACCCATATTCCTACCCCCCTGTTTGATCGTTTGTTTCTAAGCCTTATAACGACATCGAAGATCATATTTATTGCGCTCCCAATTTCGCTTTTTGTTATTCTACCTGTAGAAAAACACAGCGTTCCACCATCTTTTAAAACTCGTATCTCAAGACAATATAAACGTTGTCGTTTTTATCCAACTGACCAAAAAAGGTGGTCTCTTTTCCACCGAAAATGTTTGCCCCGAGAGCTGCCCATAAGTGATCAGTTATATTGTATCTTACTTCAGGTATAAGCATGTAGTCCTTACCGCTGGGACTGAAGAAAGCAAAAAAAGAAAGCCTTAAGGTTTGATACCTAAGAAACTGGGTCAGCCTAAGGGTCATAAGCTGTCTAAACCTATCTTGCTTTGGAAACCCAGGGGGTAGTGTTTGTAAGTATTCACCATACTCGTACATATATTCTCCACTATATTGAAACTCAGCCGTAAAATCCCTCCAAAGCTCCCTTTGAAATCCAACAAGAAACTTTGTTTGAGAATTCGTTACTGCAGGGTCATCTCCGTTTCTGTCATCAAGAGAATCATAATATGCCCCCTCTAGGCTTAGAACTCCGCTAAACACGCTTCCCTGAAGGCTTGCTCCGTATACAGCGAGACGCGGGAAGAAGAGGATGAGTTTTGTAGGAGACGCAAGATTATCGGGTTCCACCGCCGGTATCAAAAAGAATCCCTTATAAATATAGAGGGAAGCATCGAATCCCAAGATATTGCGGTAAAGCCTAAGTGCTAGTTGCGTGTTTTCCAAATTTGTCTCTGGTTCTTCTATCTCTCTATCCTTGATTTGAGAAAAGGGGTCAAAAATGATAAACCTCGGCGGAGATGGGAGAGTATCTCTTTCAAAAAATGGGATGAGAATAAACTCCATAGAGATAATATTTAAATATAGATCAAACTTAAAGGCATCTACGCCCTTCTTTAAATACTCAAGCGGACGTCCCTCAAAAAATGCAGCAAAGTCCTTTGGAAAAAAGTCATTTATGAAAATCAAGTCTCCGACTCCCCAAGTAATTATCTGCCTTCCAACCCTCACATCCCATAACTTTGAGAAGTAATCGAGATAGGCTTCTCTTATATCGAAACCCACTTCATTACCAACAGCGTCATAGAATACATCGGTTTTAGTAAAGATACTTACTCCACTGTAACTTGCCTCTAGTTTCAGTTGAAATCTCTCCTCCGCTAAAATGAAATCATTCCCATCTACAATCCTTGGTGTATAATTCCCCTGAAGGAACCCACCTAGAGAAATATCCACACCATGAAGGGAAACATCTAGTGCTAAGACCGATGAGGAGAGAAAAAGGAAAAGAAGACCGACCGCTTTTATCAACGTATCCACTTCTGGGGAGGGTTTCTTAGGTAACGTTCTGAGAATATTTCATCCCCTATTCCATTGTTATATCCCACCTCTTCGAAGGTTACCTCGGTTCTATGACTGCTCTGTACGTTCTTCATCGTCCTTTTAGTCGCGGTAGGGAAGTCCTGGATTTCCTTTACTTCATCGGCAGTAAATACCTTGTAGAGCTCACCCCTTTTATCGTAATACTCCTCTTTAAGAGGAATAAAACTCTCCTTATCTATCCATGAGACCTTGTAGCTATAGTCAACGCTTCCTTCATCCTTTGGCACGCTCTTTATAACATAGGTATCCTTTCCATTAAACGCTTCTTCTTTAAGAATGGAATGATTGTCTTCTTCCGCACCCCTACCTGATACATCCTCATAACTGAAATCACTCCCAACAAAGCTTGACCTCTTATCATTGGCAGCAATTCTTTTAACCAGATTAATTGCAGGGATAAAAAGCCATCGGTCATCATCTTTGCCCGGGTATTTCCAGACCATGAAGGTCATATCCTTGACATCGGGTGGCTTATAGAAGTAAATGAAATACCTTTGCTCCCCTCCTTCTTTGTCCAAGTTCTTCCTAAGCATTGTAAGATCACGAATCCTCTCCTTACCGTCTTTCGTGACGAGCTTCATTAGAACCTTTGCCTTCATATCAGTACCAGGATAATAAAAGGCGGCTTGGGACCTTCGAATTATCTCATCTGCCGGAAGATTTGCCTGAGAATAAGCAAGATGGCTTAGAATAAGAATAAAAAACGGAAAAGCCAGAATTACTATAGAGCATAAAATTTTTCTCATTTCCCTACACCTCCAAAGCCCTTATTTTGATTATGGCTCGTTCCTTTAATGAGCCATCTTTGGAAAAGATAGATCAATGCTGGAAGATAAATAATAGTGGTTACGGCAGAAAGAATCATAATGGCCATCATAAAAAACCCTACTGTGATATAAGGGGTAAGAGCTGCAAAAATCATTGGAGAAAATCCAACGGCAAAGAGAATAGCATTCCTTATAATCCCTTTCCCAGGACGGGCAATTGTCCACAAAAGGGCATCCTCAATGTTAGACGTTTCTTTAAGCCTCTGTTTAAATCGGCTAACAAAATGGATAGCAAAATCAATAGCCATTCCTAACGATAGAGTTGAGAGAACCGATATAGGCATATCGAAATCTTTCCCCACAAACCCTGTGAAGCCGTAGATTAAGATGATGGTAAAAAATAAAGGGATAAAACTTATAATTCCCCATTTTAAGGACTTATAATCAAGAATTAAAAGAAAGAGGACTAAAATAGAAGAAAGGATAAATCCCTCTAGCATTCCAATGAGCACTTCATGGTTCCAGACCATATTGAAATAAGCAATCCCAGCGGGTTTAAGTTCCACGCCAGGTAAAGGATGTTTTGCAAAGTAGCTTTTTAAATCTTCAATTAGCTTTTCCGTATCTACCGCATCCCAGGTTTTAAGTTGCACAATGATGTTAGCTTTCTCATATGGGTAGTCCACCAAGTTGTCTAAATCCCTCGGCTTTGCAGCCATACTGAAAAGAAACATGTACTGAGCTATAGCTTCACGGGATTCCGGGATCACTTCATATTTTGCCTCGTCTTGATGAAGAACACGGTTTACTCTTTTTACATAGTCAGCAACGGAGAGGGTCTTGCCCACTAAGGGTTGCTTCTCTAAGTACCCCTGTAGTGATTCGATATAGAGGAGAACCTCGGGCTCCTTCATAACGTCCTCCTTAGAGGAAGTGGTAACCAAATATAAGGTTGAGGTTCCCCCGAGATTTTCATTAAGGATTTGGTCTGCGATTCGAACCTCGCTATTTTTCTTAAACCAGGTGACCATGTTGTTATTGATTTTGATCTGCTTTATTCCAAAAATGGAAAGGATTAAAAGGAAGAGACCCACTAGGACTACAGCCTTTCTTTTATAGAGGCTTAGCTCTCCAATCTTAAAAAGGATAGCTGAAGCTCTACTCGTCTTAATATCCTCTTTGAAGGTGATTTTTTTCAGGTTTTCTTCTTTCATGAGGGCCATCACCGCAGGAACAAAGGTAAAGCTCATAAGAAGTATGACAATGGTTCCAAAAGCCACTAGAAGACCAAAGATTCTTACCGGGATAATATGACCTATAGCTAAAGAGGCAAATCCGGCGGCGGTTGTAAGGTCAGAATAAAGGACAGGGGTTGAAACAGCATTCATCGTTTCAAAGAGCGCTTCTCTCTTTCTCCCAAGTTCCTTAAAGCGAAAGTAGAATTCGTTAAAAATATGGACTGTATCGGTACTAATAGCCATTAAAAACACAGGGCTCATGGAGCTCATGATGTGAACGGGAACTCCCAATCCGATAAAAAGCCCCATGCTCCAGATAATACTCATCATAGCAACAGCCATATTAGCAAAAACCAATGTCCGGTTTCGAAACATGAGGAAGAGAACAACAAACATGACCATGCCCGAAACGGGTGAAAAAAATCCCATCTGCTTAAACATCTCTACCCCAAATGTATCTCTTACTACAGGATCGCCTGCCAGATAGAACTTTTCAGGTCCCTCTTCCTTTATAATGATCCTTTTGATTTGATCTGCGATTTCCTTACCATTAGCAGTTTTCTCAATGGGAATATAAACAGCCGTAGTCTTTCCATCCTTTGAGATTAGCCGTCCTACTAAAAGCGGATTTCCAAGAACATGTTTTTTAAAAGCTTCTATTTCTTCTTTAGTTTCTGGAATCTTCGATAGCAAAGGATGCGCTTCAAGAATGTCTCCAGATGATTCCACGTCATCCACTGTCGAGAAACCGATTACGTCTCTTGCTATGACACCTTGAATTTTTAATATTTCTTCTGTAACTTGCTCAATCCTCTTAAGGGTTCCAGGATTAAAAATCCCCTCGTCGTTTCTTATTCCGAGAACCATAACATCGGCGTGAAGTCCAAACCATTCTTCCACTTGATCGTTATATTGCCGTACGGGAGAGGTGGCAGGAAGCATATGCTTTGGGTCAGTGTCGGTTTTTATCTTAGGAAGCTGAGTGCCAAAAAGAAATGTTATAAAAAGCATAAAAAAAATCACACGTTTTGGATGCGAAACCGAAAACTCAACGATTCTTCTTCTCATTTCTATCACTCACCTTTTTCAATCAGGTATCTCATTGGTCATCATAGCATCTTTTAAATCCATCCTTAGGTGATACCACTTCTATAATCCTCAATGAGAAAAGAGCAGCCATAGCTATAAGAAACGCTGTTAAAACAGGGTTATACCTCTTTTTAGCGACTCCTTTTCCCAATTCTCAAAAGTTCCTAAACTTATTTAAAAAGTTAAAACCTTGTCGCTTTCCTTAATCCAATTAGCTAGCTCTAACATTCTTCCAACTTGAACTCCTTCTACTAACTCCTCAGCCTTTATTCCCCTTGCTTTGATGCATGTTCCACACGCCTTAACTATGCCACCTTTTGATAAAATATCCTTTATCACCTCTCCTAAGTTGTAATATCCTTTTGGTGTTTCCTGACCTGCATTGGCTGCAACGACTGCATCACCTAGGAGGAATATATTGATCTTTTCTCCAGAAACTAAAAGCGCACTGGCTAATCTTAAGGCGTTCCAAGCCTTTTCAATCCCATAAGGTGCATCGTTTAGCACCATAGTTACCGTTCCCATATAAAGCCTCCTCCTAAGATTATTTTTTAGTCTCTCGAATTAAAGCTCCTTCCCTCGATATCCGTTCGAAAAGAGTTTCCCGAAGGATGTCGAAGGCTTTAAGCATCTTTGGGTTGGCGAGTCTATAATAAACGACATTTCCTTCTTTCCTGCTGTTTAAAATGCCACGCTCCTTCATCATGCCAAGATGCTGGGATAGGTTTCCTATAGGGATGCCTAATCTCTTTGAAAGCTCGCCAACGCTTATCTCCCCCTCACGAAGGGTATTTATGACCTCAAGCCTCTTTGGATTAGAAAAAACCTTACACATCGAGGCATGCAATTCATAGATCCGCTTTTCTATATTTTCCATTTTCTCTCTTCTCTCCATACTAAGATATTATAGTATTCTAGAGAACACTATAATACTAAATCATAAGAATTCTAAAATGTCAAGCCTGTACTAGCAAGGCATTTAAATAGACTAATGCTGAATTGGATTCACACTATCGGCTTACTGCTTTCTTCTATACCTCGTCTCTCGTTCACAAAAAGGATAAATAGCAAGCCAAGCGAAAAAAACACTATAAGTGCTATAATGGCAATACGAATCGAGTCAAATGCGTGGCGTATTAATGCGAAGGTAAATGGTCCTATTGCAGAAGAAAATTTTCCTCCAAGAGCATAAAATCCAAAGAACTCCGCTGTGTTCTCACGCGGAGTAAAAAGACCGAATAGGGAACGACTCACTGCTTGGCTCCCTCCTAATATAAATGCTATAAACACCCCTATCGTCCAGAATTCAAACCTCGTCTTCATAAAATAAGCCCATATTACTAGGGCACACCAAATAATTAAACTTATGATTATGGTTGACTTACTACTATATTTATCAGCCAAATAACCTAATAATAAAGAACCGCAAAAGGCTACAATTTGTCCCAAAAGGAATACGGTTAAAATCTCAGACTGGGACATCCCCAGAATCTCGCTTCCAAAAATAGCAGCCATAACTATTACAGTCTCAATTCCTTCATTGTAGATTAAAAAAGAGACTAAAAATTTAAAGAGCTCCTTATGTTGTCTAATCTTTTTAAAAGTAAGCACAAGACGCTTAAATCCTATATTTATATAGTTCTCTCCCATTGGTAGCGGATTCCCCTTTGTTTTCTCTCGAACCCAGATGAAGGTAAAAACCGAAAACACAGCCCACCAGATTGCGACAGATAGAATAACAAAACGAACTGGTAGATTGTCTTCGTCAGGGATTCCAAAGAGTTGTGGGTGTTGAATCATTACCAAGTTAATAGCAAGAAGGATTCCACCACCTATAAACCCGATAGCCCATCCAAAACCTGAAATCCTACCTATATTCTCTTTTGTGGAAATCTCAGGAAGAAACGCGTTATAGAAACCTAGACTTCCTGCAAAGCAGTAATTCGCAAGCATATAAAAAATCATAGCGAAAATGTAGTCACCCTCTTCTGCGAAAAATAAGAGTCCGGTAAAAAGACAGGCAAGATAACAATACAGGAAAAGAAATCTTTTCTTTGTACCCGAAAAATCGGCTATTGCTCCAAGGATGGGTGCAGTAAAAACAACCAGAAGGATTGATAAAGATACTGTATAACCCCAAAGAGAGCTAGCAGGTATGTTGTGGCCAAATATCACTGCGCCACCATCTCCAACTATTACTTTTGTAAAATAAACATTAAATACTACAGAGCTTATAGTTGTTGCAAACGCTGAGTTTGCAAAATCGTACATCGCCCAACCGAATATCTCCTTTCTGGTGGGAATAACGATAGTATTCTGATTCAATGTTATTTAACCAAAAATGCAGTTTAGTTTGCGAATCTGTTTAAACAAATTTGCTGCCTATAAAAAAGGGTAATATCATTGCGAGGAGCACTTCGCATACGCTCAGTACAGGCTCCGACGAAGCGATCCATTATGCTTGTCATTGCGAGCATTGCGGTTCCCTAACTTCCCTCCCTCTAGATCTCTACCACAGATCCCAGTGAAGCAATCTGTTTGAGATTCCTCACGGAGCCTGTACTGAGCCCATGCGCAGCATTCGGAATGACATTCTGTAGCAAATTGCTTCCCCTCTCACGTTATTCGGGGCTCCGGCTCACCCTTTTGGTCGCTCGCAATGACAAGTGCACATAGGTAGCAACTTAGGTTTGTTTTTTAAACCATCATAGGTTTAACCTTAGCTCTTGGTTTAACTTCTCTTTCATAAAGCTTTGGGTTGTTCTGCCAAGCCATGAACCTAGTGAAGATTAGTTTCAGTCTCTGTCTTACAGAAGTCCAGTGAAAATCCCAATCGTAGTCAACTCTCCCTTTATAAAACATCTGGTAGAAGATGTCTCTTTCTTCAGCTCTCCCTTTCTCTCCAATCCAACCGGTGCGGACATAGCCGTATCCACTTCCGAATCCAATGCAGAATATTCCTACAAGACCAAGCCTCTCTACAGCTTTTGTAGCAAGTTCAATAAAAACATAAAGAGCTTCGACGGTCTTATACCTATACTTAGGCATTTTCTCATCCATGATTATTAGGTTGTCTACAAGATACATCGGATAGAACGTAGGGGCATATCCTGAAACTGATTTTGTAGGACTTATTAGTGGTTCCCTGATTATCACGTCCTCTTCTATAACTCCTATCATAAAATCTTCTTCACAAAACTCTCCAATATCGCCACAATACATGAGCGATGATTTTATATTCCCCCACTCCCTTTTTGCAATCTGAATAGCCTTTTGTAGGGTTTTCTTTCTTGTCTCATATTCATCAAACATTTAGCAACCTATACACGATTGGGATTTGAGCGTTTTAAATATACATACCTAGGCTTGAATTATCAAAATGATAATAGGATCTTATGCCACAATAATTTGTAATTATCAAAACTGTGTTGATCTAATACCGGATATTATTTCCTTTTCTGTAGTGCATTTACATAAATTTCCTCAAATATATTAGATACTCAAAGTTCAAGACCTTATTTGGTAAAATATTACTATAATGAAGAATTTTACTATTGACCTAGCGAACGTTTTAAACCTTCAAAACTTCTCCGGGGTTATTCCGCTTTTCCCACTTGCTACCGTTGTATTCTTTCCAAATACACTTCTGCCACTCCATGTGTTTGAACCCAGGTATAGACAAATGGTAAAGGATATTATTGATGGCGAACGCATCATAGGGATGGTGCTATTAAAACCTGGGTGGGAGAAAAGCTATGAGGGAAATCCAGAAATATACAGCGTTGTAGGTATGGGAAGAATCGTAAACTCAGAACCACTTGACGATGGAAGATTTAACATAGTTTTATATGGCTTAAAAAGGGTAAAGATTATTGATATTGTAAAAGACATTCCTTATAGACTCGCCCGTGTTGAAATCCTAGAAGATGTACATGGTACAAATGAGAATATTTATAGAGAGCGTATAGTTGAGCTTATCTTAAAATGGAATGGAATCATCGGAAAAGAACACGAATCTCATTTGATAAATATTGATACAAGGCTTCCACTTGAGAACCTGATAGATGCGATTGCTTCTACGAGTGTTTCAAACGTTTTTGAAAAACAGGAGCTACTTGAAGAAATCAACGTCCAGAAAAGAGCCGAGAATATCCTCACACACTTAGAGACTAAGGTTGAGGTTATATCTATAGTTGCTAAAAGAAGGAATCAGATTGTAGAAAAGAGAAATCTTAATTAATTATCTTTTAGCCACAAATGGACACGAATTTTCACAAATAGATAATCCCTTCAAATAGGTAGGGGCAGGATTAAAACCTGCCCCTACTTTATTTCCATTTGGGTCCGTTCGTGATAATTCGTGGTTAATTATTTTTTCAATCTTTGAGAAGAAAATCCAAAACCAATCTATCTACCTCTTCCTGTCTTTCTCTCCAAAAACCATGTCCGACTCCATTAAATATTTTTAACTCCGCACCAGGAATCAAGTCTGCTAACTCAAGTGATCGTTTTGGTGAAACGATTAAATCTTGCTCTCCTTGCATAACGAGAGTAGGACATTTAATTTTCCCCACTAAATCTGTTGTGTTATGTCCCTCACATGCAAGGCTCTGTCTAATATAACCAGTAAGGGCCTCAGGGTTTTCAGGAACTTTAGCTAGGGCTTCCTTTATCGAGCTTAGGTTTCTTTCAATATACTCCCTTGTATATCCCCAGAAGATGGCAGTAAGCCATACAGCTTTCATTCCTATTTTCGTTGCAGTTTCCCTTCCCATTCTGAGAATTTCATTTCCTACTTCATCTCGATAAGCGGATGCACAGCCTAAAACAAGCTTCTTCACCTTCTCCGGATACTTTATAGTAAGCCACTGCCCTATCATTCCACCCATTGATTTTCCTACTACGTAAGCTGACTTGACGCCGAGTGCATCGAGAAGCCCTGCGGTATCATCAGCCATGAGTTCAATTGTGTAAGGAATGTCAGGCTTATCCGATTTTCCGGCTCCCCGATTGTCGAAAACTATTACCTGAAAGTGTTTTGAATAGATGGGAATCTGAGTTGCCCAGCTCTGAATCTCACTACCAAGCCCCCCAATTAGAACAAGAGGATGCCCCTCACCGTAGGTTTCATAATAGATTTTAATTCCGTTTACTCTAGCATAAGGCATAATTTTTCTTAGCCACCGAGCACACTGAGATCACAGAGTTTTTTTAAATTCTTTTTAAAAATTTTCTTCTCTGTGTTCTCTGTGGCAATCAAGTTATTTCCCTTCTTTTTTTATCTAAATAACCCTCAAGTATAAAAACAGCGGCCATTTTATCAATAACCTTTTTTCGTTTCTTTCTGCTAAGGTCTGCTTCAAGCAGTATCTTCTCTGCATCAACTGTAGAAAAGCTCTCATCCCAGTATTCAACAGGTAGTGAAAAAGTAGTCTTTATTTTTTCAGCAAACTTTAATATCTCCTCTCCTCTTTTACTTACAGTGCCATCATAGTTGTAAGGAACTCCAACCAATATCTCAGAAGGCTTGTATTGATCTATAATTTTACTAAGAGCGTCAAGGTCCCGCTTCAAGTCAGTCCTTTTAATAGTCGTAACCCCATGAGCGGCAATCCCAAGCTCATCACTCACAGCAACCCCAATTGTTTTTGTCCCAACGTCTAGAGCTAGTATCCGCATTGTCTTAAAATCCCAGTTTTACAGCATGTCATTTTCTTGTAAAATTTGGTTTATATTTTATGTCATTCTGAACTCGTTTCAGAATCTCTATATTTCACTTTATTTATTATGGTTCAAGCATTTGTATATTATGTATATATAATGAGCAATAAGGGATTAACTACAATGTATATTGGAGTTACAAATAATTTAGAACGAAGGGTACTAGAACACAAATTAGGAAAGGGCTCAAAATTTACAAAGAAATACAAAGTAAACCGCTTAATTTACTTCGAGGAACTTGAAGATGTTAACATTGCAATTACTAGAGAAAAACAATTGAAAAATTGGCACAGAGATTGGAAATGGAATTTAATAAAATCTGTGAATCCTGATTTAAAGGATTTATCTGAAGGATGGTATGACGAGGAGACCCTGAAACAAGTTCAGGGCGTCGTCCTGAAACAAGTTCAGGGTGACAATAAATAGCCGATTTCTAATAAAACATCTCTTCGTAAAATAATTTTTCAAAAAGCACCCATAAATATTTAATCATAAAATGTAGGGGCTGATGCCCCACATCATTTCATATGTTTATACCCGTTCGGATAACGGGGGCTATAATAATGTAGGGTGCGTTCCCCGAACACACCAAAAATATAGTTGCTAATCCCTACTTGAATCTTTATCATAGAGAATCTATTTCTTGAAGCGGTATAAAATACACGAAGGCGGGGTATTCTTGTCCCGCTTATACCGCTTTGCCTTGCACGCAAACGAGTTTCATTGCGAGGCTGACCAAGTCAGCCGAAGAATCTGACACGAAGTGTCATTCCGAACCATGTCCTGAGCAGAGACGAAGGAGCAGTGAGGAATCTCAAAGAGATCGCTTAGCTAGCTCTCCCGATGACAACCTCTTACTGTCAATTTCGAGGAACACGAAGGCTGGGGGGTCAGTTCTGAACCTTATACCAGAATGGTTTATTTTTCACCCGTACATAACTCTCCCTTAATCTCTCTTTTTCAAAGAGGGGTTCTTTATTATTGAGATCTTCTTTTAAATTTGAGGTCTCCTTTCCCCATTCTTACTGATGCACCAGCAAGACTGGTGCTCTACCCGATTGAAGTCTCATGAAGACGTAGGTACCGATGCCTTTGTAGGGACTGATCGCCGATCAGTCCATATACAAATGCTCGTACGGGGAACGGGCACTACATTTTGGATAACATATTTCCACTTCCCTAAATGGAGACTCAGGGTTCCCTCTTTTGTAAAGAGGGATCTAGGGAGATTTAGAATCCGTCCCAGCCGTTCTTTAGTATAATTCCCTCTTTATCTCCCCTTTAGGAAAGGGGAGAGTAAAATTCTTCCCCCTTTTGTACAAAGGGGGATAAAGGGGGATTATTGAGAAATTGAAGGATGCAATCCACCCTGACCCTCCTTTAAAAAGGAGGGAATGTCCATTTACCAAAGTAGGAGAGGAAAAAGGGGGATTGTCTAACGGCCGCGTACACGAGGTTGCCGACTTCGCTACGCTTCGTGCAAATCGCCTTTGGCGACTTCGGCAACCCCGGAGACATTATCGTAATTCGCCGTTTCATATTATAATAACATTTAGGTAACAGAGAATGTTTGAGTTAGAATGGATACATGAAAAGATTAGGAGAGGTGAGTATTATTTTTCAAAACATGGAGATCAGGAAAGGCAAAATGATAACCTCACGGTAGCAGAAGTTGAAGAAGCCTTGCTTAAGGGTAGAATTATAGAACAGTATGAGAATACAGGGAGAGGAGAAAGTTGTTTAGTTGTGGGGTTTACGGAGACAGGAAAACCAATACATATTGTTTGCGGAATGAGAGGAGATTGGTTAGTGGTTATAACTGTTTACATTCCTCAACCACCAAAATTTAAAGCACCTTACGAGAGGGGTGAAAAATGAAAAAAATCTGCAACTTTTGTGGAAATAAAAATTTTAGGGAAAGGTATGTTCAGTATATTTACAAACACGATGATCAATTTCTTGTTGTAAACAATGTGCCATGTGAGGAATGTGAATATTGTGGAGAGCAGTATTTCAAAGCAGATGTATTAAAAAAGATTGAGAAAGATTTTGGAGATATTTATCTTTCTGGTAAGAGAGCTAAGAAGGAAATCAAAGTGCCTGTTGAGGAATTCGTAGAGATTTAAAAAACGGATACTAGTCTTAACTCTACACAAATGGATAATGCCCAAATTGCATGTCAACCTCATTTGTGCTGATATCGTTATCTGCCATGTCGCTTTAAGATGATAAAGGACGAGGATCCCTGAATTTAATAAAGATGGCAATCTTCCCGAGGGCATGTATACAACTAATGTATATGAATCCCTGAATTTTTTTGGTGTTGCTCAGCAAGGCGTAAGTGGCTTGTGAGAAGAATTGTGGTAGTGAAATTATAATGATTGAAAATGACGAACAGTTGACAAGAGCTCAACAAGCTATTGTTAATTTGCAAAAGATCCTTCTAGAAGCACGTAAGATTCATTCTGCGGAGGAGTATCGAGCAATGTCTGAGCAGATTTTGTTAGAAATTCAACAGCGGGAACATGAAATCATAGCCTACTTAAGTAAAAAGAAAACAGAAATTACAGTTGTCTAATTAACAGCACAATACCCAGAAAAAATCCTTTTTGATACTCACAAGTAACATTCGATTTTATTGATATAGTTGTTATGCAGACCATCTTCATCTTATTAAACTAAAAGAAGAATAGCATGGATTGACATTTGCAAAAGCCAGGCAAAATTTGCACTTTAAGTCTAAAATAATATTACTATCCATTTAAAACGAAGAGCCGGGTTGTTTTAAGAATTCGATTTCCTCAGGCGTAGATTTGCGTCCTAGTATTTCGTTTCTGTGAGGAAATCGCCCAAACCTCTCGATGATTACGTAGTGTTTCTCTGCATAATTTTTGAATTCCGATATGATCGAAACCAAAGAAGGTGTAGAGGTAAAGGTTTTCTCTAACACAGAAAAATATTCAACGGACTTCTTTTGTATTTCTAAGTCCTCTGAGTGTTCTAAAGGCATATAAAGGAAAAGCCGTTCAACTGGATGAAGCCTTTTGTCAAATCCCTTCTCAATTCCTCGCAAGCAAACATCGAGTGCTAGTGAGTCCTGAGAAAATGCCTTTGCTGTACCACGATAGATATTGCGGGAGAATTGATCGAGCAAGATTATAAGAGCCAGAGTTCCTCTAGGTGTATTCTCCCAGCTTTTTAATTTGCCTCCTACTGCAAGTTCCAGATCCTCTTCAAAGGTGGTCTTTATATATTGGTCAATTTCGATTCTCTTTGCAAACCATATTTTGTAGTAATCGCTAGAAGGTGCTTCGCTCTCTTTAAGCTCACCAAACCAGTAATTTAGAATATCTTCCTGACTCTCCTTTTTGTATTGCGAATTCATTATGTAATTCCCCACACATAAAATTTCAAACAAAGTTTATTGATAAAAATTTTTAAATAGCTAATTGAAGAAGGCTGTAAGAATTATATAATGCTAACTTAACTTGATAACTCCCAGTAGCTTGTTACAGGCTTTCCACCGTCATTGCGAACACATTCGCTTTGCTCAGCGTAAGCTCCGTGAAGCATTCTCTCTTTCTGTCATTCCGAGTGAAGCAAGGAATCCGACACTTAGTGTCGTCCTGAGCGTAAGCGAAGGATCTCAAGATAAATCAGGAGATACTTCAGTCGCCTTGCTCCTTCAGGATGACGCAATGCGCCAGATTGCTTCGTCGCTCCGCTTCTCGCAATGACCGAATGGACTGCCGGTTTATACGCTGATACTCTGCTGCTGCTGGGTTCTTCATTGTGGTTGTTTATGAAATTTTAAATAGGCTATGATTAGAAAAATGCCAAAAATCAAATTTGCTGGCGGGGATACAAATAAACCAATAGTACCTAACCACGTCATATTAGATGCAACGCCCAAATAAACCCAATCAGAAAAAATTTCAGTGAAGCGAACTCCAGCAACCACGGCTAGCCAGTAAGGCTCCTTTTGCCACCTGAGTAAAGCTATAAATTGAATCAGAACAAAGGCGGCCCAGACAGCTCCGGTTCGCCTTAGAAGCCCCTGTGGATCAACATAAGGCGCTCCGTGCATTGTGTTAAACCATGCTTCTGGGAAGAAAAAACACGTTATAGACAACACTACATCCAGGATTACAAGAAATAATAAGTAGATATTCATAAAGCTTTTTAGTTTGCAACCCATAGTAAAACACTCTTAGTAAATCTTTTTTATAAGAAATTACTTTTAGGTTTATAAGAAGTCAACACAAGCAAAATCTTATTTAAGTTGTTTTATTCATCGTGCTTAATTCTACTTTTTCAAGGGAGATGCCTTTATCTCTGAGTGTACTAATGATTTAATGCTGGACTCTTGACACCTATTTCTAAATATAGTACTAATGAACTTAAGTTGAGGTAGTGGAATGGTAGAGAGCTTATATCAGACTCAACATCACCGTGCATCCGACCCTCCTCTAAGAGGAAACTTGATGATCATTTTTTACAGCTTCCAAAAGTAGTTAATACTTTTATTTCTATCTACCATATCCATCACCCTAAAAAAGTTTTTTATATTCAATAAGGTAATAACCACAAAGGAGGATAAAAGTGAAATCCATGCATATTATACGGATCTTAGAAATAGGTCTTTACATAGGTGCATTGCTTATTTTGGGAGTCGCTGACGTCCCACAGTCTTCTGGGCAAGGCATGGAATTTGACACGGATCGCCGTGGATCAGATTTCAGAGACTTTGATCTACCCCTGGCTCTCCCAGAACTTTGTCAGACTATTTGTTCCACAGATATCAATTGTAAAGCATGGACCTACGTAAAGCCTGGTTATCAAGGTCAGAGAGCAAGATGCTGGCTGAAAAATAGCGCCCCCAATCCAAGTCACAACACATGCTGTATATCGGGGGTCAAAACTACTGGAACGGAAGGTAGCCAAACTCCTACCAATATCGAGCCTCAAGAAACGACTTCCCCACCGCAATCGAGTGGTATTTCCAAGCGTACGATTCTGCCTGACGGTACCGTTGAAATCCGCTATCCAGACGGTACTATTAAGCGCCTCTCAACAGGTGGTGTCACAGTAATCAGTCCGAATGGTCAGACGAAAAAATATTACTACTACCAAGTACAGCCAGATACCCCGCCTTCCCTTCCCAGTGATGCGAAGACTTTTACTTGGCTTGAAGCCCATAACGAAAATCTCTTGGGTATAATCCGATCTTTGGTTTCAAACGACCAAACGGCGATTGATAACTACCTTCAATATGAAGGCACGGGAAGTAACCTATATGAAAAGATTAACAAGAGGGCGCAAACTATAGATTATTTGCTGTCCCCATAAAAAGGAGACACCTAATAAGGCCATGAAACAGGAAAAAAAGATCAAGTTAGATGTAGCGTTAATCCTGATTCTCATTCTCGGGCTTTCCCCTTGCCTCTATGCTCAGGAAACCAATAAAGAAGAAGGTAAGGAAAATACCAATAAGATCCTTGAGCGCCTTGAAAAACTCATCGGAAGCAATCAACCACAAAAAGGTACTGAACTAGAAAAAACGGAGACGCCCAGCACATACCCTGCTGAGAAACCAGACCCAACGCTTCCTCTTGCCTCTCATCCTGAGCTATTTGACCCACCAACTAAGGAAAAATACTTGGCAGCACTGCGCGAGTATTATAATTATCGTATCACTGGATTACAGCACCGTCAGAGGGTTTTCGAATGGCAGCTCTTTTCCTCAAAGGTGATATTTATCGTTGTTCTGTTGCTTGTGTCTACAGGAATATATTTCGCCGCTGTGCAGTTTCATAGTGGTTTGGGTCGCAGAGCTAAGGCAACAGGAGCCTCTGAAGGGGAAGAAGTAACTGAATTTGCCGCATCACTCAAAGGTGTGAAGGTTAAATCACCAGTTCTCGGCGTCATAATATTGGTCATCTCTTTGGCGTTTTTCTATCTCTATCTGGCGTATGTTTACCCGATTGAAAATATATTCTGAAATTAAATGCCAATAAGGCTATTGAACCTTTATCTAGAAGGGGAGTTAAGTGAATTTTAAAAATGGAGGCGACGTCCTCTAATTGTAAAAGCTCAACGCGGATTAATTCCTAATATATCAGGGCTTATACCTAGTTACTCTTACGACAAACAAACTCGATGAATTAAAATACCAAGAATAGCTTTGTAAGGAAAAAATCCATGATTATTATAAGAACAAGTGAAACTACAACTGTAAGTGTTGTAGCTCGTCCGACGCCCTGTGTGCCGCCTTCGGCTTTCATTCCGATATAACACCCAACAATTGCAACAATTATCCCAAAAAAAACAGTCTTTGATATCCCACTAATAAAATCTGAGATACCAACTTGCTGTGTTATACTTGAAATAAAGAGCCTCGGGGTTACCCCTAATTCTGTATTAGCTATAATCATACCACCAAAAATCCCTACAAGGTCAGCAATTATAGAGAGAAAAGGAAAAGAGATTAACGCTGCGATGAACCTCGGAACTACTAGCTTCTTAATGGGATCTGCCCCTAGGGTTCTTATTGCATCAATCTGCTCTGTAACCTTCATAGAACCGATTTCCGCCGTGATCCCTGAGCCTACCCTTCCACCTACAAGTAAAGATGTAAGCACCGGACCCAATTCCCTCACAATGGCAAGAGAAACAACAGGACCAACTAATCCCTTTGCACCAAACCTTGCAAATCCATAAGCGAGTTGAAGCACCATCACCATCCCTATTGCCAAAGAAGAGAGAATTACAATAGGGATGGATTTAAAACCTATCTCATCCATCTGTTCTAAAATAAGCCTGAGGTTATAGGGAGGGGTTAAGCTATAGCGGAGGGTTCTATAGAGAAGTAATCCAACGTCTCCTAGACTCTCAACCAAAGAAACGAAATATTTCCCGATTGCGGTAATAAATTCCTTCACTATTTTATAACCCTAAATTGCGATAGAAAGTCTTTAAATTCACTAAACCCAATATCAAACTTGTCCGGTGACGATGTATAGGTGAAATCATAAATACATGTATCATTTTTCATAACGACAGCGCATAGTTTCACTGAATCATTATCCATCTTCGCTAAGTAAATACTCTCTAGCGCTTTTTCGCCGCTAATAGTAATTTCTTTTTCTTCAACCATTTGTTTATCCCTTATACCTATAAGAAGCGAATTTGAAAGGGCTTTCAAACTATAGTTCGCCTTTATGTTACATGTTGAATTCACTGTTATTGTCGCTTGAATTGCTTCATCCCAGAAAGCAAGATCTCCCCCCTTGATATTAATTCTCTTCCATTTATCAGAAAGTTTTCCTATCTCATAAATCGTATCTTTGGACTCATATACCTGCCCACTGAGTTTGCCGCTTGAAGAATTATCAGCGGAAGCATAGTAACGAGCAAATTTAATAACGGAACAGGAACTAAAAAAAACAGAAAAGAAGACCAATATCGTCAGGAGGTTGTTCATTTTTTTTGACAAAGTTTAGTTTAATCAAAAGATATTTTAAAAACCAGTGGATTTCAGTTTAACACCTTAAGGATTTTGATGCGTAATGGTTCGGAGAAATAAGAATTAGTTGGTTTCTAATTAAAAAAATTCAATATATTATAAGCAAACCCTGCAATAAATGCTGCTGCTGGAATAGTGAATATCCACGCCCAAACAATCCTTAATGTTATCCCCCAACGAACTGTAGAAAGTCCTTTAGATGCTCCAACACCTGAAATCGCACCTGTGATCACATGTGTTGTACTTACAGGTATGCCAAGATAAGTAGCAAGAAAAATGCTCACCGCACTTGCTGTCTCAGCGCAGAGTCCATCAATCGGTCTTAATTTAGTAATCTTCTGACCCATGGTCTTGACAATCCTCCAGCCTCCTAGAAGGGTTCCTAAACCTATAGCTGCATGAGCACTAAGCACTACCCAAAGAGGAACGGTAAAGCTGTTAATCAAACCACCTGAAAATAATAATCCTGTTATGATTCCCATTGTTTTTTGGGCATCGTTACCACCATGACCCAAGCTATAAAGAGCCGCAGAAAGGAACTGGAATCGCCGTGACCATTTATTAACAAAAGCAGGAGTCTCCTTGTAGACTAGCCAGGTAGCGATAATTATAAAAATCATTCCCAGAAGTAGACCGATAGTCGGCGCCAGAATAATAAACACCAGCGTTTTGTACCAGCCGCTTGCAATGATCACCTGAGTACCCGATTTGGCTATAGCCGCTCCAGCATAACCTCCTATTAAGGCATGAGATGAGCTTGTAGGTAACCCTAAATACCATGTTGTTATATTCCAACTAATAGCGCCAATCAGTCCAGCAAAAACAACGGCAGGAGTTACCGTACTAATGTCAATTAAGCCCTTGCCGACTGTTTTTGCTACCGAGGTACCAAAAATAAGAAATGCAATAAAGTTAAAAAAGGCTGCCCAGGCAACTGCTTGCCTTGGTGTTAGCACCCGTGTTGAGACAATCGTGGCAATAGAATTTGCTGCATCATGGGTGCCGTTAGTAAAATCAAAGAGCAGAGCAACAAAGATAACAAAGATGATAAAGATTAGCTGAGAATCAAGCATTCTCTAGAACAATTCCCTCTATTATGTTTGCCACGTCTTCACAGGTATCAATAGCTTCTTCAAGTGTTTCGTATATGTCCTTCCATTTTATTATCTCAATCGGATCAGAAGGTGAATTAAATAAGACCGAAAGTGCATTTCTATAGATTCTATCTCCTTCATTTTCCAGCCGATTTATCTCTATGCAAATGTCAAGAATAGAACGGGAATTCTTGAGATTCCTTAGTCCTCTTACCCCCTTTACGACTTCTTCGATGGCTCTCTCGAGAGTATTTATCATGGACATTGCTTCTGGTGTAGATGTTTTTATTTTATAGAGAAAGATACGCTCGCAATTAGCATCAATGAGGTCAAGAACGTCATCCATCTTTGTAATAAGGGCATAAATGTATTCACGGTCAATTGGAGTTACAAACGTTTTATGTAACTTAGACACAGTTTCATGTGTAATATGGTCAGCTTCATGTTCAACGTCTTTTATCTGCCTAGATTTCTCTTCTGCATTTGATAAATCTTGCATCATATCCTTAAAAAGCCTTATCCCGCGGAGCATTTTATCTGATGCGTCATCAAAGTAGTCAAAAAACTTTTCTTCCTTTGGAAAAAAACTGACCATTAGATCACCTTTATAGAAATTCTAATATTTATACCATATTGAGCAGAGAAAACCACTCTGAAAAGATAATGAATCGTGATTAGTGACTCGTGATTCGTTGTTCGGATTTGTGATTCGGTATAAGTTCGATACTCGATACACGAGCCACGAATTACTAACTCTTCTTGAAACCAAAATAAAAACCAAGCATCATTAAGACTGTGATGCTGACTAAGGAGGCAAAAATAGAGTGAGTAATGTTACGATTTATACCACAAACTTCTGTCCTTACTGTAGAGCTGCGAAGAGACTTCTTGATAGTAAAGCCGTGAAATATGAGGAAATTGATCTCACAGAAAATGAAGAGATAAAAACAAAGGTTATGGAAGAACTAGGCTGGAAAACTGTGCCGGTAATTCTGATTAATGAAAAACTTATCGGTGGCTACGACCAGCTTCGAGAGCTAGATAGAGAAGGAAAGCTAGATGAAATGTTTAAGTGATTTCGGATTTCAGAATCCGGATTGCGGGATAAAAACTTAAATCCGAAACCTGCAATCCGCAATCCGAAATTAAAAGGTTTGACTCCACACAACCTCTAATTTAACCTAAACCCTATGAGTGTAAGAGCAAGATTTGCGCCAAGCCCAACGGGAGCGCTTCATATCGGTGGAGTGCGAACTGCTATCTTCAACTGGCTTTTTACAAGGCATTACAAAGGAAAGTTTATTCTGAGAATTGAAGATACAGACCGAACCCGCTCTACCGAAGAGTCCATTGCTGAAATACTAGACGCTATGAAATGGCTTGGACTCGACTGGGACGAAGGTCCCTTTAGACAGTCTGACAGACTTTCAATATATCAAAGCAACGCTCAAAAGCTTCTAAAAGTTGGAAAAGCATATAGATGTTACTGCAGTCAAGAGGAACTTGAAAGAAGAAGAAAAGAAGCAGAAAAGCAAGGAAGGGTCTACAGATATGAAGGCATATGCAGAAATATAAAATCACATCCTTCTGGTAGGCCATTTGCTATTAGGCTTACGACACCCGAACTTGGAAGTATCGAAGTTGAGGATTTAATCAGAGGGACAATTGTATTCGATGCCAAGGAGATTGACGACTTTATTATCCAGAAGACAGATGGATTTCCAACATACAACTTCGCTGTGGTGATTGATGACGCCACAATGGATATAACACACGTTATACGTGGTGATGACCATATTGCAAACACCCCGAAACAGGTTTTGATTTACGAAGCCTTATCGCATGAAATTCCCAAATTCGCCCATGTTTCAACGATTCTTGGTTCTGATAAAGCAAAGCTTAGCAAAAGGCATGGTGCTACCTCAGTTGTTGCATATAGAGAAATGGGTTACCTTCCCGAAGCGCTTGTAAATTACCTCTGCCGTCTTGGCTGGTCTTATGGAGACCAGGAAATCTTCCCCAAAGAAGAGTTAATTGAAAAATTTACACTTGAAAATGTTGGGAAATCACCTGCTGTTTTTAACCCAGAAAAGCTACTCTGGCTAAACGGCTGGTATATAAGAAACAAACCCGCAGACGAAATTGCACAACTCGTTATTCCATTTCTCAAAAAGAAAGGTCTTAATGTCACATTGGATGAAAGGCTCATAAAAATCGTAAGTATACTTAGAGAAAGAGCAAAAACTCTTGTGGAGCTTGCCAACTCAGCGGATTATTTTTTCGTTGATGAAGTTAAATATGAAGATGCAGCAAAAAAGAAGTTTCTAAGCGCTGAGACCCTACCGATCTTTGAAACCCTTCTAGAAAAACTCTCCTCTCTTGTCGAATTTACAGTACTTGAACTACAAAATATATTCGGAGAAATTACGGAGAAAAGAGGAATAAAACTCGTTCAAGTCGCCCAGCCTGTGAGAGTCGCCCTCACCGGTGGCACAGTAAGCCCAGGGATTTTTGAGGTAATGGAAATTCTGGGGAAAGAGAAAGTAATAGAGAGATTAAAGAAGGCTGTTCATCACATCTCAAGGAGTTAGTTCTATATCAATATTTATAAAATCCCCTTCCCATTATCCCTCCTAAAAATCCTGCGCTGATGCTCTTGTTTAGAAGCGGAGAAGTACACCAACTCAGGTCTTGGATTGAGACTGCTCCACCGCTTCTATCTGAAATTCCTTAGTGATTTCCATGGTAAAGGCCATGCTCAAATCTGTTTTCGTGAGAGTGCTTATTTAACTCATCAGCAAGCTTCTTTCGTTGCTCTGGATTTAGGCTTTTGTGGAAATCTGCTAATTCGGCAATAATAACAGGGGCAAATTTATCAATTATCATCTTCATTTTTATCACCTCCTTAAAACATAGGGGTTGGGATGTCTCCCCAATACACATGAGACGGTGGTGTTTCGATCCCGATTAGCTTTGATGATAGGATATCAACCTTAACTAGAACGATTGGATCTCGACCGTATGCGGATTTGATTATATTCCCTGCAGTAGCCTCTGGTGTGTGGGTACGTGGCTTTGTGAATAGTAATTTGTAATACCGCCGGTCGAAGTCTTGAGGAACATGATGACCGCCATGCTTGTACTCTGACTCTATGGGTAAATCAGGAAGATACCACTCCTGAGGAACAACGTAGACAATCAGCTTTGCAACATCATCTGCTCTTAGTATATTTTGAACTTCATCTTCTGCCATCGCTATATTAAAAGCCGCCCTTAGTTCCTTATCTGCCAGATTAGCAGGCGAGAGCACTGCAATACCATCTGTATAGAACGAAGAAATCTTTGAAAGTGAATAATCACGCAAGCTGAAAGCAAACAAAACGGTGGCTAAGATCACCACTATGTAGATCCCGATAGTTGCTAAAACCCTTTTGAGCCCGGAAGGTGGGAGGATCCTTGGAATAATAGTTGATAGGGCTCGAGGGAGGTACATTCCTGTCCGCGCCTGATAAGCGCGATAGGTATCACCGAATTTCGTAAGACACTGTTCTTCCTCCCAGCGTGCAAGTAAGTCATAAAGGAAAAGCATAGTGACGTAGGTTACAAGTACCAGGAAGCGAGGCCAAACCAAGATAGTTCCTAAGCCCACGATAACTAATCCAACGTACTGGGGGTGTCTAATGAACTTATAGAGTCCGCCTGTCACTGCACCTCGACGCCTGAGTTTAGCCCAGTAAATTGGTATAGCCCCAGCAAAAAACATCAACGCACCAAAAACGATGAGAAAACCACCCAGCTTGGGCAGTGCGTTAAGCAATGGGCTACTTGTCTCTGAGAAATGTGGTAAAAAGAACTGTGTGAGCCAAGCGGTATAAGGCGAGTGATGTAAAAAGTTTAATGTTGGTCCATAAGTGGAATAAAAGTACAAAGCAAATGGACTTATCATAAACAATATCTCGCAAACGATAACTAGGTAGAAAACCCATGTAGCAGGCCTTAAAATACTCTTTATGACTGTCATTTTCCCTCCTCCTTTAACAGTTCTTTCCACTGTTTGCTTTCAAAGAGTTCTCTCACTGCCTTAAGAACCCCTGCTCCATCACGCAGTGCTTTTTCCGGTATATCGAGCTTCAGCAGCGACAATAACTCAGTCTCACGTTGAATCATTGAGTCCAGTAATACCTTTCCCTTTGGAGTCAAACGTATCAAATGTGATCGCTTATGGGCTGGGTTTTCTATAAATTCGACAAGACCTTCATCCGAAAGTTGGTTCACTAATGTCTGGATGTACTGGCGGGAGACCGGCCGGGCTCGGGCCATTGCGGGCACCGTCTGCGGTCCAAACCGATCAAGGCTTCCTAATACACCTCGCTTGCCTGAAGTCATCTCTCCCTGGCGGTGAATCTGCTCGGATACTATCCGAAGGCGGTGAAAGAGAGCCACCACCTCCCCAATGAGGGAAGCAAGTGCCGAATCCCCAAAATAAGCCTTACTTAATGCAACAGCAGCTGGTATCTTATCTTGACTAGCAGCACGCTTATTGAGATGCCGTTTGTTTCTCTTCTCCTTTCCCATTGCAAATTTCGTCCGAACTAGTATTTACATTCTCAATTTTCCCAACTGATATCTGTGCAATACGCTTCATGTATTTGACAAGTCTATTGCCACACCGACAATTATATTATTATAATGACAATATTGTTGTCAAGAGTAAATTTTTAAAATAATAATAAAGGGAAGATTCTTGAAAAAGCTCTTAAAACAAGACTTATTGTAGAGACACGCCATGGCGTGTCTCTACCGTATTTTCGGCAGGATTTAATCGGGACTGGAAAGTCCTGACTATCGGTGATAACAAATTTCACGACGATTAAGGATTTGCGGGGTTTTCCAACTCCGCCATACCGAAGTTGCCCCCGTGTCTTTCGAAGTAATGTAAATAAGTAAGGGCGAACGGCCGTTCGCCCTTATGAGAACCGTCCATGGATCTATGTCGAAAAAACCCGCTACATTAAGTTATAATTCTCAATATTTGTAAAAACCCCTACCTGTTTTCCTTCCGAGCCACCCAGCGCGAACCATTTGTCGTAGGAGTGGTGCGGCACGGAACTTTGGGTCTTTAAATTCCCTATAGAGTACATCTATTACATCGAGTGTTACATCAAGCCCTATGAGGTCTATAAGTGCAAGGGGGCCAATTGGTTGATTCGTTCCGAGTTTCATCGCTTTATCAATGTCCTCAGGTGTTCCTACACCCTCTTCAAGAGCAAATACCGCTTCATTAAGCATAGGCATAAGAACACGGTTTACGATAAACCCAGGAACGTCTTTTGCATTTACCGGCTCCTTTCCAAGAGCCATAGCAAAATCATAAGCAAATTGTACAGTTTCCTCTGATGTAGCAAGGCTTTTTATTATCTCTACAAGCTTCATAAGAGGGACAGGATTAAAAAAGTGCATCCCTATTACTTTGTCCGGTCTTTTTGTGATTACAGCGATTTCTATAATGGGGAGGGAGGATGTATTTGTGGCAAGCATAATATCAGGACGTGTAGTTGCATCCAACTTTTTAAACGTCTCTTTTTTTACATTTAGGTCTTCAAAAACAGCCTCGATAACTAAATCCGTATCTGCTAAATCCTCAAACTTAGTTGATGTCTTAATTCGAGATAAAATAGATTTGCTATCTTCCTCTTTTATATCCCCCTTTTTTACAAGTCTTCCAAGACTATTTCCGATTGCCTTCATACCACGATCAAGGGCTGAATCAGAAACATCCAGGAGAATAACATCCCTTCTATTTGATGCTACAACCTGAGCGATTCCAGAACCCATTGTTCCTGCTCCAACAACACCAACCTTTTTTACATCTTCTACCTTCATAACAACCTCCTTCGATTTGCGATAATCAAAAAGTTAGAAAAGTATTATACCCAATGATTGAATTTTATTTATTAACCCGGGAATAGAAAACTATCTGGGTAGACAGCGAGTCCCTTCGATTAACTGGTTAAACATTTCCCTCCACTATAGGCGGGACATTTCCTTCGTTAAGCCGCTTCGACTCCTGGTGACTCCTAACCTGTCATACCCGAGTGCAGTTATCGGGTATCCATAAACGACTTAAATGCTAGATTCCCGCTCAAGCCTGTACCCGCATGTCTTAAGCGGGTAACATGCGGGAATGACATTCTTTTGGCATTTTAAACCCTTTCCCATTGGAAGCTCTCCCAGACGGCCTTAGAAAATGCCGTCTATCGGAGCCTTAACCATCTTATATTGGAAATGTGATTATAGCGAACTCAAATTAAATATTTGAAACAAAGTTCTAGACAAATTAAAATACCAAGAGATGATAGTAATCGGATTAACGGGAAATATAGCATGTGGAAAGACTGTTGTAGCAAGGATGCTTGAAGAACTTGGAGCAAGGATTATTGATGCCGATTACATTGCAAGATTGATTGTAGAACCAGGTGAACCTGCATGGAAGGACATCGTAGAGAAGTTTGGGCATGAAATACTTAATCCTGATAGAACAATTAACAGGAAGGTCCTAGGCGATATTGTTTTTAGAGATAAAGAAAAGAGAGAAGAGCTTAACAGGATTACTCACCCTAGAATCATCGATAAGATAAAATTGATGCTAGAGGAGTATAGAAAAGAAAACGTTAAGGTTGTGATTGTCGAGGCAGCCTTGATAGTGGAAAAAGGGGGGATGAAGCCGATCATCAGCGATTTAATAGTTGTCACAGCAGATGAAGAAGCACAGATTAAGAGGCTTATCAAAAGGGTTGGGATTTCAAGAGAAGAGGCACTTACTCGAATCAGATCTCAGATGCCGATCTCTAAAAAAGTGAAATACGCAACCTATGTAATTGACAACTCTGGATCTCTGGGAGAGACGAGAAAGCAGGTTGAGGAGATTTGGGAAAGGATAAATTCCTAGAATTTTTGTAATTATTCGAGGGGTCGGGGAGTTTTTAATTCCTCAAGCTACCCAATTCAGTGTTGGGTCATTTTACTCTTTGTCATGCCCGAATGTTGTAATCGGGCATCCATGCAATCAAATACTAGATTCCCGCTTAAGACATGCCTGAATGACAAATGGTACAGCGCATTAAGTAAACCTAATTTTTTGATTCTTCTATGAAATACCCCGCAACCACTCAATTATTCAACCACAAAGCCATGAAGTTTGAATTCAGAAGTCAGTAGACTTCGCCGAGCTCGTTCGACTGAGCTCACGACGAAGTCCGCTCATCCTGAGCACTGAGTTGAATCGAAGTGTCGAAGGATGATAAATAGGGTATTGAGAACGCCCTTCGACTAGGCTCAGGGCGAACGGCTCGACATAAGCTTAATGTTTTAGTGGCTGATTAGTTGATTTTTGATTGAGTAGGTTTTATCTGGTATAGTTTGATTCCAATTAAATTTCACTTAAATCCACCATATGAAAATCTCGTGAAAAGAAATCCATAAAAACCTGACTTGCCAACGTTATTGCTTAAGAGTAGATTTTTGTAGAGCCAAAGGGAAGGAGTAAAAAATGAGTGATAAGATCGCATTTCTTGAGGAAAAAAAGAAGGAAGCAGAACTAGGTGGTGGTGCTGTAAGGACGCAAAAGCAACGTGATATGGGAAAACTCACGGCAAGAGAGCGGATAAACCTCCTTCTCGATAAAAATTCTTTTGTAGAGCTTGATAAGTTTGTTGTTCATAGATGCACGGATTTCGATATGGAAAAGAATAGATTTCTTGGCGACGGAGTTGCTACAGGCTACGGCAAGATTGATGGGCGACAAGTATTTGTATTCGCTCAAGATTTCACTGTCTTTGGTGGTTCCCTGGGAATGGTTCACGCAAAGAAAATCTGCAAAATCATGGACCTAGCTATGAAGGTTGGCGCACCTGTTATTGGTCTTAATGACTCCGGTGGAGCGAGAATCCAGGAAGGCGTAGAGAGCCTTGCAGGCTATGCAGAAATATTTTTAAGAAACGTACTTGCTTCAGGTGTCGTTCCTCAAATATCAGCCGTTCTGGGACCATGTGCTGGCGGAGCGGTTTACTCACCTGTAATGACTGATTTTATTCTGATGGTGAAAGACACTAGTTACATGTTTATCACCGGACCAGATGTTATTAAAGCAGTTACACATGAAGAGGTGACCAGAGAAGAGCTTGGTGGAGCTATGATTCACAATTCAACAAGTGGTGTAGCGCACTTCGCTACCGCTGATGACCGCGAGTGCATACAAGTAACCCGCGAGCTACTTAGCTTTCTCCCATCAAATAATATGGAAGACCCTCCAAGAATTTCATATGATGACGCGCCCGACCGTCGTGACATGAGGCTTAAAGATGCAGTACCAGAAAACCCAAATAAGCCTTACGATATTAAGGACGTAATTCGTGGAGTCGTTGATGACGGATACTTTTTTGAAGTCCAGGAGCATTATGCACAAAATATCGTAATTGGGTTTTCAAGGCTAGCTGGTCGTGTTGTTGGAATAGTTGGAAATCAACCAAATGTGCTTGCAGGTTGTCTTGATATAAACGCCTCAGTAAAAGGGGCAAGGTTTGTGAGATTCTGTGACTGCTTTAATATCCCACTTCTTACCTTTGTTGATGTACCTGGATTTCTTCCTGGCACAGCTCAAGAGTGGGGTGGGATTATCAAACATGGCGCGAAACTTCTCTATGCTTATTGCGAAGCTACAGTGCCAAGGGTTACGGTAATAACAAGGAAAGCCTATGGCGGCGCTTATGACGTTATGTCTTCAAAACATATACGGGGAGATATAAATTATGCATACCCTACAGCCGAGATCGCAGTAATGGGTCCGGAAGGGGCTGTGAATATCATTGCAAGAAGGGAAATCGAGCAGGCTGAGAACCCTGAAACAGAGAGAGCAAGGCTTGCCGCCGATTACAGAAACACCTTTGCAAACCCATACAGGGCGGCAGAACTCGGTTATATAGATGAGGTAATAAGGCCTGAGGACACGAGGTCAAGAGTTATAGGAGCTTTCGAGATGCTTGAAGGAAAAAGGGAAACAAACCCACCAAGAAAGCACGGGAATATTCCATTATGACGGAGGATAATCAACAATCCAGGCACCAAGGCATAAAGTTAGGAATTGGAATTCGGGATTGGGAATTAGAGATATCCAACTCCAAATGCCTAATTCCCAACTCCTTAAGAAAAAGAAAAAAACTTCGTGTCTTAGTGTCTTTGTGGCTAGATAACTAAGAAGGAAAAACAAATGTTTAATAAAATCCTAATTGCGAATAGAGGTGAAATCGCCGTCCGAATTATAAGAGCTGCTAGAGATCTGGGAGTAAAAACCGTAGCCGTTTACTCCGACGCTGACCGTCGTTCCCTTCACGTAGCAATGGCAGACGAAGCATATCCCATTGGGCCTCCCGCACCTGGCGAAAGCTATCTTGTAATTGAAAAAATAATAGACGTAATAAAACGCTCCGGTGCAGAAGCGGTTCACCCTGGATACGGCTTTCTTTCAGAGAATAATTCATTCGCAGAGACGTGTGAAAAGGAGGGAATCGTTTTTATCGGTCCTACATCAGAAGCCATTCGCCTTATGGGAGATAAGATAACAGCAAGGAGAATCGCCCAAGAAGCTAAGGTTCTACTTGTTCACGGTTCAGAAGGAGCGGTAAGCGACGTTGAAGCTGAGGTCATTGCTAAGCGAATTGGCTATCCGATTATGGTAAAGGCTTCAGCGGGCGGCGGCGGAAAGGGAATGAGACTTGTAAGAAAGGAAGAGGATTTTAAGGGTTCTCTTAGAATGGCCCGAAGCGAAGCACGTTCAGCCTTTGGCGATGATTCAGTCTATATCGAGAAATTCGTCGAACGACCGCGCCATGTAGAGATCCAGGTAATCGGAGACTCATATGGAAACATTTTACATCTTTTTGAGCGTGAATGTTCGGTTCAAAGAAGACACCAAAAGGTAATAGAAGAAGCGCCATCACCTGCCATTGGGGATGATACTAGAAGAAAAATGGGAGAGGTTGCTGTAAGAGTAGCAAAGGCCGTTTCTTACAGGAGCGCTGGGACGATTGAGTTTATCCTTGATCAAAATGGGAACTTTTATTTCCTTGAGATGAATACACGCATTCAGGTTGAGCACCCTGTAACCGAGATGATTACAGGATTTGATATTGTAAAGTGGATGATAAGAATCGCAGCAGGTGAAAAACTCCCATTCCGTCAAGATGATTTATCTATTAAAGGTCATGCACTTGAGTGTAGAGTTTATGCTGAAGACCCGGAGAAGAACTTCCTTCCCTCTCCCGGAAAGCTGGAATACCTACGGACTCCAAGCGGCCCTGGTGTAAGAGACGATTCGTCAATCTACAATGGGTATGAGGTAACCCCATTTTATGACCCGATGCTTTCAAAGCTCATTGTATGGGGAGGGACTAGACAAGAGGCAATAAAAAGGATGAGAACTGCTCTTTGCGAATATATAGTCCTTGGAGTAAAAACAAATATTGGTTTCCTCCGGAGAATTATGGAGAATGAAGAGTTTGTTCGTGGAGAGATTGATACCAGCTTTATAGAACGCCATCCCGAATTACTCCCACCCTCTTTAGGCGAAATTTCACCAGCGCTTATTGCTGCAGCTCTTGCAATGAGGAATTCAACAAAGGAAGTAGAAACTTCAAAACAAGCACCAGCCTCAAATTGGAAGCTCCTTAGTAGAAAATTAGCAGTTTCAAGGAATCCACTTATATGATGTATACATTCAAATTTCAGGATCAGACATACAAGATCAAACTTGAAGAAGAAGGAAGGCAAACAGAGGTCGAAATTTCCGGCACTAGCGGGACAGATAGGCAATGTAGTTTTACAGAGAAAAAGATCCCGCTTGAATTTCAAAAGATTGATGAAAGCTTTTACTCAATCATAGTAGATGGCAGATCTATTGGGGCAGGAATACTAAAAAAGGGCAAAAAGGTTGAGGTATTCGTGGGTGGGGACCTTTATGAATTTGAATCAATCTCAGAGAGAGAAAGGGAGATATCAAAGGGGGTTATCTCAGGGGTTCAAGAGATAAAATCACCTATGCCGAGCCGTGTAGTAAAGATTCTCAAAACTAACGATGATGGGGTGAAGGAAGGAGAAGGTGTGATCGTCATAGAGGCTATGAAGATGGAAAGCGAACTTAAATCACCGATAGAAGGCAAAGTTAAAGAAGTAAAGGTCAAAGAGGGAGACGCCGTCGAGAGCGGAACGGTTCTTGTTTTGATTTCATCTGAGTAATAAGGTAGACGGAACTTTCTGGTATTGATTATTAGCCACAGAGAGCACAGAGGGTACAGAGGATTTTTAATTAAATAGAATTCTTCTCTGTGTCCTCCGTGGCCAGAATCTAAAGTCCTAAAATCATGAAAGAAGAAATTGTTGGAGTCACAGGCGGTATGGGTTTTGTTGGAAGAAGTATTGTAAAAAAACTTCTAGAAGATAAGTGGAAAGTAAGATGCCTTGTAAGAAAGCCTGAAGGGTCAGAAGACCTAAAAAAACAAGGTATAGAGATCTATAAAGGAGACATTACAAATAAATCCTCAATTGATGAGTCCTTCTTTCAAGATTTAAGTTATCTAATTCATCTAGTTGGTATAATCAAAGAGGTAGAAACACAGACACTTGAAAGGGTTCACTTTCAGGGAACTAAGAACCTTGTTGACTTGGCAAAGAATTCTGGTGTAAAGAAATTTATCCATATGAGCGCACTTGGAACAAGGCCAGATGCGAGAAGCAGATATCATTCCACAAAATGGATGGCTGAGGAATATTTAAGGAAAAACGGTCTAAACCATACCATATTCAGACCCTCGATAATCTTCGGCCCCGATGACGAGTTTATAAATACCTTTATACGAATAATAAAGCTTTCTCCATTTATCCCTGTAATAAAAGGTGGAAAACTACAGCCCATTTATGTTGGGGACGTAGCACACTTTTTTGTTCAAGCTTTAACTAACCAGAAAACCGATGGAAAAACGTTTGAATTAGGCGGCACTAAGAAACTAACACTTGGGGAAATAATAAAGGTATTATTGAAAGTCCTGAATGTAGAGAGAGTCCTGATTCCAATTCCAAGCTTTTTGATGTACCCTCCGGCATATCTTTTTCAAACAGTTCTTAGAAACCCTCCCCTAACACTAGATCAGCTCATAATGCTTGAAGAGGATAATGTATGTGATATGAAGGAGGTACAAGATATATTCTCATTCTCACTACTTCCTCTAGAAGAAGGTTTAAAGCAATATCTGAGTTGATAAATATATCATTTCTGTCTAACTCAAGATGAGTTTGTCGAACCACCCGTCGTGATACGAATTCAAGAAATGACTTCTAAATGTAGAGGAGGGCTTCAGCCCTCCATGTCCTTTTTATGTGGCGACCTAAAGGTCGCCGCTACATAGTGATAAATTTATTGTAGATATTATAGAAACCAGAAGGTTTCCGCTATATTGTCGGAACTTAAAATGTTATGCCGAACCCACTTTTTAAAAAACCAGTAGACAAAGGTAATTAAGTTATGATAAATATAATCTTATGGTTGGTAGGCTTATTTCATTATTAATCCCTGCAATTATCTTACTTCACTGTGAAGGCAGGGAAAAAGAATCTTTATCAATCGTTTTACCAAATAGAGATTCGCTTAACATAAATATTGGCTCTGAGCCTCCTACGCTTGATTGGTCTCTTGCAACAGATAGTACCTCATACGCCATAATACTTAACATAATGGACGGGCTTACTAGGTTTGGAAAAGACTATAAACCTGAGCCATCTCTTGCTGAGAGCTGGGAGATAAGCGAAGATGGAAAAACGATAATTTTCCATTTAAGAAAAAATGTATTCTGGAGCGACGGAAGACCCCTAAAGGCAAAGGATTTTGAATACTCATGGAAGCGTCTTCTAAACCCTAAGACAGGGGCAGATTATGCATATTTTCTTTATGATATTGAAGGCGCAGAGGAGTATAATACAGGCAAGGAGGATGACTCCCAAAAGGTCGGTGTAAAAGCGCTAGATGACAACACCCTCCTAGTGAAATTAAAGCGACCGGCTTCTTACTTCCTTAGCCTTCTTACCTTCATGTCAACCTTTCCAATGAGAGAAGATGTTGTTAAAAAACACGGCTTAAAATGGACCGAACCTAAGAATATAGTCACTCTAGGGCCATTCCTTCTCTCCAGTTGGCGTCATCACGAAAAGATCTTGCTCACTAAGAACCCAAATTACTGGGGGGGGAAGCCAAAACTTAACGAAGTTGAAATGATAATGAATGAGAACCCGACATCGGCATTAGCCCTCTATGAAGGCGGAGAGCTTGACTATATTGACGGAAGAAGCATACCAACGCTTGAAGTCCCAAGACTGAGACTTTCACGAGAGTTTAACACAGAGCCGCAGTTCAGAGGGAATTATATAGGGTTTAATGTAAAGAAGCCACCATTTGATAATCCCCTCGTAAGGCGCGCATTTTCCGCAGCTATAGACAGGGCTAAGATTGCTGAGCTTATCCAGGGTGCAGGAGTTCCTACAACCTCTTGGATTCCTCAGGGAATGCTAGGATATGATTCTGAAATTGGAATCGAGTTTAATCCCGAGCAGGCTAGGGCATGGCTTGCAGAAGCAGGATACTCCGATGGAAATGGTTTTCCGGAGGTAGTCTTTTTGTATCCCGACGTCGGAAGTAATAGAATCGTATCTGAGGCTCTACAAAGCATGTGGAAGAGGTATCTAGGAGTAGATGTAGAACTCCAGAATCAGGAATGGAAGGTATATCTAAGCACACTTGACACTGACCCTCCCCAGGTGTTTCGCGCCAACTGGGGTGCGGATTTCCCTGACCCACATAATTTTATGAACCTCTTTGAGTGTAACAGCGGAAACAACGAAACAAGATGGTGTAACAAACTATACGATGAACTTGTAGAGAAAGCGGCTGTAGAAGAGAATCCTGAAAAACGTGTCGCTCTTTATAAAGAAGCACAGAAAATTCTAACCGAGACAGATGTTCCAATTGCCCCTATCCTGAGATCAATTCAACAGAGTATGATAAAACCTTATGTGGTCGGTCTTAACCTCAATCCACTTGGTATGGTTTTCTTTAACCAAGTTTATTTTGCCGATAAGATTTCAAACTAGCGGGATATTTTCTCACTAACTCCCCGGTGCGAGTTCTCTAATCGTTTCTTTTACCATATCACGAGATGATTTAGGTGGGAAAATAAGTATTGGTAAATCTGCTCCAGCCTGTATGTATTCTTTTAGTTTTTTCTTGCCCTCGTCTTTAGTCCCAACTATTGCAATCGAATTTAGCATAGTATCACTTACACCTTGAACTGCTTGATTTTTGCTCCCTCTTTTCCATGCTTCCACGATAAGATTTGCCTCATCTTGAAATCCGTATCTACTTATCATCTCATAGTAAAATGCTCCCATTCCTCCTAAGTAGTAAGCTATGTGTTCTTGAACCACTCTTTTTGATGAGTCAACATCTCTAGATATGCACGCAGGAATATAAGGACACACCATGATTTGATCTAAATCCCTTCCCTTAGCCTTTGCTCCAGATTCAAGCTCCTTTCTTGCATCTCGAAGAAACTCAAGTGGAACTAAGAAAGGAATCCACCCATCCGCTAGTTCTCCAGTAAGCCGAACGTTTTTGGGTCCAAGTGAAGCTATATAAATAGGAATATTCTTTCTTATAGGTGTAAACAGAAGACGAAAATTTTTGAGTTTAAATATCTCTCCCTCATAATTAACCCTTTCTCCAATTAAGATTATCCTTATGATTTCTACATATTCTCTTGTTCTCTGAAGGGGTTTCTCAAAATCTAATCCATGCCAGTCTTTTATAACTATAGGACCGCTTGTCCCTAGTCCTAGGATCATCCGTCCTTCTGAAATTTCATCGAGTGTCGCAATTGTCTGAGCAATGACGGCTGGTGTCCGGCTAAATACGGATACAATCCCTGTTCCGAGTTTTACCGTTTTTGTATTAAGAGCAAGGAGTGTGAGAAGTGAGAAGGCGTCTCTCCCCCACATCTCAGGAACCCAGATAGAGTTGTAACCAAGCTCTTCTGCAAGCCTTGCGATTTCGATGAGTTCTGTTTTGGTGATATTGCTCCAGTAAGGGATTACAATACCGATCTTATACGGGCTACTCATTATCCATTCAATAGCATAAGATGTTTCATTTTAGCGCCCACCTACCGTCAGGAAGCTGAATCCACCATCCAGGTTGAGCTTCATTTCTTCTAACAGCAGCAAACTGCTCTGCTGCTTCGGGAATCACCTTTTTTATATTTTTAGGAGTTGGATCAATGTTATTAATCTTAACAATAGCCGTAGCCATCCCCTCGATAATTGTTTCTCTATCTTTATTCTCCGCATTGAAATCTGCCTTTTCTTCATTTGTGAGATCGCCCCTTAGCACTAGAAGTCCTTTATTCCCTATTCCAACCTTGCCCTGTGATAACATATTGTTTATGACATCAATGCGCCCCCCTCTATTCCTGTATGCTTGCACTACATCCGGCATATTTCTGATTTCATTTACAAGTTCTCTGTCAAGATTATCCTGTGCCCACACAAATTTGCTTAGGTCAAGAGTGAATTTTCTCTTAAGAATAATTAACCTTCTAGATTGAAGCTGTGGCTTATCAGGGTACTTAAGAAGGGACTGAGGTTTTTTCTCTACCTCACCTTGTTTAGGAGCTTTCTCAGTTCCTGGGGTTTCTTCTTGAGGTGGTTTTAGAAGTTCCTCTTCTAATGTTTCATAAGCCTGTCGTACCTCTTCTGCAGGAAAGTAGACGTTTACCGTTACGGTTGCGCAAGAAAAAAGGTAAAAAGATAATGTTACTATAAAAACTTGAATTAGCGTTCCTGTCACCTTTGTCATTTTTTACCTCTCTTAATTAGTTTTCAAATTTGATTTTAAGACTTCCAGCACCAGCCCTCCTTGCCATTTCTCTTACAACTGAAAGAAAATGCGCTGCAGATATGGAATTTCTTTTTTCGTCTACCTTAACAGACAGAGTCTTAATGCCGAAGATGCTGTGCGATATGTCAAGCTCTTTAAACGTAATCACACCGTCTTTTACATAACCGTTAATCTCGGCATTATCATATTTATGTGATGTTCCAAAAAAGAATTTTTCCTTTGCGCCGAGATGTTTTAGAAACGCCTTCCCTATTCTTCTATCCTCATCTTTCGACTTGATATCCCAAAAATGAAAAGGCCCATCAATAGTGTTGAGTTTTGTACCATTCCCAGTGAGCCAAATAATTCCGTTTATTCTACCTGTAATATAGTCCTTGATTGAAGGTATGCTGTCTGTAATACTCTGTAAGCTTATACCTTTAAACAAAAGTGAGGTATTATATTCAGGTCCTCCTCCACTAAAATCCATTAAACTTGTGCCAAATACTCTGCCTTTATAAAGTGTGGATTCAAACCGTTTTATATTGAGTTTACTTTTATCCAACTCGACTTCACATTCTATATCCTCAATTCTTAAAAATCCATATTCTACTTCTCTAATACTTAGAAATTCCCCTTCTTTATTCAGATAATCTGGGGTAACGGCATCTATAAAGCCTCTAAATACCCTTTGATCCAGTGTTAAGCGTTCTCCCATTAAAGAGGCTAGAGGGTTTTCTAGTTTGATTTTATCCTTTAACAAGATTGTTCCATTTATTCCATTAATATAAAAATAATTATCGTTATACCTACCTGTGAAGGAAACGCCTTTTATAGATAATCTTCCATCAAATGAATATTCTTCTTGAAGAAAGTGATTTGAAGTTAAGGATAAGCTAGCACTTCCTTTAACCTGACCATCACTTATGACTTTGGGTAGTAGAGGAGCAAAGATTGCCTTGATTAGCACTAAGGGAAAATCCAGTATATCGAGGTGAAGCCTCCTATTTCCGTTTAAAGAGTTTTCCATTCTGCCTGTGAAGTGAACCTTCGCCCTTCCCTTATCCTGTATAAACCCATTTTCTATGATAAAAGTTTCGCCAACTGTTTTAAGTTCAATTTGTACGCCAATTGCCGTAGCTTTATCAAAATTACCTATCATTAAGTCACTTAACTTAACTCTCCCACTTCCTTGTGGAAGAAGACTTTTCCCTAATTCTCCTTTGTATTCAATGTCTACTCTTCCTAGAGATAGCTCGAATTTATCTGAATGAATAAAAGCATTTTCAAATTCGAGCTGGGAAGAAAAAATAGTAGAAGACTCGATCCTTCTTATCAACGCACTCCCTTTTAAATTACCACCAAGAAACCTTCCTGAAATTTTTTCTAAACTAAAGGCATCCCTAGAAGGTTTTATCTTAAAAGATAAATTTGTTAACTTAGATTTGTAAAAATTGGATTCATTAATGAATATAATCCCATTCCAGCGGATCTTACTTTTATCTATATAAAAATCAAATTTTCCTCCGATGCCCTTTGACTCAATATTCTTATTTAGTCCAGTGAAGCTTCCTTGTGTGAATTCAAGCTTGTAGGGAACACCTTTCCCTTGATTTAAAACTGCACTCAGATTTTTTGTTCTAAATTCTCCATACCTTCTAATTTGCATCTTTACATTTGTAAGTTTTAATACGTCGTCATTGAGGTTTAACTCAGCATAGATATTTGGAAAGAAAATATCTTTATAGTTAGCATCTTTTCCTATTACGGTCCCCGAAATACCTGATTTTCCATTTTTATCTTTATTAATTTCTGCTTGATAACTTTTGAAGCTGAACCCCTCATCAAATACTAGAAGCTCTGATCCATTTGAAGACACATTCAAGCTCCAATCATTATTTTCATCTAGGTTAAATACCAGTCCTTTTAATTGTCCTTTTCCTGATTTGACTACATTATTTGAAAAACTTCCCCAATATAAACCATCGCTCTTTAGCATAATCTCATTTTCCGTCGAGGTTAGTTCATCCTTCCAGATACATTATTAATATTAAGTATATTTGTTGAAGCTTGTCTCAAAGACACTTTCCCTTCCGCGTGAAAGCCTCGAGTTGTGTAATCGTCTAATGATTTCTTGAAGTCAAATATACCTTCAAGCCCATTTAGGTTAATGCCATATTTATTATCGTTGATATTAACGCTGTTAAGAGAAATTCTTCCACTTAGAGTTACATCTTTATTTTTTTTCGAGCCAACTATTTTTATATCACTAGGATCAACAGAGCCCGAAAATTTGACCTGAGAGATAGTAGGAAACCATTTTGATATTTTTTCTACTTTTTCCAGTTTTAATTGTTCTCCCTTACCCTCTAGATTGAAAACCCCATCTCCAAGTAATTTTTCTATAACTCCTGCAAATGAAACATGAATCAGATCATAAATGTTTAGACTGAGAGAATTAACGGAAGCATTTTCTGTAATCTCGTCGTAAGTTATGTCATATTCCATTTTCCCGAAAAAAGGGGAACCTTCTTCTCTATCGGCTCCTTTTGGTTTAATATCTACCACTCCCTGAGAGGTAATCTTATCTGAGATTTGAAATGAAACTAATGAAACCGCATCAAGCTTAACAGATGATTGAAAGGCGTTTGAAAATATTCCCGTATTTAATTCATTGACAGTTAACTTTATTTCTATAAATGGCGTATCTAAAAATGGTTTAATTTGTCCTTTTAGTTCTATCTCGTTATTTTGGATATTTATTACACCAGATAGATTTATTGTTTTTTCTTGTTTTAATTCTGCATCTAAAAAGTCAACGATTAATTTTTCTGAGTGTAGAGATAGCTCAGGGGAAAGCTTGATCTCTGCATTATTAATTTCTAGGTGTTCAACCTCGGTGTGTAAAGAATTACTTTCTTCTCTTTTTTTTATATCAATTATTTCCGTTATGTGCCTTTTTAGTCTTTCCAGCTCCTCTTTTGAATATGTAATAACAGGGTTGTGAATTTCGATTCCTCTTATTCTTATCTTCCCTTTAATAAGAGATGGCCATAAATCAGGTTTAACCTCTATTTTTGAAACGCTTATTATTGGACTCTCGGGGTTACTTTTTTGAGAAACCTTTACTTGATTTCCCACGACGCCAGAAAGGATATTAAACCCTATTTTTTTTATCTCTATTTCATAACCTTTATTTCCAAAGACTTCTTCAATATAACTATGTAACTTTTGTGGAATGATTACTCTAGATAGAACAATAAAAGAAGTAAAAGTGAGAAGGAGAAGAATAGCAATCGTGAAAACAAATATTTTAGTAATTCTGATTCTTGCAAAAGACATGTAGGGTAATTATATTGGATAAATCCTGATTTAATAGTAAAGCCTTTGGTATCTACAAAATCAGGAAGAACAAAAGTATAAGATAAGATCACTAAAGAAGTGTCGCCCTTCTAGTTAAACAATCTTTTCAACCTGTTTTGCCTTTATCACATTTTTAAATTTGATAAGAAAGTTACCTTTTTCTTTTTTAAATATTCCAGTGACCCTTATTTTAGCCCCTTCATTTATTGAAAGATTACCTTTAGAGTAAACACCTA
This sequence comes from Candidatus Dadabacteria bacterium CSP1-2, assembly GCA_001443445.1. GTDB lineage: Bacteria > Desulfobacterota_D > UBA1144 > Nemesobacterales > CSP1-2 > CSP1-2. Next base: position 1,795 of record LDXN01000010.1, on the reverse strand, counting down.
TTTTGTTATGCTCGCCATCATGTAAGCGTAATAGCGTGTATGGATCACCAGAAAAGTAAGTCATATGGTGAACCTTTTCCACTTCCCCCTCGATCGTTATATTTTTACCATCATAGTATTTTGGGTTTGATATAACCCCTTTTATCGATATCTCTATAGTATCGGCACCCGATTTCTCCGTACTATCTGCAAGATTGAAGTTTGAAAATAGTAATATAATGAAGATTGAAAATAAAATTACTAATGCATTCTTTTTCATATTAGGTCTCCTCAACAGCGTTTCTATATCTTTCCAAATTAAGAGTAATTAGTTAGCAGTGTTAATATGATAATGCATGATTTGTGAATTTCCACATTTTTTTAATATTTATTCTCCCTAAATTTTAGACGTTGGAACTGTCTAAAGGATTAAAATTATTGATGTTTTTAAATAGATTAGAGATTTATCTTAGTAAAACTTTAATCTTTTATGTTTATGTAAACTCATCTTTCGCCATTATACCTATCCAATTTAAGGAGATTATAATGACCTAGCACCCTCTCAACATAGTTTATAGTTTCAATGTAAGGTGGGATTTTAAAGCCGTATTTTATCACTGCTCCTTTACCTGCATTGTATGCAGCTAAAGCGAGCTTTAGATTATTGTTAAAATAACCCATCAAGTCTCTTAAAACCCTCACACCGCCATCAATATTATCTTCAGGATCAAATGGATCATCTACTTTATAGTCTTTAGCAGTTTCAGGCACAAGCTGCATAATCCCCATGGCGTTCTTAGATGAAATGGCGTTTGGGTTGAAATTGGATTCAACCTTAATAACTGCTTTAACGAGGTCTGGGTCTACTCCATATTTTTCGCTGGAAATTTGAATTTCATCTTCGTACTTAGATTTAGATATATATAATTCTTTGTATTGTTTGCCAGATGTAGTGATTATCTTATATCTTGCAAGAGGAGTAATAAGAGCATGTTTTGGAGCTTCACTCACATACCCATTATTACAACTGATTGTCTCATATCTATCGTTTCTTTCAATCATAACCGTGCATTTTGAAATCTCAACTAGCTTAACCTGTTCTGTATTGATCAGATCAATTGATTCCCCCTGTTGGTAGGAACTAATCTTGCCTGTAGTGGGGTTCTTAATTATAGCAGTTGAGGATCCTTTTCCATTAACTGTTCCGAGTAGAGTTAAAGTTAGCTTGGTTGTCGAAAAATCAACCAAAAGTGAATCTTTACCGTATTGAACGGATTTCCCTCTTTTAAAAACGCTATTTTTTACAATCACATCATATGATTTACGTGAAGGGGATGATTTTACGCCGCTTACTCTATCGATTGCACCATCACCGATATTTATTGAGTAGGGACCCGGATTCTCTTCCTTAGCTTCCAAAAGGTGTGTACCCATAGAACATAGGAGTACACCTGTAAGGATAGTGTTTAAAATCAAGCCGTACCTTTTAGCAAGTGAAAGTATCATTTTAAGTACAAATAGATTATTTAAAATTGAGAAAAAAGTAAATAAGGAGAGTTGAATTTACCCTATAAGTTTAACAACATAGCAACCCAACCACCTTCTATAAATTCCTTATTGAAACTAAACCCAATGTCTGTAAACCCTGATAATGCCTTGTCTTTTTTTAACTCAGAGATCCCCGAAACCAAGAGCAATCCCTCATCGTCAATTAAAGATTTAATATCTTCTCGCATACGAAGCAGTTCATCTGTTACTATATTCGCAATAACTAGTTCAAATTTTCTTCGTATAGTTTCTAAGGAACCATAAAGAA
>LDXN01000009.1 GCA_001443445.1 Candidatus Dadabacteria bacterium CSP1-2 | reverse complement strand
AAAGTACCTCTTTAACTCCCTTTGGAAGTACTAAAAAATGGTTAGAGGATTCTTTATCGAGGGGAAGCGCCCTTGATGTGGGAGGTGAAAATTGATATTTGACTCTTTTACAGCCTACCCTCATCCCAATACCTCAATTTGAATGTAAGCTCATTGATAGCACGTTTCAGGGGTAGATGTCAAGATATATTTTCCAGTATAGTAAGATAAAAAAGGGGAACCCCTTTTTAGAAGTTCCCCTCTCTTATCTTTTAACCTAGTTAAAACCTACTAGTGATCAATGTCCATGTTCGCCAGCGCCGCAGCACCCACCACTTTCACCTTCGGCTTCCGCCCTTACCTCCTCAACATTAATCTTCATCTTCTTTGCGAGCTGCTTCAACTCCTTCGGGAAGTTTTCAGCCTTCATCTTCTCTATTACCTGCTCTGCAGCCAGTCTATAGCGGCTCTCCACCCTTTCTCTAAACACCATTCCGGTATTGTATGTGCAGAATGGATAGACGAAGCCGTTTGGAGTTACATAATGGATAATGCATCTCCTGACCCTTTCAATGCTGTAGTTGTAGTTATCCATAAAGTGCATTCCTGCGGCAAATACTGATGGATAACCGTCTAACTTACCTAGGTTAACCCTTCTTCTATTCTTATTTTCATAGCCATCGAGTGTTTTCAAGAACCCTTCGAATGTAAGCCCCTTTGGAGCCTTATCAGACTTGAAATATTTCCTAAGCTTAAGAAACGCCTTTGCCTGAGAAAGGAGATTGAAGTTTGAGCCCGGCTTTATCTGATTTGATATCTCATTTACTTCGCCAAGAAGTCCTTCCAGGTCCACAAACCTTGATACTGGGATTACCTTACCCGTTCCTTGTTCTAAGAAGAGGTATGTCCCCATAGAACAATGTGGGTGACATGATACCGTGAGTGATGGTTTTCCCTTGATGGCTCCCACCAATCTACCAAGGGGCACGGAACACGCCATTGGAAACCAGTCCTCTTTTGCATTAACAAAACCAAGCTGTTTCTCCATGTCATGTGCAAGGTCACCCAGGGTGTATCTAAGCGCCATCCTCTGCCTTTTCGCGATTCTTCCAGTGAGTGAAACGGGCTGATATGCAACACCCTTTATGACATCATAATTGTCTATTGCAAGCTGCATAACCTTACCTACATGATGGTTGTTAAGACCATTGATAACCGTGTCAACCAATATAATACTGAGGCCAACCTTCCTTGCATTCTCAATTGTCTTAAACTTATACTCAAGAAGAGGCTCCCCTCTTGTCTTCTTGAATATCGCATCATCAATTCCGTCAAATTGAAGATAGAAACTCTCAACACCTGCTTCCTTGCATGCTTGAGCAAACTCTAGTTCCGAACTCTTAATTCCATTAGTGTTTACCTGAATGTACTCAAAACCCATATCATGAGCAGTTTTCACTATCTTTAAAAAATCAGGATGAATAGTAGGTTCTCCACCTGAGAATTGAACCCTGTCACAGGCTACGGGCTTCTGGGTAAGTAGCGTCTCAAGCATCTTAACCACCTCGTCAAATGTTGGCTCATAAAGGTAGCCCGCTGCATTAGCATTAGCAAAACAAACAGGGCAAGTAAGGTTACACCTGTTAGTGAGGTCTAAAATAGGCAGCGAACTAACGCTTGTGTGCATATTACAGAGCCCGCAATGCTCGGGGCATATAGTTGCGCTCTTAACCTTAGGGTTCTCTAATCCCCTTTGGTCACCATACCACATCCTTTCCGCTTTATAGTAGAGATCTACATCAGAAAAGAATACATCGTCTATTACCCCATGCTCTGGGCACTCTTTTGTCATTAATACCTTCCCATCCTTCTCGTAAAGAAGAGCAGGAATGATTTTTCTGCAGTCAGGACATAGAGAATCAATAGTCTTGGGCAACCCAGTTTTGATCGGATCTATCTGGTATCCGAAATAAGTAGTTTTGGGTTGGACTTTCATCCAATCATACCCTTCCTTTTTCTCCTCCACGTTTGATCCATTTACTGATCCCATAATATACCTCCTTCGATTTATTGATCATAATATGTTGCAACGAACATGCCATCTTTCCATTAGGTAAGGTTTTCGCAAATTTACTAGTGGTTACGATTGTTTACAAAATCGTCAACGCACATATGTGTACACTGAAATAGATTAATCAAACCAATAAACAAAAATCCATTCATAAGGGAATAATTTATTAGGGTTTTTAGATACTTCTGGCTCATAAAATGACAAAATAATATTATTCACTAAACACGCTTGCACGTAAATGTGCATATTCTACATAAAGCTAAATGGATCAACATCAACTGATATATTGACTCTCCCAATTTGTTTAGAATGCGAAAATAAGCTTATAAGCTGCTTTGAAAACTTATGAAGCATATTTAGGTTCGAGGACTTGATTAGCATCTGCCACCGAAATCTGTTTCTTACCTTATAAATAGGCGAAGGAGACGGTCCAAAAATTTTTACGATACTAATTGGAAATTTTGGTAATATCCTCTTCGCAGTCTCTCTTACATCCTTTGCTGCCTTAGCAGTCTCAGATTCATCTTTACCCTCAAATCTGAAGTTTATAAGTTTTGAAAATGGTGGATACCCAAGCTCATCACGAAGTTGCAACTCCTCCCTTAAAAAGCCAATGCTATCCTGTTCTAACGCAAACCTAATACTCGGATGCTCAGGGTTATATGTTTGTACAATTACCTTTCCTATGTGGTCGCCCCTACCCGCCCTTCCTGCAACCTGAGTTACTAACTGAAACGTTCTCTCTCCCGCTCGAAAATCTGGAATTCCAAGGGCCAAATCAGCTAGGATTACACCCACCAGGGTGACGCCGGGAAGGTCATGCCCCTTTGCAACCATTTGAGTACCAATTAAAATGTCAATTTCACCTTTCTCTAGTCTTCTGTAAAGATTAATGAGCTTGATTTTCCCTCCAATAGCATCCCTATCCATCCTTGCAACTCTAGCCGAAGGTAAAATCCTCTTGATATACTCTTCTATCTTCTGTGTCCCCATACCAAGCCTTTTTAAAGTTCCACCGCAGTTACTACAGCTCTTTAAAAACTCCTCTGATAGCCCACAGTAATGGCACATTAGGGAATCTTCTTTAATATGATATGTAAGGGATATGCTACAGTTTGGACAGGTCATCCTATTTCCACAATTTGGACAAACTATTAATGTTGAAAATCCACGTCTATTTAGGAAAAGAATGGTTTGCATTCCTTTCTCGTAATTCTCTAAAATTGCCTGCTTAAGCCTCTCTGAAAATATCTCGCCTCTTTCTTCCCTCATATCTACTACCTCAACCTCTGGAAGCATGCGGTTTTCAACCCTTAAGGGAAGAGAGAGATAGGTGAATTTTTCTTTTAGTGCATTGGCATAGGATTCGACTGAAGGAGTGGCAGAGCCAAGCAATACTATCCCGTTTACCTTTTTCCCTAAAACAAGAGCTAAATCCCTAGCGTTATAACGCGGGGATTCGTCCTGTTTATAGGATTGCTCGTGTTCTTCATCAACAACAACTATCCCTAAGTTTCTAAATGGAGCAAATATCGCAGACCTTGCACCTATAATTATTTTTACATCACCTCGTCTTGCCATTCGCCACGCATCTAACCTCTCACCGTCGCTGAGGGCACTATGGATTACGGCAACCTTGTTACCAAACCTCCCACGAAACCTTTTTACAAGTTGAGGCGTAAGCGAGATTTCAGGAACAAGAACTATAGCCTCTTTTCCATTTTTAATAACCACTTCGATTACTCGTAGATATACCTCGGTCTTACCGCTTCCTGTAACCCCGTGAAGAAGAAAAGGTGAGAACTTTCCTCTTTCTATAGCCTCTTTTACACTCTGGAATGCCCTTTCTTGATCAGGAGTAAGATTAGGTGGTTTTTCTGTGAAAGCAGGTATCTCTGAAAAAGGGTCTCTTGTAACCTCTACGTTTTCTACCTTTATATAACCTTTATTCTCCAACCAACGAATGTGTCGACTTACCTCTCCAAATATCTCCCTAATATTCGTGTAGGGAACTCTCCCATGCATAAGTACAAAATCAAGAATCTGCGTCCTGGCAGAACCGTTTCGTTTTTCTTCATCTCTCAACTTCGCACTTTCTAGTGCAACGATTACCTTTTCATACTTAACTTTGGGGTTTGAGTGAAGTTCATAGCTGTAATCAAGTAACCTTCTTCGCTTAAGAGAGTTTAGAATTTCGTAAGTTGCTTCTTCAACAAGGTTAAAGAGCTTTACAACCGTAAGTTCTCCGGAAATAGATAACGTTTTAAGAATTAATTTCTCATGCTCGTTTAATTTACCTTTGGTGAGTACATCAGCTCCTTTTTCTGTTATCTTGAGAACCTTTTTGAGGCTTACTCCTAGTCCCCCTGGATGGGCAGCTTTAAGAACAATTCCTAGTGAACTTAAGTAATAATTCGAAAACCACTTTAGAAACTCAAGCCTCTTTTCATCAAAAAGTGGCTCTTCATCTACAATGTCTATAATTTCTCTTAACGTTATTCCTTCTGGTGGTTTTCCAAATCCAATAATGAATCCAAGAGCCTTTCTGTTTTTAAATGGAACCAAAACACGCTTACCGATTTGAATTCCGTCTTGAAGATGTGAAGGCACTGAATAATAAAACGTTTCACTCTGAGGTATCGGAACTGCTACTTCTATAGCTTCTTTCATGTTTATTTGGAGAGTCTAAACAGTTTAGGAAGGAGGTTCAATAGTGGTGGGTTAAGTTAGTCATGCTTGCAATCATGTAAATTGAACAGACCAATTTAAATTACATTTCACGCGGTCTTGCAGTTTTGGAGATAAACGAAGTCCTCTGATAGCCAGATTAAGGTAGGATTATAAAAAATTAAAAATCATTTTTCTCTAAAAATCGAATTCCCTTGTAGAGTGCTTCTCTATGCTTTTTATCAAAATGCCACCATTGACCATGACCATGTATAATATCGTTTCTCTTTTTATTGAAATCTATGAGATCACTCCATTCGTAGTTGTCAATTGCTCCCAAAAAGTGAGCCCACTTAATAAGCTCACCGGTTGTAGCATTAGATCGATCTGTTCTACCTCTACTTTCTTCAATTGTTTTTCTAACTAACATTGCTTTTTCGCTTTCGAAAATTCCTACAATTTTGTCCCACAATATTTTTTCGATACCAAGCTGGGTGTGGGTAAAAACCTCAATATATTGGTCTTTTTGCATCATCTCCCTAATGTTTTTAGCTCCCATGTAACGAGTAACCAGAACCATAATTATTCTCCTAGATACTTCGAATCTCAAAGGCCTGCGAGGGGATTGCACATAACAGTTAATAACCAAATACTGGTTTGTTTATCTCCCCTAAATGGAAAATAACCCGAACTTATTCCGCTTATCAAAACTCTAAAAACTGCATTACGCAATTTTTTACTGTAATTATACAAAATCCTCTTTTGAGATGTACTTTTTTTTCATAAAACCTAACCTTAACACCCTAAACACCTCATTTCCTCAAAAATCAATTACTTTAGCTACAGTCCAATGGTGTGTATCTGGTTATGGCTTCAATACCTCGGCTGGAGTTTTCCTGCCCCGTTCCGTGCGCTCAAAATCACTGTCAAAGCTTACGATGGTCAAGTCGTGTTTCTCAGCAGCCACATACTGGTAGGCATCGTCAAAATCGAGGTTAAATTGTTTTATCACGGAAGCGATCCGTTGTGTGTCCTCGGGCTTGAGGTGAACCAGCGCAACAGCTCCATCCATAAAAGCATCCTGAACGAAACGCAACAACGCCTCCATCCGATTCAATTTGCTCATTACCACCCCGATAGAATGAAAAGCGAAATCGGTTATAAAGAGACGCTCTGATGGTGTTTCATCAAGAAACCGTCGAATATCTTCTGCCCTTTCTTGGTCGAGAAGACGCTCAAGCCACACGTTCGTGTCCACTAGATACATGGCTCAGTCCCCTCGCCATTCTAACGCCTTTTTCTGGAGTTCCAGCGAGGTATATTGATCCCTGTAATCCCTGAGCGCACCAGCCCAATCCTGACGCAATGTTCTGCCGTGTTTTCGCATCCGTTTTTCCAAAAGAAATTGTACAAAGTCATGAACCTCCTTTTGAAGTTCTGGTGGTAATTCCTTAATTAGCTCTTCTAATGTCCGCACATTTCACCTCCTTCCATATGCATATTCTACCTGAACTGCTCATAACTCCCTTACTACCTCAAATTTAACGATGTCCTCGCAAATGCATTCTAGCGCTTATGGACTGCTTTGGTAGCGTGCAGACAGGTTAGAAAATCATAAGACAAGGAGCTTTAAAATTACAAGTTGTTAAGAATTGTCCTTACAATATTAAATGAATTCTTTGCTACAACCTCCCCAGGTCTCAATATTGGTACAGGAGGCGTTAGACATGAACCTCTACTTGGCGAGTCGTCACAGTTAGAGGCATTCCTTTTTCAGCTCGCACCTCTAAACACTCTTTGATTGCCTCTTGAATGTTCTTCTCAGCCTCTTGTTCGGTCTTGCCTTGACTCACACAGCCAGGGATAGATGGACATTCAGCTATGAACATCCCATCCTCATCCTGAAATATAGTGATAATAAACTTCATATTCTTGCTCCCCTTAGTCTAATATTGCACATATAGGATCAATTTTACAATGCTACTTCTGTGGCAAGATAATGACCTTGATGAAATAGTTCTATTAACTGACATAACCAGCCCAATTCACAGCCCATCAGATAGTAGCTCGTATTTCACAGGAAGTAATTTCTCCAAGTTCAGATGCTTAGAGGCGTCAAGAATTTCAATGCCCACTATTCTGTCATCTTCCCCAATGTCTAGCACGACATCATCTGAGACTCGTTTGTTAACTACTTGCTGTTTCCGGTCATCCAGACGAAGGTAAAGCAAGTCTGTTTTGACATTATACAGGATTTGCATCTTATTCCTCCCATTTTCCATAAAAGACATAAACCGTTACAGTTATGATAACACTACTTTCGATAGTATAGAACACTTCAACTCTCTTTTGTTCATAAAACTTACCGTGTCGCTTCCGGTTGAAATCATAGACTTTGGCTCTCCCCATACGACCATACCGCCCTGGAATGGCAAACCCTGTCTTGATCACATCTTTAATTTCCTCTTCGTTTGTGCCTCTTTCCTCAGCACGTTCTAGAGTGTGCGGGTCAATCTGAATTTCCATCCCTTCCTTTAAACTTCGCTTACAATTATTGGCCATGGGAGATATAATCTAATAATCGAATATTAGCTTGCTTATCTCCTAGATGGAAAATAACTTGAATCCACTTCATTTTTAACTCTAAACTGAACTATTGAAATCTTGCCGTAATTATACAAAATCTTTCTTTGATATTCACCTTTTTTCAAATACAACGAAAGGTCTAAGACGAGAGGTACACTTTACTTCTGTGGCTCGATAATGACTTTTATTGAGTCTTTTGCTTCGGCGACTAGTTGGAAGCCTCGGCCTGTCTCAGCAAGGGGAAGGCGATGCGTAATCATATCTTTTACATTCACACGCCGTGATCGAATGAGTTCTATAGCTATGGCAAGGTCTGAAGGGCTAGCGGCATAGGAACTAGTCATGGTGATTCCAGCCCACCAGATTTCGTTAAACGGCATTGGGATTTTTATACCCGGATCTGTGGGGGCAAAGAAAAGAATACTTCCACCACGTTCTACCAAATTGAATGATTGCTCGATAGCATGAGGCGAGCCGGTACAGACAATAACTAGGTCGGCAAGCCTTCCATCGTTAACCTCACACAGGCGTTTAGGCACATCTTCATTAGCATGTATAACAGCATCGGCCCCCAAACGGAGAGCTGCCTTCAACCTGTACTCATTAATATCTGTTGCAATAACACGCCCTGCGCCTTGAGCACAGGCAAGCTGAATATGAAGTAAGCCGGTAATCCCACTCCCGATAATTAGCACGCTGCTACCAGTCTGGAATCGGGCTAACCTCTGACCACGTATTGCACAACCAAGAGGCTCAATAAACGAGCCATCTTCAAACGACACTTCATCAGGAAGCTTAAACACCCCGCGATCAACATTAATGGCAGGCACACGGATATATTCGGCAAAGCCTCCCGGGTCGAAATGCGTACTTCGAAGTGTTTCACAAGCAGAGTGATTTCCTCTCAGGCAGTGGTAGCATGTATTACATGGAACATGATGAGTTGCGAAAACACGGTCTCCTACCTTGAAATACTTAACACCATCACCAACTGCTGTAACTTCGCCCGCAATCTCATGTCCTAGTACAATAGGTGCCTTGGGAACACGATACCACTCCATTACATCGCTTCCGCAAACCCCACTTGCCTGAACACGTACAAGGATTTCACCAGACCCTATACGTGGAGTTGGCATCTTCTCAAGCCGCACATCCCGGTTGTTATAATACATTGCTACGCGCATAGGAATTTCATTATTTATGATGTGACCAATATGAAATTGTCATTACCAACGACATGATTGAGGCAATTTATGAATTGCCCCTACTGTTAAGATTGCTTCGGTATCTTTTTATTACCATTTCTCCCACACTGCGGGAGAAATACTACTCGCTCCTCGCAATGACATTCCTATTGGTAGCACTTAAAGTTAAGAAAGAAACGGCAGACATTTTTTTTACAACTATCTAGACACTTACTACCTTTTTACCCTCTGCATCCTTAAGCGACCTAAATAGATCATGCGCCTGTTTAGGTGTGTAATTCTCATGGACGACAGCACGTATAGCCCTAATCATTGCAACAGGATAATCCGACTGCCATATGTTTCTGCCCATATCCACTCCAACAGCGCCTTGCTGAACCGCATTATAGGACATCTCCAGAGCATCTAGTTCTGTAGCGAGCTTTGGCCCACCTGCAATCACGATTGGGACTGGGCAGCTTTCAGTCACCTTCTCAAAATCCTCACAGTAATATGTCTTAACTATATGTGCACCAAGTTCAGCACATATGCGACAACAGAGGGATAAAAAGCGAGCATCCCGCTTTTCAAGCTCCCTGCCAACAGCAGTTATAGCCAAAACTGGGATACCATATTCCTCCCCCTGATTGACAAGCTCTGCAAGGCTAAGCAGAGTCTTACGCTCGTGCTCAGTTCCAACAAATACCGATAAGCCAATACCTGCAACATTTAGGCGTATTGCATCCTTCATAGAAGTGGTTATTCCCTCATCAGCAAGAGATGGACCAATTATACTCACCCCCCCAGAGACCCTTAGCACGACATTTGTTCCACTGTTAGGATCAACCGATGTACGTAGGACACCTCGTGTAAGCATTAAAGAATCAGCATAGGGAATTAATGGTTCAATTGTTCTACGAGGAACCTCCAATCTTGATGTAGGCCCCAAAAAATAGCCGTGATCTACCGCCAGCATAATGGCGCGTCCCGTTTCAGGCCTTATGATTCTAGCCATACGATTTTTCATTCCCCAGTCCATGTGAATGACACCTCTCTTTTCTTAATTTTTCCAGAGAAACTTTAAAGTAATGTGGGAAAAAAGTCAACTTGAAAGCGATGGCAGATACCCAGTATGAGCAGCTTTCCTTCGACAGGCTCAGGACAGGCTTGCTGAGCCCTTGCCCTTAGAAGGAAACAAATAGAGAAAGATTCTTTTATACCAGAGGACAGATCAAAGTAGTTACTATGCTCCTGCTCATAATGCGGAAAACGATTTATAGAAGTATAATTTAGCTGGTATTTTACTAGCAATTGCAATTATAAAAAATATTATAGATAAATTACTTAATGTTTCCAATAATATATAATTTAAAATCATTTCGCATTTGCGAAATTTTCTCTTGACAAGTGTCTACACCTGTATTATATTGTAGTTAAGACAAATTAAACAGGAGGACATGAAAATGGCCGCAACAAAAGAAACACAAAAAGTAAAGGACTTCACTGAGACTGTAAAAGGAATGACAGGACTAGTGAAAGAAAATTATATAAATGGTGTAGAGTTCGCTCTATCACTTTGGGAAGAGAATCAAAAGGTTTTAAACGCTCAGGTTGATCAGTGGCTTAATCTTCAGCAGGAATTCATCAAGGCTGGAAGAGAATTCTCTGATAAGTTTCCAAAGGAATTGGCAACATTCTCGAATGGGAACTCAGTTGATCGCTTTGTAACTATTCAGAAAGAATACGTAGAGTCAGCTAGAAAAGTCTCAGATAAGTTTACGAAAGAAACTCATAATATCGCGCAGAAGAATGTAGAGAAAGGTTTTTCTCTTATTGACGATTATATAGGCTTGTTCAGAGTTTAACTTGACTGGGACAATGATCCACATTTGGTCATTGACAGAAAAGGGCGTCATCGCGAGGGAGTAAAACGAACGAAGCAATCCATTTGAGATTCCTCGCTGTGCTCGGAATGACACTGGGCACCATGCAGCAAGGTACAGGAAATTGTCGAGTTAACAGGGGATGTGTGACAGAAATAGTTGAATTGATATTGAGCTATAGGTCACAGGAGGTGAGTTACTTTTATGCAAGAGAAGATTAAGGGGCATAGCCTCAAAGAATCAATTGTAATAGCATTTAACCTGGGTGTGTGGATGAAGCAGCAAAAAGGGCAAACGGGTAATGTTTCAGAAGCAGCTAAAGAACTCAGGGATACGATTTACTGGAATATGTTTAAGCAGTATGGTGATGCATATCCAAGTGATCTCCTAAACGCAAACGTGGAGTATTTCCTAGAGATTGCTCTTTTAGGGTATATACTTCCAGGAGTCTGTCTTCCCGATGAAGAGTTAAAAAGCAGACTACTTGCTCTTATAGAAGCCCGGGCTAAGGGAGAGGCTCCTCAACAGCTAATTGAGCAGCATTCTACGGTAACTACATTTCATAATTAGTTCTTTAAATCACTCACAACTATGTTCAGTCTATAAACTATATCAACATTCATTAAGGCTTCTTCAAACAATTTATGAGGCAAGAGAGAGGTGTGTTTATTGCACTTTAATCTCTAAGCTTATTTTAAGTGTCAGAATGACAAATTAATTTTAAACTAAATTAAAGGATACAATTTATTTGTTCAATGCTTTCAGAAAGAAGCAAAAAACGAAAGGGGCGAAAACAACTTATAAAATTTTCTTAAAAGCATCAGAATAAAAGGAGAACTATATGAATAAAGATAGATATGAAATCGGAATAGAAAAGTTTAAAGAAATTAAAGGCGACAAAGGAGAACAGATCATTGAGCGACTACAAGAGCTTGACCCTGACTTAGCTCGCTATATACTCGAATTCCCATTCGGAGATATTTACAATCGTCCAGGATTAGATTTGAAATCAAGGGAGATTGCTACCCTTGCTGCGCTCGTAGCGTTAGGTAACGCCATTCCACAATTGAAGGTGCATATTCATGGGGCACTTAACGTCGGGGTATCACGCCAAGAGATTATCGAAATAATCATTCAAATGGCAGTTTATGCAGGTTTTCCAGCAGCACTTAACGCTATGTACGCCGCAAAAGAAGTTTTTATGGAAATAGATGAAAAAGCGAAGAAGAAAGAAAACGTGAAACTTAAAGATTTTAAACCAGAAAAATTACCACCCCATTTAATTAAACAAAATGAAAAATCCTAACTCCGGCAAGGTAGAAGTAAACGACATCAATATCTACTATGAAATTCATGGAGAAGGTGAGCCCCTTCTTCTAATAGAGGGGCTCGGCTACTCAAGTTGGATGTGGTTTAGCCAGATTCCTGCTTTTTCCAGAGAATATAAAGTTATTGTTTTTGACAACCGTGGGGTTGGAAATACCGATAAACCCGATAGCGAGTACACAATAGAAACAATGGCAGATGATGCGGCAGGTTTTCTCAAAGCCCTTGGGCTAGATTCAGCCCATGTTCTTGGGGTCTCTATGGGTGGCTTTATTGCCCAAGAGTTGGCTCTAAGGTATCCAGATATGGTAAGGAGTCTTGTTTTAGTTTCAACGAGCTGTGGAGGAGAAGGTAGTATGCCTAGGGGTTCCAACCTCTGGAACACTTTTATAAAATTATGGGGATTAATGCCTGATGTGCTCGAATTTAGTAATAAAGGCAGTGTCCCTATGCCTTTGGCTAACTCCCTTGGCTTAACGCCTAAAGAAAAGATTCGTTACGGGCTTTCTTTAGCTTTTACACCAGAATACCTTAGAACCCATACTGAGGAAGTTGACCGCATTGTAGACTTGAGGCTTGCTAACCGACAGCCATACTATGCATGGAAACGTCAATTTATGGCTGGAATGAACTTTGACGCGGCTGATAGGGCGCATCTAATAAAAGCCCCAACACTTGTGATAACTGGATGTGAGGATAGAGTCGTACCACCTGAAAGATCAATGCGGCTTGCAGAAGAGATTCCGAATTCAAGATTTATAACTCTTGAAGGAACAGGGCATCTCCTATTTATCGAGAAGGCTGAGGAGTTTAATAAAATTATACTTAGCTTCTTACAGCAACTAAGTAAAGACAATGAGCCTGAGAAAGAGGAGAAGGAAAGGAAAAAACGGTGGAAGAGAATATTTTCTTTCTTCTTCCGTCACAAGAAATTAACTTTTTACAATAGCAAAGATAATGACAAGAATGTTACAGTAGGTTACAATTATTCCTCAACATCCCAATAATCAACCTCAGCGTCACCTCGTAGATATTTATGCACGGTGCGTTTCTCCTTAGGGCCACCTGGTGCAGAACCAACAAAGATACCAATCTTATTAGAATCAGGATAAACTATCACATCTGGTTCTAACATAGTGGAGAAACATAGGTACCGAAGTATATTATCCGAAGAATTGATGATTTGATGTGCCCCACTTCCTGCAGGACATGTTATGTAGTCTCCTTTAGAAATTCCAATTTCTTCTCCATCCATTCGAAGCGTCCCTTTACCTTCTAAAATGTAGATTGCTTCCTCATTTGCCGAATGATAGTGATAAGGCAATGCTCTTTTCTCCGGCGGTACTTCATATAAACTACAACCTAGTTTCTTGCCTTCGGTGGCTGCACTTAGTGATTTTCTGCGCAAACTAAATTTTTGCCATGCGATTGTTCAACCCACTCCAGTTTTTTCTCGTTAATAACGTTTAGGTGATTTTTGATAATAGCCTCAATCGATTATAATTGATTTTGCCACCAATTCCGATAGATAAGGTTTTCCAACCCCACCATCACATTATCGCGCCAGGGAGGGATGGCGCTCCTACTCAAAATGTCATACCCTAATGCTTGTATCGAGTATCCAGTTGAGTTTTTACTGGATTCCCAATAACTGCATTTGGGAATGACAGTGCGGTTGGATCCCCGAAAATTGGAAAAGTGTAACATTAAGATGTAAGAGTGGCTTCCAGCCGCAATATGGTTCATCCTCTCTGCCTATATCGAGTATAGAACAGACAAGAATGTCTGTACTACCGGATACCCGATGTTATAGACATACACAAATGGTTGGTGGATCAGACATTCCTGTCTGATTTTTGGAACGAATCTATTCCATTACGTTAAACTCACGTTACTTTAGGACTGAATCGCGTGCCCCTTTAAATGCACGTAGTGCCAATTCAATATGCTCCTCTTCGTGTGTCGCCATGAGAGTGGCGCGGATACGGCACTTGCCGGGTGGAACTGAAGGCGGACGAACAGCAGGTGTAAATACCCCATTTTCACGAAGCAGACGTGCAAAATCAAGTGTTGGCTGAGCTTCACCAATCAAAACCGGAATAACAGCAGAATGGGAAGTAAGCAATTCCAGTCCAATATTTTTAAGTCCTGATTTAAATTTCTCTATGAGATACCACAGATACTTCCTTCTCTCAGGTTCAAACTCGATAATATCAATTGCAGCTTGAGAGGCTGCAAGGGAACTTGCTGGAAGAGATGTATCAAAGATATAAGTCCGTGCTCGGTTTCTTAGAAAGTCAATCAGCGTTCTGCTTCCTGCAACATAACCGCCTAGAGACCCAACGGCTTTAGAAAGCGTTCCCATAACTATCGGAACTCTGTCTTCTACACTAAAGTATTCTGTGGCACCGCTTCCCCTTTTCCCCAAAACCCCTGTTGCGTGCGCTTCATCAATCATTAGCATGCAGCCATATTTTTCAGCGAGTTCAACTAACTCAGGAAGAGGCGCTAAGTCCCCATCCATACTAAAAACGGTATCCGTCACTATCAGTTTTTTATTTCTGGACTTATCCGAAGATATAAGAGAACCTAGAAGCTCCACATCACAATGTTTATATATCTTTATTTCGGCATGAGAAAGTCGGCATCCGTCAATGATGGATGCGTGATTAAGTTCATCGCTGTAAATCACATCTCCTGGTCCAACCAGAGCAGAAATAGCCCCTACATTTGCCAGATAGCCAGAGCTAAAAAGTATTGCCGCCTCGGTTTTCTTGAAATCGGCAATCCTGTCCTCTAGCTCTCTATGAAGATCAGAGCTTCCGCTTACAAGACGTGAGCCTCCAGAGCCTGTTCCGTACTTTTCTAAAGCTCTTTGTGCTGCATCTTTAACCTTGGGATCAGTTGTGAGTCCTAGGTAGCTATTTGAAGCAAGCAGTATGTAACGCTTCCCTGCGATAATGATCTCTGGTGACTGCCCGCTTTGGAGTTCAGTTAATATACGAAACAGATTTTTATCTTTGATCTGTTTTAATTCCTCGTCAATCCAGGAAATAGTATCTTGCATGTTTACTTCGCTTTAAATAGGTATTCTCGGCTATTTTGTTATGAATTTATGCATAACAATAATAAACGATATTTAGGTTACGACGAATAAATTGTAGCGCCCATTCCCCAGAATGGGCATTTATAATTTGGACTGATGAGGGCATCAGTCCCTACCATAGAAATTGGATGAAATAGTTTAATGTAGGAGCGCCATCTTGGCGCGAATATAGAATTTCTTTTAAAAAGGAATACGAAAGATCTCTCACACTCGTTCGAGATGACAAGAGAGTGTGTCATTTCGACCACTTCGATTCACTCAGTGCAGGCTCCAGGAGAAATCTTTCTTTTGCCAAGCCGATTCGCAGCAAGATGCTGCTCCTACATTAATAAAAAACCCACGTAGGATCACCATCCCTTCGTCAGGCTCAGGACAGGCCTGGTGCGTCTAAATCGCAGCCAGAAGCTGCTCATATGGTTTGTTTTCCTAACATAATCATGCATAAACACTTTCCTATTGTAATCGGTATAACTCATAATAAAGGATTATTGCTTCTGAATCTCTAAAACGGCTAGGTCGTTTTCTGTTTCTTTGAGTTTAAATTTAACCTTATCTCCTTCTTTAAGACCCTTTAGTTGTTCTGGCTTTTCAACCTCGTAGCTCATTATCATTGCTTTCATAAAACCCGGTATTTCATCTTCATCTACAACAATGCGATTTTCTGACATGGATTTTAATACACCTGTTGCATCATAGTACTTGGGCCACACAGGCTTAGCACTCCCGGATTGCTCAGCACTTTGCCATGTCTTTGCGATCTCTTGCTTAAGTTTTAACAAATCGTCGGAAATTTGCTTTTGCTCACTTTGTAGTTCCTTGATCTGGTTAGAACTTGTGTAGCTCATAGCAAGTGAAATGATGGCTATCATCAAAGCAAGAATAGCTAAGCGTTTCACACGATCTTACCTCCTTGTTTGAAAATTAATCTATGAAATATTATTTCTTTTTCTTTAAGCCTTTCAATCTTTTTAAATTCTTAATATCATCTCCTACCTTATCTAACGGGGTCTCGATTATTATGTCAATATCTTTGAGACGTGGTTCGTTAACTATTGTCCTGAAACCCTCGATTCCAATCTTCCCCTTGCCTATGTGTTCATGTCTATCCTTCTTTTCGCCAAGCCCAACCTTTGAGTCGTTTCCATGTATGAGTTTTAATCTATCTAACCCTACAATATGAGTAAATTCATCTAGGATTTTTATTACCGCCTCCTCTGTCCTAACATCGTAACCAGAAGCTAAGAGATGTGCTGTGTCAAGACATATTCCGAGGTCAGGGTGGTCAACCATCTCAAGAATCTCAGCAAGCTTTTCAAGTTTATCACCTAGAGTGGCTCCCTGTCCTGCAGAGTTTTCTATCAAGAGCTTCGTTGAATGTGAATCAGAGTCCGAGATTTCCTTGAGGCCATCAATAACCTTTTTTAGCCCTTCTGATTCTCCTAGTTCCTTTGCACTTCCTAGATGAGTTACAACGTATTTTGCTCCGATAAGGCTACCTCTTTGTATCTCTTCCTTTATGATTGAGACTGAGGAATCCCTTATTCCTACATTTTGTGAAGCAAGGTTTATGTAATAGGGTGTGTGAATGTAATAATGTGTGAAGTTATATTTGGAACATTCCTTTAGAAAATCCTCAACTGTAATTTTATCTGGTCTGGGTGATTTACCACCCTGAGGGGATCTTGAAAAAATCTGAAAACACTCGCAGCCTAGTTTATAAGCACGAGATGGGGCATGAAGAATCCCCCCTGCAATAGATACGTGAGCGCCAAATTTCATTTGCTAAGTATATTTGATTAGGATATTTTATACCATTCCTTCAAGTTTATACCGCATTAGAACCCGAAATGCTATTAAAGGGTTTTTAGAAAATCAATGAGATTAATTAGAAGTCATCTGATAAGGAAAAGTAAGTCCTGTGTAAATTTTTACGTTATTTGAAAAACTTTTGCATCCAACGTCACCTTGAGCACTCTTAGGTTTTTAAATAGCGTCTTTACAAATTTTTTCACCTTCTGGATAATCGCTTTTTCCATAATTACCTATTTTTATCCAAAACAGTTTGCAAAGCTTGCCTATCTAATTACTCCTGCGTTAGGAGTAATAATGTTCGGAATGGGAATTACACTCCGTGGTGAGGATTTCAAGAGAATATTTCAAAGACCACAGGATGTGTTGGTAGGTTTTTGTGCGCAGTATGGAGTGATGCCATTTACGGGGTTCGCGCTCGCGAAGATACTAGGGCTTACACCCCTTCTTGCAGCAGGGGTTGTCCTTGTAGGTTCGTGTCCTGGTGGAACTGCTTCAAATGTCATTACTTATCTTGCAAGAGGAGATGTCGCTCTCTCTGTCACTATGACCTCGGTTTCTACTATTTTTTCTCCGATATTCACTCCACTTTTTACGTATCTCTTTGCAGGACAATGGATTTCTGTCCCCGTTTTAAAGTTATTTATTTCTACGGTTGAGATTATTCTACTTCCTGTAGTACTCGGTCTTGGAATAAGAGGTTTATTCAAGGAAAAGGTTGATAATGCGGCTCAAGTCCTTCCTCTGGTTTCTTCACTTACAATTATATTTATTGTTGGAGTAATAGTAGCAGCAAATGCAGAATCTCTTCGAGGAATTGGTCTAAAAACAGGAATAGCTGTTGTACTTCATAACACAATAGGGCTTTTTCTTGGTTTTTATATTGCAAGGTTGTTTAGGATGGATATCTCAAAGGCTCGTGCTGTATCAATTGAGGTTGGAATGCAAAACTCTGGGCTTGGTGTAGCGCTTGCAAGAACCCACTTTGGGGCACTTGCTGCACTTCCATCTGCTATGTTTAGCGTATGGCATAACATCTCCGGATCTGCACTAGCTTGGTGGTGGCGAAGAAAGGATACTAATAATTTAGCCACGAATTGACACGAATGAAATCACAAATTCCAAATCCCAAACAAATCAAAATGAAACGAGGCTAGAATGAATCTTGTATTTATTCTTGATTTAGAATTTGTTTGGAATTTGATACTTGGAAATTAAGATTTGTTTGATATTTAGTGCTTGAGATTTTTAGTTTGTTTTGTATATGGTCATTGGAGCCTGTTCATTTGTGGCTAAATAGTTACAAACGGCAAATAAAAAATGAGTGACTTACTAAACTGAAGATAAAAATCAAGATAAAAACAATGAAATATCCACTAAGGGGCTATATTTTTTTAGTAGGGACTGCTTTTTTTACAGCTTTGTCTTATGTATTTGGAAAAGCTGTAAATAAGGATTTAAATCCAGAGACAGTTATATTTTTTTGGTTTTTTGGGGCGTTTTTCTTTTCGATATTCGCCGTAATGCTCATCCCTTCACAGAGAACAGAGCTTCGATATTTGAGAAATTACGTAACTATATTTGTCTTGAGCTCTATAGTTACTGCCATTGGAGCAGCGCTCTGGATTTTTTCTCTAAGAACAATAGGGCCTCCGCTTACGTCATTTCTCATGAAATCCCAGACCCTTTTCTCTTTGTTACTAGGGATTATGTTCCTGGGTGAAAGATTAAATAAAGGAGAAACAATAGGGATAATGCTTACTATTGCGGGTGGTGTCATTGTAGCCTATCAAGAAGAGGGCTACCTGATTCTTGGTACGTTCATGGCTCTACTTTCAGCTTTTTTCTATTCTCTATTATCTTTTCTTGTAAAAAAGTTTGCACAGGATTTAAATATGCTCACTGTAGCCAATTTAAGAGCCCTAGGAGTAGCAATCGTAGTTTTCGTATATCTAATAATTACAGAAAGGTTTCAGGCGCCGGGGTTAAGGGATTTAGTATTTATGGCTTTTGGTGGACTCACAGGTGCCTATATTGCAAAAGCAAGTCAGTTCCAGTCAATCAAGCTTCTCGACGTTTCCCACTCAACCGCTGTGATGCCCCTTGAATCCCTTTTTGTTGTTCTTTTTTCTTATTTCATTTTTCAGGACCTACCCTCCGTTATAAAGCTTATAGGTGGAGCAGGGATTATAATTGGCGTCGTATTCCTGGTTATTTTCCGAGGAGAAAAGGCTGATTTAGAAGTAAGTGAGGATTGATAACTCATGTCACACACTTGTTACACACACTCACACACTCAAGGATGACAAGTGAAGGTTACGAATACATAACATGCGTAACGTGAGTTAATAACATTGGTTTTAAACTCATTACTTTATATCAGTCCTCAATTTCTTTTTCATCTCATGTCTATCAAGTGCTAAGTCTATTAGCCGTGTTACAAGTTCTGGATATTTTATTCCGCTTACTTCCCAGAGTTTTGGATACATACTTATCTGCGTAAAACCGGGGATTGTGTTTATCTCACTTACAAATATCTCGTCTGTTGTCTTTTCCATCAAGAAATCCACCCTTCCCATCCCTTCGCAGTCTAACGCTTTAAAAGCTCTAATGGCATATTCCTGAAACTTCTCTACTAATCCTTCTTCAATGTTTGCTGGAGCAATGAGCGCTGTTCCATCTTCGATATACTTTGCTATGTAATCATAGAACTCTCTGTGTGGGATAATTTCTCCAGGAAGGGATGCAATCGGGTTTTCATTTCCGAGGACGCTTACCTCAATCTCTCTTGGGTTTAATACAGCCTTTTCGACCATGATTCTATGTGAAAAGGTACAGGCAAAATCTATAGCTTTTTCTAAGCCATCTTCTAATTTAACCTTTGTTATACTGACGCTTGAACCAAGATTTGCAGATTTTACAAAGCAGGGTATTCCAATCTCACTTAATACATTTTTCGCTATTATTTCTCTATTTAATCTCCACTCATGACTGTAGAATCCAGTGAATTTTACTACTGGTAGCTTAGCTTCCCTAAATATTGTCTTCATGGCGATTTTGTCCATGCCCATTGAAGAGCCAAGGACCGAAGCGCCGACAAAGGGAATTCCCATAAGCTCAAAGAGTCCCTGCACAGTTCCGTCTTCCCCATATGTCCCATGAAGAACGGGAAAGAGAACGTCAACCCTGTGCTCTCCTTCAACCTTGTTCAAGCCGAGCTCGTAAAATACGGGTTTCTCGGGATTTAAAGACGGAGAAAGAAAGGAGTTAGTGAATATTTTCAATTCCCCATCCTTTATCCACCTATCAATAGACGCTTTCCGCCACGTTCCGTTTTTTTCAATGAATATGGGAAAGACTTGGTATTTGTCTGGGTTTAAGTTTCTTATAATTGACTTTGCTGAGAGCAGTGATACTTCATGCTCTACCGACCTTCCTCCAAAAATAACTCCGACTGTAATTTTCGACAATTATTTTTTCTCCAATGAATTATTTGCTAATGGGTTACCCAAATGCAGTTGGGTTGTCAAGAAAATATAGGGGATTTTTATTGAAGTAGGTATATCTTTGGTGAAAGAATAGCAATAGGAAGGTATTAAGGTATTATGGATAAAATAATGTTAATAAGACAAGAAGGCTACAGAGCGGTCTAGAAGGAGGCGACGATATGATAAGCACCTATACCCCGAAATATATAAAAATAAAATCTGGCTATATGGGGCAGTTGGTAGAGTGGCCGGAGGTAATAACGGAGGGAAAAACTTTAGAAGAGAGTAGGCAAATGCTTCAGGATGCTCTGCGTGAAATGATAATAGCTTACAGACAGCAAAATAAAGAAATCCCAATTGGGAGAGCTCTCTTGGAGCAAATACCTATCGAGGTATAGAATGTCGGTAAAACGCCGTGACTTAATCGAGTATTTTGAGGAAAACGGGTTTTATCTATTACGCGAAGGTAAGAAACATTCCATTCCATTTACACAAATAACGAAAAAAACTACCCCAATCAAAAGCGAGGTCTAATACCATTTCCATTTGATAACTGTTCGAATAATGTAGGCACAGACTTGTCTGTGCTATTTTTGGGCACGAACAAGGTCGTGCCTACGTCGAAGGGCGATTTGTGCTCATTTGGCCTGAAATAGGCATCCTTCGACATACTCTGGATTAGCTGATAATTATCCGCTGAACATCTCAGGTATTGAAAGACCTATAGTGGGAGATAGCACAGTCTTCAGTCGGAATTGGTATGAATCTTTTGTAGATATTGTAATTAAATATAATGTCCGCCGTTCATTCTAAGTGTAATTCCCGTAATCCAGCTTGCAGCAGGGGAGCATAGGAATAGAACAGCAAGTGCAATCTCTTCGGGTGTCCCAAATCTTCCCAATGGAATTTGTGCTACTATTTGTTTTCTTATATCTTCAGGTACGGTGCCTAGCATATCGGTTTCTATAAATCCAGGAGCAATTGCGTTTACACGTATATTATTCCCTGCAAGTTCCCTTGCCATTGTCTTTGTAAAACCAATTATTCCGGCTTTAGTTGATGCATAATTAACCTGACCAACATTACCCATCTCTCCTATGATTGAAGAAACAGAAACAATCACGCCGCTATTTTGAGCAATCATAGGCTCAATCACAGCCTTAGTACAATTAAATAAGCTTGAGAGGTTGGTTTGGATGACCTCATTCCACTGCTCTGGTGTCATACGCCTGAGTGTCCTATCTCTGTTTACTCCGGCGTTGTTTATCAAGATATCTACCTTACCAAAATGATTAATGACTGCTTTGCCAAGATTCTGAGCCTGCTCGAACTTACTCACATCAGCACGCACTGTCACACACTTTCTCCCCATGGCTTCGATTTGTCTCTTTACATCATCTGCCTGTTTATCGCTTCTCGCGTAGTTAAGCAGAATATCGGCGCCTGCTTCAGCAAAAGCAAGACATATTGCTCTACCGATGCCCCTTGAGCCCCCCGTGACAAGGGCAACCTTGCCGCTTAGGTCATATAGATCCTTTATCATATCAGCACCTCCTAGAGATTATGAGTTATTATTCAGGTAGTAAGGATTTATAGATTTAACTTTTTTTAATTATTTGTCAAATCAGGTTAGAAATTTGGCTGTTCAGCCACAAAGCCTGCGCCGAGCTCTGCCGATGTGACACTAAGACACGAAGATAGGATTTGGAATTCTTTCTTCCGGTTCTTGAATCTACTTTAAAACTCATATTCCTAACTTTGTGCCTTAGTGGTTGGCTGAAAACTTTGCAAATATTTATTTCTTAAGGTAGAATGCCACAAGGTAAAAAATTAAGGAGGCTAACGGCAATGCAGAAAGTTGTAATTTGCGAACCACTAAGAACAGCTATTGGTACATTTGGTGGAGTCCTGAAGGATTTTCCTGCTCCAACTCTGGGTTCTACCGTTGTAAAAGAGATTTTAAACCGTACAGGCATTGATCCCAAGGTAATTGATGATTGTATCATGGGAAACATTCTCTCAGCAGGACAGGGGATGAACCCTTCAAGACAGGTTTCTCTTAATGCAGGTCTTAATGTACAAACTCCTGCCATTACAATAAACAGGGTTTGTGGATCGGGCCTTCAGTCAGTTGTTTTTGCTGCACAGGCTATTAAAGCGGAGGATGCAGAGGTAGTAATCGCCGGTGGTATAGAGAACATGAGTGCAGCCCCATTTTATCTTCAGAAGGCGCGATACGGTTATAGAATGGCAATGCCAAAGGATGAGATAGTAGACGGTATGGTCTACGATGGATTGTGGGACATATTCAATAACTACCACATGGGCGTAACAGCAGAAAACCTAGCTGAGGTGTACAACATCACGAGGAAAGAACAGGATGAATTTGCTTATAAAAGTCAGATGAAGACAAAGGCTGCTATGGAGTCAGGAAAGTTTAAGGATGAAATAGTTCCGGTATTGGTGCCTCAGAGAAGGGGGGACCCCATTCCATTTGAAAAGGACGAACACCCCAGGGCGGATACAACATTAGAGAGCCTCGCTGGCTTGCGCCCCGTGTTTAAAGTAGGTGGAACTGTCACTGCAGGGAACGCTTCCGGAATAAACGATGGCGCTGCGGCTATGATTGTTACAACACCGGAGAAGGCAAAAGCGCTTGGACTAAAGCCCTTGGGTTCAGTAGTGGCGTACGCAGTTGCAGGAGTAGAGCCTTCCGTAATGGGAATCGGACCAGTTCCTGCTATTCAAAAGGTATTGCATAAGGCTGGACTTTCTTTAGATGATATTGACCTCTTTGAGCTAAACGAGGCGTTTGCAGTTCAGTCCTTGTCTGTGCTTAGAGATCTGCCAATTCCTGATGAGAAAATAAATGTGAACGGTGGTGCTATTGCGCTTGGACATCCAATTGGAGCATCTGGTGCTGTTCTCGTGGTAAAGTTACTTCATGAGATGAAAAGAAGAAAAGCAGCTAAAAAAGGCCTTGTTTCTCTCTGCATTGGCGGCGGTATGGGAATAGCGATGATTCTTGAAAAGGCTTAAAATCTGTTTTGAAATCAGCAAAAGGTCTTACCAAGAACCGATAGCTGATGCTAGTAGACTGTTAATTTATTATTGCTAGGAGTTAGTTAAACAAACACGCCCTTCGACAAGGGCGAACGGTACTTGAACTAAGCCGTAGGTGGTGAGCTTGTCGAACCATGAACGGCGAATCTACTAAAATCCTAATTGATAGAAATTTATGTAACTATGTAGTAAATTGCTACTTCGTGGTCATTTGTGGTTAATTGGTCTTTAGTAAGTCTGCGGCTTTGATGCTAACCATTTGGGTTTAAAAATGAAAAGAGTCTCTGTTATAGGAATAGGAAATACAAGGTATGGAGTAATTAAGGACCGAAGTTTTCTCGATCTTGCGGTAGAAGCAGGGAAGAAAGCTATGGCGGATGCAGGTATAACAACTGATGAGGTTGAGGCCTTTTATCTCGGTAATTACGCAGGAAGCGATTTTATAAACCAGAACCACCTTGCTCCTTATGTTGGCGCAGCTTTGAGACTGAGACGCGATATTCCTTGTACACATATTGAAAACGCCTGTGCTTCAGGAGGCTCGGCAGTGAGGGAAGGGATTCTTGCGATTGGTTCGGGAACTGCTGGTAAGGTGCTAGTTATTGGAATCGAAAAGATGAACACCGTTCCTACACCAAAGGTTACGGAGTTTCTTGCTAAAGCCGGAGACTGGGAGCATGAGGTAAAGGTGGGCTACACATTTCCAAGTGCTTTTGCGATGATGGCAAGAAGGCACATGCATCAATACGGAACCACAAGAGAGCACCTTGCTGCTGTAACTGTAAAAAATCATACAAATGCACTTAAGAATCCTGACGCACAAATGCAAAAGCTGGTAAGCATGGAGCAGATTTTAAATGACAACAGGGTTGTTGCCGACCCTCTACGTCTCTATGATTGCTCACTTATAACAGATGGGGCATCGGCAGTTATTTTAGCTGACAAAGGTACTGCTCGAAATCTTTCTAGAAAACCAGTTGACATAATTGGGTTTGCTCAGGCAAATGATTCCTTTGCACTTTACCAGAAGGACGATTTAACAAGATTTGATGCAACTGTTGAAGCAGCAAACATGGCTTTTCAAATGGCTGGTGTAAAGCGTGAGGATGTAGATGTGGCTGAAGTTCACGACTGCTTTACGATTGCCGAGATAATTGCAATCGAGGACCTTGGATTTGTTCCAAAAGGTGAAGGGGGGCCTGCTACGCTTGATGGATTAACATCGCTCAACGGGAAATTCGCGGTAAATCCAAGCGGTGGGCTTAAAGCTAAGGGTCATCCTGTGGGAGCAACAGGAGTAGGTCAGATTGTTGAAATTGTGGAGCAACTGCGAGGGGAGGCTGGAGACAGACAGGTAAAGGACGCCGAGATTGGTCTTACTCATAATCTCGGTGGCTCCGGCGCAACATGCGTTGTTCACATCTTGGCAAGGTGTTAAGGATGATGAACATAAGAGTTCTTAAGTGTTCTTCCTGTGGAAAGATTAGTTCTATTCCTGCTTATTTCTGCAAATCTTGTAAATCTGAGAAATTAGAAGAGACTGAAGTTCCCGGAAAGGGAATACTTTATACATATTCGACAGTACATGTTCCACTTGCGAGCCATGAAAAGGAGGCTCCTTATACTGTGGCGATTGTTGAGCTTGAAGGTGGATGCAAGATTACAGGGCGAATCCTAGAAACTTCTCCAGATAAACTTTATGTTGGGGTTCCTGTAGAGGTTTCAGAGATTAAAGACGGAGTGTATCTTTTTAAACTCAGTAATTGAAAAGCCTGCTCCAACTTGTAGCGCGATAGTAATTATATCGAAAAACTTTCCACCAAATTATAAGATCGAGCCCTTGCTCTAATCATTTGAAAGAAAAATCGCTTTGAATTTTTCTGGAACGTGGGCTACCTCTCTTTCACTATAATCAAAAAACACAATTCCTGTTTTAACTCTAGCAACTTCTCTTCCTGATTCTTTTTCTGTGATTTTATAAATAAAGTCACAACCGTATTTACTAAACTCGATTGCTGCAACTTCGATTTTCATAGTCTCGCCGTAAAAGGCCTCAGACTTATAGACTATAACAACGTCAGAAATGATTAACCCTGAACCATCAATATCCATTTCCGTAAAACCATATTTGTTAAGCAGCCTCACGCGGGCTTCATGAGTTAAAGATAGAACAGAATCATGCCCAAGGTGACCGCCATAGTTTATATCACTTACACGTAAAGGAATTTCAGTAGAAAAATCAAATCTATCCGGTAAATCCAGGTGAACTCTTGCCATCTTAATGAATTCGTTTCAATTTTTATATATTCAATTTTCGCAATCGACAAACTTAGGAATATGCGTTTAGAAGTTGCAAAATTATAACCAAGTTAGAAAGCATAACAAGGAAATATGTCTAATTGACATTTATTTATGCACATTGCTAAATTATTATTATAGTTATTTACAAAACTATAGGGAGGGAATAGAGAGCCATGAAGGTTGAGAGAATGAGC
Source organism: Candidatus Dadabacteria bacterium CSP1-2 (assembly GCA_001443445.1). Lineage (GTDB taxonomy): Bacteria > Desulfobacterota_D > UBA1144 > Nemesobacterales > CSP1-2 > CSP1-2. The sequence goes on along the minus strand of LDXN01000009.1, from coordinate 46,686 downwards.
ATGACCTCTTTGAGAGCATTTTTTGGGAAGCTAGTAAGAATGAGTTTTTATGATCTCGGTAAGGATAAGGACACTCAGGTTGCATCATACTTGACGGATGTTCTAGCGGATTTTGTTAATACAGAGAAGCTTTATAAGATTAGAGGATCGGAGGGTAGAAAAGTGGAAACGCTTGTCGAGATGATAGTTGATACTCAAAGTCTTTCTCAAAAAACTTCCGGGTTGGAAAGAGAGATGAGAAAATATATAGTGATTTCACTTTATTTATGACCGGCATTTTTAGAGATTATGTGATTAGAGGCTCTTATCTCCACTATTACATAAACGAGGGTACAAGGTCTTATTCCTTAGTATCTAAGTTTGACCTTCAAACGGGAAAAGGAAATCCAAGAATGTTTACTAGATTATCAAACGAGTTTGAATTCTATTCTGGTGCGCTCGACTATATGAGAAAGGTTTATTTCCACGCAGATACATCAGGAGACCCATTTTCTGATTTTGTATCTCAGATTCCAAGATGGATAAAGCACTGATGCAGGTTTCCTTTCTATCCTCGAAAATACGGCAGAATTTCTTTTGATAAGACCCTAAACGATTTTTTGCGGTCGGGACTAAAGTCTCGTAGGATGAAATGATTGACTCCTGACCGAATGTATTCTTCTATTTTGTTTATCACATCCTTTTTAGAGCCTGTAATTACGAAGTCAAGTACGATCTCCCTCGAATAGTACCTCGCTCCCATCTCTCTGAATCTTCTAAGCATATCTGCATCATTTGGCATAATCTTTGTATACTGAAGGTCTTTGTATTCATCGGCAATTTCTACATCGTATCCTGCCTCATGAAGTAACTCGGGCCAGATAAGGGCGTGTTTTATTGGCTCTAGTGTTTTATAGGCTTCGTCTTGATTTTGAGCAATTGATACGAATATGTAAATGCATTTTTCTATCTGGTCTATAGTTTTCTGTGTGGCTCTTGCTTCTTCTACGGCTTTTGATTTCTCGGCGAATAGCCTAGGCGGCATAGCATTTGTAACCCATCCATCTCCATGCTGACCTGCAACACTGAGTGCTCTCTTTGCAGTCGCAGCTATATATATAGGAACGCCGTTTTCTTGTACGGGTTTTATTCTCAGTTCAGCTTGAGATAGTTTGTATATTTCTCCATTGAAGTCTACTGGCTCTCCTTTCCAAAGAGCGCGCATGATCTTAACGGATTCTACAACGCGCTTTAATGGTTTATCCCATCTTATTCCATAAGGATCAAGATTCATTTTTTCTCCGTATCCGACACAGACAAAAATTCTTCCGCTTGAGATATGATCAACGGTTGCAAGACGATGGGCAAATATTGCAGGATGAATTCTGTGGGCATCGCCAATAGTTCCCATCACTATCTTTTTTGTTTTTATAGATGCGGCTGTAATGACAGACCATACTTCTGGTGTCAATGTTTTAGCCATAAATACGACGTGGTCAGGAAACCAGACTGTATCAAAGCCTCCTCTTTCATAGAGCTTTGTGTAGTTAATTAAGTTAGATATTGATTCTCCAGGCACAGGACCTGCGATTCCAAATTTTAGCTTTTTTTCCATGTTTGATGCTCCTTATTTCTTTAGCTTAATCCTATTATACAACACCCTATGATTAAGCTGCTAAATAAATATTGCTTATTTTTTAAAGAAGTATTTATGTGTGTAATCACCTTATAGAAATTGTGCATTTATGATAATAGCGAATTTCTTTTCCTCGATAAATGAATATCAATGACTTATGTCTTAGATGAATCTCATAAATCTCCTAAATATTATGTCTTGATTTTTTTCTACTATGGAGTTATTATTCTACCCCGATTTTAGAATTCATGTGGAGAAGGCGAAGTGGTGGAGGTAGCAAAATGGAAAAGTTAGAGAAGGAACACCTTAGCAAGCATGTTGACATCGAGTCCAAGAGGTTTTTTTTCGACGTGAAGGAAAACCACAAGGGAAAATACTTGAGAATCACAGAGCTGAGCGGGGGGAGATCCTGCATAGTAATACCACTTGGCGGGATAAAGCTTTTCAGGGAAAGACTCGGGGAGATAATAGAAGAGGCCGAAAAGTTACTTATTGTTGAAGAAGAGTTCTGAAATTTAATCTTTTCGGGAAACCTAAAGAAAGTCCTAGCTGTCGTTTGCGAGGACCACTTCGACAAAGCTCAGTACAGGCTTCACGACGAAACGATCTGATTGAGATTCCTCACTGCTCCTTTGTCCTTGCTCAGGACATGCCCTTCGGCGAGCTCAGGACATGGTTCGGAATGACACTCCGTGTCAGATTGCTTTGCAGAGTTTACACTGAGTTTATCGAAGTGATCACAATGACACGAGACACCCTGTAGCACGCTACGAGAATTATCAAGTTCAATATAAAATATTGGGGCGGTTAACTCAGCGGTAGAGTGCCATCCTCACACGGTGGAAGTCACTGGTTCAAATCCAGTACCGCCCACCACTGAGCTGTGTATCGTATTTAGTGAATCGTGATTCGATACACGAGCTACAATTCACGAACCACGACTTTGAAGAAATGGCGTTCTTACAACCGTTGCTGATTTGCTTTTGCTGTTTATCCTTACTATAGCCTTAGTCTCAGGATCTTTAAATTCCCTTCTTATGTATCCAAGGGCTATTACCTTATTAAGTACTGGAGAAAATACACTACTTGTTATATGACCGATTTCGCGTTCACCGTGAAAAATTTTATCACCCTTTGAAGGCAAGTTTTCGCCTTCAATTTCTAATCCAACAAGACACCAATTTACATGACCTCTCCATTTGATACGCGCAATTACTTCTTGTCCCACGTAGCATCCTTTCTCAAAACTTATTGCATCGAGGAGTCCTGCCTCAAGCGGGATTGTGTCTTCATCCATATCTACGCCATATTTGGGAACGCCTGCTTCAATTCTTATGGTCTCCATTGTCTCAAGACCAACAGGTTTTAATTCAAGGTCTCTACCATTTCCAATTAGAGATTCCCAAAGAAGCTTAACTCCATCAGGTTGGATGAAAAAATCATATCCCTCTTCCCCTGTTCGATTTACTCTTGTTATCATAACCTCAGTGCTGACAATCTCTCTTTTAAGAAATTCATATTCCTTTAGTTCTGGGATTTCTTTACCCAAGTATTTTTCAAGAAGCCTTTTGGAATTAGGACCTTGAATAGAGAGTAAACAGTAAGTATCAGTTAGGTCTTCAATATTCGCTTTGTAGGATAGTCTATATTTAAGTAAGAGTTCCCTGACTTTTTCATTAAGACCCGGCTCTAGCTCGAGTAGTACTGATTCTTTCTCCCGATATATCCTCATATCTGCGACCATTTTTCCCTTTACTGTAAGTAGGGTTGCGTATAGGCCTTTTCCTTCTTCTAATTTCATAACATCATTAGTCACCATGCCCTGTAGGAATTTTAAATGTTCCTTTCCACTTATACGCAACTTCCCTCGATGCGAAAGATCAATAAGGCCAACACCTTTTCTTACAGCGAGATATTCCTCTAAAGGGTTATTGTAACTTTTAGGCATTAAAAAACCTGAAAAGTCATCAAAAATAGCACCTAGCAAAGAATGAACATCATAAAGCAAGGTTTTTTTCATCTTAACTTTCCAAAAATCGTTTTAGGGTACAATGATGTTAGTTCCCAATTTTCTAAACTAATAATTATTTCAATTTAATATTTATGATACGCAAATCGAAATAACTATAACAAACTATCCTATAAAAAATAAATTGAGTTTTTTGATAATACCAATGATAATATATTATGCATTAGATTTAATCCCTTAAAAGGAAGCAATATGATGACTTTTAAATTCATATCTTTTTTTCTTGCTCTAGTTTTCTTATGTTTTTCAAGTAGTGTTAGAGCGGGATGGATAATTGAACAGGTTATTTACAGCGTAGCAACTTCTTCCAAGGAATCTTCGAAGCAAAAGATCAAATCCAAGTTTTATTTTTCAAAAAACAGGGTTAAATCCCTTCAGGGAAACTCAGAGATAATCATAAATTATAATAGCAATCAGATATTCATTGTTGATTCCGGTAGAAAGCTTTACTGGGGTAGCACAATTGATGAGTATATAAGTGAGATAGCGAGGTCCGTTGCTCAGTCAAGAAAGAAATTGGAAGAATCTCTAAAAAACATGCCGCCAGAGCAGAGAAAAGCTATTGAGGAGGAGATGAAAAAACAGGGACTACGACTTCCCGGGGAGGCTAAGCAGTCGGACATGAAAGTACAGGTGAGAATTGAAAAGACCCCCGATAAACAAACTATGGCAGGATATAATGCTACCATGTATAAGATTTATACCGATGGGGCTGTTTATCAAGAGATTTGGGTTTCAGATGATATGAGTGTATATAAAGATATTGATATGAATAAGATGAACGACTTCCAAAATAGAGTTAACGAAACTCTGAGTTCACTGTACACAAGTAGTGGTGGAGGCTTAGAATCTAGCTTGGAATATCAAAAGTTATTAGAAAAGGGATATCCTCTAAAAACAGTTCAAGTTGTCGGGCAGAATAAAGGAATTATAGAGGTAGTTAATGCTAAGGAAACAGAAATCGGGAATAGCGAGTTTGAGGTAATGAAGGGTTTTAGAAAGACAACTCTAGAAGAAGTAATGAAAACAAATGTAGGCAAGGAAACAAGATGATGATTGAGTTATGTGTTGATATTATATATTGAATCTATTTTTGTATTCACGCGTCATAAATAATTAAGGTGATCAATTTCTCTAATTTAAGGATTGATTGATTCTACGACATGAATATTACCTTATCGAATGTTATATAAATTAAAAATAATATGGAAAATTTGAAAGATGAGTAATTTAGAAGAGTTGAAGCAAAGATACAAAGTAGTTATCATCGGTTCAGGACCCGCTGGTTTCACTGCGGCATTATACGCTGCAAGAGCAAACCTCGAACCGATTGTCTTTGAAGGAACACAAGCAGGGGGTCAGCTTACGTTAACAACCGCTGTTGAAAACTACCCAGGCTTTCCAGATGGAATTATGGGGCCTGACCTAATGGATTATATGAGAAAGCAAGCAGAAAGATTCGGCGCAAAGTGTGTATTTGCAGAAGTAACCTCTGTAGACCTTTCAAAAAGGCCATTCAAGATAGTAGCAGGAGAGACGGTTTTACAGGCAGATACATTAATAATCGCTTCTGGAGCATCTGCTAAGCTCCTTGGTATTAATTCGGAAAGAAGACTACTTGGACATGGTGTTTCAACTTGTGCTACATGTGATGGCTTTTTCTTCAAAGATCAGGAAGTTGTTGTAGTTGGAGGTGGCGATACAGCGGTAGAGGAGGCAGTATTTCTTACAAAGTATGCTACTAAGGTAACCGTCATTCATCGAAGGGATAGGTTAAGAGCGTCAAAGATTTTGCAAGAGAGGGCATTTAAAAATAAAAAGATAGAATTTATTTGGGATTCTGTTGTTGAGGAAATAATAGGGGATAAGGAAAAAGGCGTAACTGGAGTAAAAATAAGGAATGTAGTTACAGGAGAGATAAGCGAAAAAGCATGTCAAGGAGTATTTGTTGCAATTGGTCACACTCCTAACACAAAGCTCTTTAAGGGACAACTCGAGATGGATGAAAAGGGATATATTATTACGAAAAATGGAACAACAGAGATAAGTGTTCCTGGAGTGTTTGCAGCAGGTGATGTTCAAGACCATAGGTATCGGCAGGCTATAACAGCGGCTGGCACAGGATGCATGGCTGCTATGGATGCAGAAAAGTTCATTGAAGAACACGGGGAATAGCTAGTAGAAAGGTTTCTGCCAGTTTGAATAACCATTAATCGTTCCTGCTGCCTCAAGGTTAATACTTCCATCAGTGTTTCTACCTCCTTGTGGATAATTCCTGATAAATTCAGAAATTATCCCAAAAACCCATGGGGTGACATTATCATTTTGCAACTACAAGCAACTACATATTTCTTGACAACATAAGCATTTCATGATTATAATTTTAAATTCATTTTTGATATGTAGGAGAAACTGTAATATATGCCTACAATTGGGCAACTGGTAAAAGAGGGGAGAGAGCAGTTAACGAAGAAAAGTAAGGCTCCAGCTCTACAGAGCTGTCCTCAAAAAAGGGGTGTATGCATCAGAGTGTATACTACCACTCCCAAAAAACCGAACTCGGCTCTTAGAAAGGTTGCCCGTATAAGGCTTACAAATGGTATGGAGATAACTGGTTATATCCCTGGTGAAGGACATTCACTTCAGGAACATTCGGTAGTTCTTGTAAGGGGTGGTAGGGTAAAAGACCTTCCTGGCGTAAGATACCATATTATAAGGGGCTCATTGGATGCCACGGGCGTGCAGAATAGAAGAAAAAGCCGCTCTAAATACGGTGCCAAGAGACCCAAGTAATTAAGTAAAAAACCACGATGTCAAGAAAAGGTTCAGTTTCTAAGAGACGGATTTCTACGGATCCTAAGTACGGAGATTTGATGGTAGCAAAGTTTATAAATTCCCTTATGTACGATGGAAAGAAGAGTATAGCTGAAAACATTTTCTATAAAGCTGTCGAAACGGTTGGTAAAAAAATGGAAAAGGATCCCCTAGAGGTTTTTCATACAGCGATGGAAAACATAAAGCCGGTTATTGAGGTAAGACCTCGAAGGGTAGGTGGAGCTACATATCAAGTTCCAATCGAGGTAAACCAATTTCGTCGTCTATCTCTTGCTATAAGATGGATAATCAATGCTGCAAGGGGTAGGCAAGGAAAATCAATGGAAGAAAAGCTTGCATCCGAGATTATGGATGCAGCTCAAGGGCGTGGGGGAGCGATTAAAAAAAGAGAAGATGTACAAAAGATGGCTGAAGCCAATAGGGCTTTTGCTCATTATAGGTGGTAAGTTTGGGGGGAGAATAATTGAGTAGTAACGTAACTATAGAAAAGACTAGAAATATTGGGATTATTGCCCATATAGATGCCGGTAAGACCACAACGACAGAGCGCATCCTTTATTACACTGGTCTGACATATAAGATTGGCGAGGTTCATGAAGGCACAGCCATAATGGACTGGATGGAACAAGAAAGGGAGCGGGGTATCACCATTACTGCAGCAACTACCGCTTGTTTCTGGCGTGACCATAGAATCAACATTATTGATACTCCAGGACACGTGGATTTTACGATCGAGGTTGAAAGGTCTTTAAAGGTACTTGATGGAGCTGTTGTGGTTTTCGATGGTGTCGGCGGTGTTGAACCACAATCTGAAACAGTATGGCGACAGGCTGACCGCTACAACGTTCCAAGGATTGCTTTTGTTAATAAGATGGACCGAGTGGGGGCTGATTTCTTTAAAACTATTGACCAGATCAGGAATAAATTAAACTCTAATCCTATTTTTATTCAAATTCCGTGGATTGATGATGATGAATTCAAAGGGATAATTGATCTTATTCAGATGAAATTAGTAGTCTGGGAGGAGGACTCTCTAGGATCTAAATATGAGTTTATCGAAATACCAGATCAGGTAAAAGATCAAGCTATTTTGGGTAGGGAGAAACTCTTAGAATCTCTTTCAGATTTTGATGAAGAGGTAATGGGAAACTACCTTAACGGGAAGCCCATTACAGAAGAAAAGATAAAAAGCGTGTTAAGAAAGTCTACTATCGTAATAAATGCAGTCCCGGTGCTTTGTGGTTCAGCATTTAAAAACAAGGGCGTTCAAACCCTTCTTGATGCTGTTGTAGATTTTTTTCCCTCGCCGATAGATTTGCCTCCTGTAAAGGGGATAAACCCATATACTGATCAGGAGGAGTTTAGGTATCCAAAAGAAACCGAGCCATTCTCTGCGCTTGCTTTTAAAATAATGACAGACCCATTTGTCGGTCAGCTTACATATTTAAGGGTATATTCGGGAAAGCTTGCCTCAGGGACATCCGTCTATAACTCAAGAAAGGGTAGTAGGGAGAAAATCGGAAGGCTTCTCAGGATGCACGCAAACAAACGTGAGGAGATCAAGGAGATAAGCGCAGGAGATATTGCTGCAGCGGTTGGTCTTAGGAATACAATTACAGGTGATACACTTTCAGATGAAAATAAGCCTATAATTCTTGAAAGCCTTCAGTTTCCTGAACCTGTTATTTCTGTTGCAATTGAGCCAAAAACTAAAGCCGATCAGGAAAAACTTGGTATATCGCTTGGAAAGCTCGCAATAGAGGACCCATCATTCAAGGTTAAGTTCGACGAAGAGACCAGTCAGACTATTATTGCCGGTATGGGAGAGCTTCATTTAGAAATAATAGTTGATCGTCTAAAACGTGAATTTAAGGTTGATGCAAATGTTGGAAAGCCTCAGGTAGCATATAAAGAAACAATCACAGCCTCTTCTCAGGCTGAGGGAAAGTTTATCCGCCAGACCGGTGGGCGTGGCCAATACGGTCATGTGAAAATAAGATTAGGACCTAGAGAACGAGGATCGGGTTTTGAGTTTATAGATGAGATTAAGGGTGGAGCAATTCCAAAAGAGTATATACCGGCTGTTGAAAAGGGTATTGAAGAGGCAATGGTGACTGGTGTTATCGCAGGATATCCTGTTGTTGATTTTGGTGTGAGACTCTACGATGGATCTTATCACGAGGTGGATTCTTCTGAGATAGCATTTAAGATCGCCGCTTCAATGGCGTTTAAGGATGCGGTTAGACGTGCTTCTCCTGTAATTCTTGAACCCTTGATGAGTGTTGAGGTTGTTGTACCCGAAGAGTTTATGGGATCTGTAATTGGGGATTTAAGTTCGAGAAGAGGAAGAATTATTGGGACGGAGCTACGAGGCGGTATGCAAGCTATAAAATCGGAGGTGCCTCTTTCTGAGATGTTTGGTTATGCCACTCATTTAAGATCTATGACAGAGGGAAGAGGTACGTTTACTATGGAGTTCTCACACTATGCCGATGTTCCTGAGATGCTTTCTCAAGGGATTAAGGCCAGAGTAAAAGGGGCGTAATGAAACTACAAATTCCAAATAACAAATTTCAAATCTCAAATAAGAAGTCAGGAGCCAGAAATCAGAATTCAGAAGTTAGAGTTTTATCTTCTGGATTCTGGATTCCGACTTCTGAATTCTTGGGAATCGGAATTTAGTGATTCGTGCTTGTTGTTCGTTAGTGGCTAAACAAGATATTAGGAGGTAATAAATCTATGGCGAAGCAGAGGTTTGAGAGGAAGAAGCCGCATTTAAACATAGGGACAATAGGGCACGTAGATCATGGCAAGACAACACTTACAGCGGCAATAACGAAGATACTAGAGAAGCAAGGCAAGGCAAAGTTTGTCCCATTTGATGAGATAGACAAGGCGCCAGAGGAGAAGGAGAGGGGGATAACAATAAACATAGCACACGTGGAGTATGAGACAGACAAGAGGCACTATGCGCATGTAGACTGTCCTGGGCATGCAGACTACGTAAAGAACATGATAACCGGGGCAGCACAGATGGATGGGGCAATACTAGTAGTGAGCGCACCAGATGGGCCAATGCCCCAGACAAGAGAGCATATATTATTGGCAAGGCAGGTAGGTGTGCCATGCATAGTGGTATGCCTAAACAAGGTAGATGCGATGGATGATCCTGAGCTATTAGATTTAGTGGAGCTAGAAGTAAGGGAATTATTAACCAAATATGGGTTTCCAGGGGATGAGATACCGATAGTGAGAGTAAGTGCGCTAAAGGCATTAGAGGGTGATGCAGTGGCAGAGAAGCAGGTACTAGAATTAATGAGCGCAGTAGACAAGTACGTACCAGAGCCGGTGAGGGAGGTAGACAAGCCATTTTTGATGGCAATAGAAGACGTATTCACCATATCGGGAAGGGGAACAGTGGTGACAGGAAGGGTAGAGAGGGGGAAGATAAAGGCAGGGGAGGAGGTAGAGATAGTAGGGTTTAAGGAGACAAGGAAGACAGTAGCGACTAGTTTAGAGATGTTCAGGAAGATACTAGATGATTCGGTAGCAGGGGATAACGTAGGGGTGTTATTAAGGGGGGTAGGGAAGGATGAGGTGGAGAGGGGGCAGGTATTGGCAGCGCCGGGGAGTATAACGCCGCATACGAGGCTTAAGGCAGAGGTGTATGTATTAACGAAGGAGGAGGGGGGAAGGCACACACCATTTTTCACAGGGTATAGGCCGCAGTTTTACCTAAGGACAACAGATGTGACAGGGAATATAAAGCTGCCAGATGGGGTAGAGATGGTGATGCCAGGGGATAATGTGAACATGGATGTGGAGTTGATAGCGCCAGTGGCGATGGAGGAGGGGTTAAGGTTTGCAATAAGAGAAGGGGGAAGGACAGTAGGAGCAGGAGTAGTTACTAAAATCACTCAGTAGTGGGGTCCTAAATGGGAGATAACACTGTAATTATTGCACTTGCTTGCAGTGACTGTAAAAGAAGGAATTATTCTACTAGAAAGAACAGACAAACCCATAGGGATAAAATGGAGCTCAAGAAATACTGCAGATGGTGTAGACGCCATACCTTACATAAGGAGACAAAGTAAAGATACAGGATTCAGGATGGAAAGATGCGGTATGCAGGATACAAGAGGCAATGTGCATCATGAATCTTGTATCACGCATCATTTTATTAAGGGCAGTAGCTCAATTTGGTAGAGCACTGGACTCCAAATCCAGCGGTTGGGGGTTCGAGTCCCTCCTGCCCTGTAAATTATGTGTTTGCTCTATGATACTTGATGAAATAATTTTTGGGAAATAAGCGACTAATGAATAACGTCAAATTGCCTTAATGGCTATAACTGAGGAGAAATGGAAAAAATAAATGAATTAATAGCTATGCTTGTTCAGTTTTTTAAGGATATTGAGGTTGAAGCAAAGCGCATATCATGGCCATCCCTTAGGGAATCAATTCGTTCGACCGGGGCTGTTATCGTTATTTCTATTATTCTTGCATCATTTTTGGGAGCAATAGACTTCTTGTTCTCATTAGTAGTAAAGTACGTTTTGAGTTAGGAGAGACGGAGAAATAAATAGGTATGGCTTATAGGTGGTACGTGGTTCACATAAATACAGGCTTTGAGGATCGTGTAAAGGCCTTAATTGAAGAGAGGGTCAAACTAGAAGGGATGGAGGTATCTGTTCATGAGGTTTTAGTGCCTACTGAAACCATCATCGAGCCAGTAAAAGGTGGCAGAAAGAAAACCTCATTTAGGAGATTTTTCCCAGGGTACATCCTAGTCAACATGGAGCTTAACGAGAGAAGTTGGCATTTTATTAGAAACATACCAAAGGTGATAGGGTTTGTTGGTGGTAAGCTGAAAGAAGGAAAGATTGACCCTGATTCCGTTCCTAGTATAGATGAAAAAGAGGTTATTAAGATAAAGAGGCAAATAGAAGAAGGAACCCTGAAACCAAAACCTAGGGTTACATTTGAGAAGGGAGAAACTGTTAGAGTCACAGATGGTCCTTTTGTAAATTTCTCGGGTCTTATTGACGAAGTCAAACCTGAAAAGGGCAAGGTTCAGGTTCTGGTAACAATATTTGGTAGGACAACACCAATAGAATTGGATTTCACTCAAGTGGAGAGAATTTAGGATGAAAAAGGTAATTGGAGAAGTAAAGCTCTTAGTTCCTGCTGGGAAGGCAACGCCTTCTCCTCCTGTAGGACCGGCTCTTGGACAAAAGGGTGTAAATATAATGGAATTCTGTAAGGCTTTTAATGCACAGACATCAAAGATGGATGGAATATTTCCTGTTATAGTGACAGTTTATGCAGATAGATCATTTTCGTTTATAATTAAAACTCCTCCGGTGTCATATTTGTTAAAAAAGGCTTCAGGATTGGATAAGGGCTCAGTTACAGCATCAAGGGTAAAGGTAGGTAAGGTAACAAGGTCACAGGTAAGAGAAATAGCTAATATAAAGCTGCCTGATCTAAATTCTGATGATATAGAAGCCGCAGTTAAGATTGTTGAGGGAACGGCAAGGAGTATGGGTATTGAGGTCGTATAGTGAGAAGAATTCAGGAGTCAGAATTCAGAAGAAAGGAAGAAAACTTCTGGCTGCTGACTCCTGACTTCTGAATTTATTTGAAGGAGGCAAAAATGGAGAGAGGGAAAAGGTACTTAGAAGCTAAAAAAAAGATTGATTCTACAAAACTGTATGAAGTTCGGGAAGCGATAAAGATAGTTGAAGAAACAAAAACTGCGAAATTTGATGAAACTGTAGAGGCTGCAGTCAAACTCGGCATTGACCCACGTCATGCTGACCAGCAGATTAGAGGAGCTATTGTTCTTCCACACGGGACAGGAAGAAGTGTGAGGGTATTGGTTTTTGCAAAAGGTGACAAGGTGAAAGAGGCTCAGGAGACAGGTGCAGATTACGTCGGTGCTGAAGATTTAATTGAGAAGATTTCCAAAGAAAATTGGCTTGATTTTGAGGTTACTATTGCAACCCCCGATGTAATGAACCTGGTGGGAAAGCTTGGTAAGATACTCGGTCCTAGAGGGCTTATGCCAAGCCCGAAGGTTGGGACTGTAACTTTCGAGATAGGAAAAGCGGTTAAGGAAGCAAAAGCGGGGAGAATCGAGATAAAAAATGATAAGGGTGGTGTTATTCATACCCCGGTTGGAAAGGCCTCTTTTGGTTCAGATAAGCTTAGAGAGAACTTTCTTGTGCTTATGGATACAATCACAAGGATGAAGCCATCTTCGTCGAAAGGGACATTTATCAAAAAGGTTGTGCTTTCTACTACAATGGGTCCGGGAATAAAGGTTGATCCCTTAAGCATCCGCGATGAGCTAAAGGGATTTGAGATAGCAGCATGAGATACAAGATGCAGGATGCAGGATGCAGGATGCAAGATACAGGATGCAGGATAAAGGATACAGATAAAAACCTCATGCATCGTGCATCATTTTAATAAGGAGTAGAATAATGTTAACTAAGGTTGTCAAAGAGCAAGTTGTAAAAGATTTTAATGAGAGATTTAAAACAAGTCCTTCACTATTTGTCGTTGAATATAAGGGGCTAACTGTAAAGGAGGTAGAAGGGCTAAGGCGGCGTCTTAAAAAAGCCAAAGCTGATTTTAAGGTTGCTAAGAACACGCTTCTTAAAATAGCATCTCGCGAGACTGATATAGAAAGGATAAAAGACCTGTTCGAGGGAGCCACTGCTGTAGCAATATGTAAAGAGGATCCGGTGGTTGTTGCTAAGGTTTTCGCTGAATCTGCCAAGCAGTTGCCTGTACTTAAATTAAAAGGTGGCATTGTTGAAGGCAAGGTAATTGGTGTTAGCGATGTTTCAAAGCTCTCACAACTTCCCTCAAGACAAGCACTTTTAACAGAGTTTCTCGGACTACTTTCATCTCCTATCTCTAATTTTATGAGTACGTTGATGGAGCTCGAGAGGCGTTTATTATACGCATTAAACGCACTCAAAGATCTGAAAGAGAAAAAAGAAGAGGTATAAATAGTTATAGAAATTTTTAGAAAAGGGGTCTATCTAGTAACAACACTAAATACTAATCACAAAAAGGAGGTTTTAGACAATGGCTGATGTTACAAGGGCCGATGTAATTTCATATCTTGAGCGCGCAAGTATGCTTGAGATTTCGGAGTTAATAAAGGAGATCGAGGAAAAATTCGGTGTAAAGGCTGCCGCTCCACAGGTGGCTATGGTCTCTACACAAGTAGGCGGTGCTGGGGCGGCTGAAGCTAAAGCGCCTGAAGCTGAAAAGACGGAGTTCAACGTAGTGCTAAAATCCATCGGAGAGAACAAGATACAAGTGATAAAGGCCATAAGGGAGATTACCTCACTTGGTCTTAAGGAAGCGAAAGAGCTTGTTGAAGGGGCTCCAAAGACTGTGAAAGAAGATGTGAAGAAAGAAGAAGCACAGGCCATGAAAAAGAAGCTTGAAGAAGCGGGCGCAACAGCAGAAATTAATTAGGACCGTGGTTCGTGAATCGAGAATCGTGTATCGAATTACGAGCCACTATCCACGAATTACAAGCCACGAAAAATAAACAAAAAGGGGGTAGAGATAAGGTGAATTTCGAGGGAGTAGAAACTTATAAAAGAAAAAGTTTTTCAAAGATTCCGTCTGTTCTCGAAATACCGCATCTTCTTGAGGTTCAAATAAAATCGTATAACGAGTTTCTTCAAAGAGATGTAAGTCCTGATCAAAGAAGGGATATTGGACTTCTCCGTGCATTGAAGACTGTATTTCCTATAGAGGATTACAATGGCCGCGCATCGCTTGAATATGTTAGCTACCGTCTTGATAAGCCAAAGCACGAAACTAATGAGTGCCGGATGAAGGGTTACACATACGTCGCTCCGCTCTATGTGATTTTTCGCCTAGTGATATGGGATACTCAATCAGGCTCTGGTAGTGAGCGAACGATAAGGGATGTAAAGGAGCAGGAGGTTTACTTCGGCGAGATTCCGCTAATGACCCCAAATGGCGCATTCATCATAAATGGCACCGAGAGGGTTATAGTCAATCAGCTACACCGCTCACCGGGGGTATTCTTCAATCAGGGTAAAGATAAGGACCAGATTGTGGGAAAGACCTCTTACTCAGCCAGGATTGTTCCACAGGATGGAAGGTGGCTTGATTTTGAATTCGATTCTAAGGACCACTTGCATGTTAGAATCGATAGAAAAAAAAAGTTTCTTGTCACTGTGCTTCTCAAGGCACTTGGCTATACCACCAAAGAGATAATGCTTTATTTCTATCCAACTGAAACCATCTATTTTGAAACAGATGGGATAAAAAAGAGCGTTGACCCGGAGGTTCTTTCTTATCAAAAATCTAGTGTAGACATAGTGGATCCAAAGACTGGTGAGGTTATAGTAAAAAAGGGAAAAAAGTTTGTAGGAAACCTAATTGATAAACTCCGTCAGGCAAAGCTTGAAAGAATTCCCATTCAAATAATTGACATAATAGGCAGACATTGTGCAGATGACATTGTGTATCAAAAGACTGGGGAGGTATTACTTAATTTCAACGAGGAGATAAAAGAGGAAAAACTTCAAGAGATTAGGGCTCGAGGGATAAAGGAGTTTAAGGTTTTTTATATAGATAACATCGCTATAAGTGCATCACTTAGAAACACCATTCTTGCTGATAAGACTAAAACCTCCGAGGATGCGATTAGAGAAATCTATAAAAAGTTTAGACCCACTGACCCGCCGACCCTAGGGGTTGCTGAAAACTTCTTCTATAACCTCTTTTTTAATCCCGATACATATAGGCTTTCTAAGGTAGGCCGGATTAAGGTTAATTATAAACTAAATCGAGAAGTCTCTGAAGACGATCTTACATTAACGAAGGAAGACATAATGGGGACAGTTAAGTATCTCCTTAACCTCAAAGGTGCTAGGGGTTCGATTGATGATATTGACCATCTAGGTAATAGAAGGGTTCGAACAGTTGGAGAACTCGTAGAGGAACGCTTTTATCATGGGCTAGAGAGGCTTGCAAGGTCAGTAAGGGAGAAGATGGGGTATCAAGCTGTAGAGAACCTGATGCCAAGTGAACTTCTTATACCAAAGACTGTTATCTCAGTTGTAAAGGAGTTCTTTGCAACAGGACAACTTTCTCAATTTATGGATCAAACGAACCCGTTATCTGAGATTACACATAAAAGAAGGCTAAGCGCACTTGGGCCTGGTGGGCTTACAAGGGAGCGTGCAGGGTTTGAGGTCCGTGACGTTCACGCTTCACATTATGGAAGAATATGCCCAATTGAAACGCCAGAGGGTCCAAACATTGGTCTTATATCTAGCTTAAGTACCTATGCGAAGGTGAACGATGATGGTTTTATTCAAGCTCCTTACAGGGTTGTAAAAAACGGAAAGGTAACTTCTGAAATCTTTTATCTGAACGCTTTTGAAGAGGAGAAATATGTAATTGCTCAGGCAAACGCACCTTTAGATGAGGATGGGCACTTTAAGTCTGAACTTATATCAGCACGTCATAAAGGTGAATTCTTCATGGTTGAGCGCGAAAAGGTTGAGTTTATGGATGTATCTCCGGCTCAGCTCGTTTCGGTATCAGCCGCTCTTATTCCGTTTCTTGAGCATGATGATGCAAACCGAGCGCTCATGGGATCTAACATGCAGCGTCAGGCTGTTCCTCTTATTCGAACTTCCGCACCATTAGTTGGGACAGGACTTGAAAAGACAGTGGCTAAGGATTCAGGAATAACAGTAGTTGTAAAGGGGGATGGTATAGTGGAGTATGTGGATGCGTCTAAAATTGTCGTAAGGGTAACGGGTGATGGAAATGATGCTGGGGTTGATATTTATAATTTGATAAAGTTTCAAAGATCAAATCAGAATACATGCTGGAATCAAAGGCCGTTCGTAAAAAAGGGACAGTACGTTACAAAGGGACAAGTTATTGCAGATGGTCCCTCGACAAGTCACGGCGAGCTTTCTCTCGGGCAGAATGTGGTCGTAGCTTTTATGCCATGGGGGGGATACAACTTTGAAGATGCGATCCTTATAAGCGAGAGGATTGTAAGGGATGATAAATTCACATCTATCCATATTGAAGAGTTTGAGTGTATATCACGCGAGACAAAGCTTGGGCGTGAGGAAATCACCAGGGACATTCCCAATGTGGGCGAGGATACGCTTAAGGATCTGGATGAAAGTGGAATAATAAGAATTGGGGCTGAGGTAAAGCCTGGAGATATACTTGTTGGTAAGATTTCTCCAAAGGGAGAAACCCAACTTTCACCTGAAGAAAGGCTTCTTAGGGCTATATTTGGAGATAAGGCAGGTGATGTAAAAGATACCTCCCTTAGGGCGAATCCTGGGGTATACGGGACTGTAATTGATGTAAAGATGCTAACATCGAGAATGGTAGATAAAGACGAGAGGGCAAAGAGTATAGAGGATTTTGAGGTAGCGCGTCTTAAACAAGACAGGGATGACGAAATAAAGATCTTGAAAGAAGGTGCAATTGAAAGAATAAGACCCCTCCTAGTGGGCAAAGTAGCTGCAGGAAGGTTAACGGTAAATAGAAAAATGGTGATTAAGAAGGGTGAAAAGATAACCGAAGAAGATCTTCAGCCTATACCATTTGAAAAGTTAGGTGATATCAGTGTTGAAAAGGGAGAGAAGGTAGAGACCGAGGTTAAAATAGCGATTGAAAAGACTCTTGAACAAATTGATTTAGTAAAGATGGTCTATAACAATAAAATAGACAAGCTGACCCGACCTGATGAACTTCCTCCTGGGGTGCTAAAGGTAGTGAAGGTTCATGTCGCAGTACTAAGGAAGCTCCAAGTAGGAGACAAGATGGCAGGACGACACGGAAATAAGGGCGTTATATCGAAGATACTATCTGAAGAGGATATGCCCTTTCTTCCTGATGGAATCCCAGTTGATATGGTGCTTAATCCGCTTGGTGTTCCCTCAAGGATGAACGTAGGACAGATTCTAGAGACGCATCTGGGCTGGGCAGCAAAGGAGCTTGGTCAACAGCTAAATGAGTATATTGAGCAGGAGTTTAGCCCAGGATCACTTAGGAGAAAGCTTAAGGAAATTTATGACTCTAAGGGGATTAGGCGATTTATTGACGAATTAAAGGATGAAGAGGTAGTTGAACTCACGAAGAGACTAAAAGAAGGGGTACCTATTGAGTCTCCTGTGTTTGACGGCGCAACTGAAGGGGAAGTAAAGGAGATGCTTAAAATCACCGGGCTCCCGGAGGATGGGAAAACGATACTCTTTGATGGACGCACAGGTGAGCCGTTTGATCAAAGGGTAACTGTAGGTGTTATGTATATGCTTAAGCTCCATCATCTTGTAGAAGACAAGATTCATGCAAGGGCTATTGGACCCTATTCTCTCGTTACACAGCAGCCCCTTGGTGGCAAAGCCCATTTTGGGGGGCAGAGGCTTGGAGAGATGGAGGTCTGGGCACTCGAAGCGTACGGAGCCGCTTACACACTTCAGGAATTTCTCACGGTGAAATCCGATGATGTAATCGGGAGAACTAGAATATTCGATTCAGTCGTAAAGGGCGATATGAATTTTGAACCTGGGCTTCCAGAGTCTTTCAAGGTTCTAGTAAAAGAGCTTCAAGCCCTTGCACTTGATATAGACCTTATTGAGGAAGGCGGGAATGGAAAAGTAGGATTACAAAAACAAAAGGGAGGAAGGTAAAAGTGGATATAGATACCCTCTTTGAAAAACCGAAGAACCCTTCGGACTACTCTTCTGTGAAGATTGCTATTGCTTCGCCTGATAAGATCAAGGATTGGTCTTCAGGTGAGGTAAAAAAGCCAGAGACAATTAACTATAGAACGTTCAAACCGGAAAGGAGCGGTCTATTCTGCGCTAAGATATTTGGTCCAGTAAAGGATTATGAGTGTCTTTGCGGAAAATATAGAAGGCTTAAACATAGGGGGCATACCTGTGAGAAATGTGGCGTAGAGGTTATATCGAGCAAAGTAAGGCGTGAAAGGATGGGGCATATAGAGCTTTCTTCACCGGTTGCTCATATCTGGTTTTTGAGAAGCATCCCAAGCAGAATAGGAATGCTTTTGGATATGACGCTAAAGGAATTAGAAAGGGCTTTATACTATGAGGCATATGTAGTTGTAGATCCAGGTGGAACACAACTGAAATTTGGAGAGGTTCTCAGTGAAGAGAAGTACAGAAAATTACTTGAGGAATACGGACCCACTTTTAAGGTTGGAATGGGGGCTGAAACGGTTAGGGAGATGCTTAAGAAAATAGACCTTGTCGAACTCTCAGAACATCTTAGGTTAGAGATGAAGGATACTACATCTCAAATAAAGAGGGCTAGGATCGCTAAGAGGCTCAGGATTGTTGAAGCCTTTAGACAATCTGGAAACCGAGCCGAGTGGATGATTCTAACAAAAATCCCTATACTTCCTCCTGACTTGAGACCCCTTGTTCCGCTAGATGGAGGCAGATTTGCTACCTCTGATTTAAATGATCTTTACCGTCGTGTAATAAATAGGAATAACAGACTAAGAAAATTACTAGAGCTTGGGGCGCCTGATATCATTGTTAGAAATGAAAAAAGGATGCTTCAAGAGGCTGTAGATGCCCTATTTGAAAACGGACGGCGCGGGAGACCTGTCCTAGCTCACAATCACCGTCCACTAAAAAGTCTAAGTGACATTATAAAAGGAAAGCAAGGGAGGTTCCGTCAGAACCTTCTTGGGAAAAGGGTGGATTATTCAGGACGCTCTGTGATCGTGATTGGTCCTGAGCTGAGACTCCATCAGTGTGGTTTACCAAAGCAGATGGCACTTGAGCTTTTTAGACCTTTTATATATCAAAAATTAGAGAAATGGGGTAAGGCACAGACAATAAAAATTGCAAAAAAGCTTGTCGAGCAAGAAGCACCAGTTGTCTGGGATGCACTTGATGAGGTTGTGCAGGAGCATCCTGTGCTACTAAATCGTGCTCCAACTCTTCATCGCCTAAGCATCCAGGCTTTTGAACCAAAACTTATTGAAGATAAAGCTATTCAAATACATCCCCTTGTATGCCCTGCTTACAACGCAGACTTTGATGGAGACCAGATGGCTGTACATGTACCGCTTTCTGTTGAAGCCCAAACAGAATGCAGGGCCCTTATTATGTCAACCAATAATATTCTCTCACCAGCGCACGGAAAACCAATAATACTTCCTACGCAGGATATAGTGCTTGGTATTTATTATATGACGAGAGAGGTTCCCTTCGAGAAAGGAGAGGGTAAGGCCTTTTCATCAATTGAAGAGGTTAGGATGGCTTATGATTTAAATGAGGTTGGCATTCATGCTAAGATACGCGTAAGAATTGATGAAAAGATGCATGAAACTACCGTTGGCAGAATACTGCTTTACGAGATCATGCCAAGAGAGGTTGCTTTTGAACTAGTGAACAAGGTGATGACAAAACGTGCTATCGAGGAACTAGTAGATAGCTGCTTTAGAGTTGCCGGTGGAAAGAGCACAGTTATACTCGCAGACCGTTTGAGGACGCTCGGGTTTCAATTTTCGACCAAAGCAGGGATTTCAATCTCAATTGATGATATGAAGATTCCAAAGAAAAAGGAGCAGCTAATAAATAAGGCTTATAACGAGGTAGTAAAGGTTCAAACACAATATTCTCAGGGGCTCATAACCGATGGTGAAAGGTACAACAAGGTTATAGATATATGGGCTAAGACGAGCGAAGAAATCGCTCAGGAGATGCTTAAGGAATTATCTATTGATATTTTAAAAGACGAAAATGAGGCTGAGATCCAAGCTCCAAGCACAAACCCAATCTATATGATGGTGGATTCAGGTGCGAGAGGAAGCCAAACCCAGGTTCGCCAGCTCGCTGGGATGAGGGGTCTTATGGCTAAGCCCTCAGGGGAGATTATTGAAACGCCAATTACATCTAACTTTCGTGAGGGCCTCACAGTGCTTCAGTACTTCATCTCAACACATGGAGCTAGAAAGGGGCTTGCTGATACAGCCTTAAAAACTGCAAATGCGGGATACCTTACTAGAAGGTTGATTGATGTTGCTCAAGATGCAACCATAACGGAATTTGACTGCGGTACGATTGATGGGATCACAGTTGGGGCACTTATAGAAGGTGGAGAGATAATAGATAGGATAGGAGAGAGAATCCTAGGTCGTGTTGTGCTTGAAGACATTAGAGATCCTGTAACTAGAAAGATTATTGTAAGGGCAAGCGAAGAGATAGACGAGCAGGCCGCGAACGCTATCGACGAGGCGGGAAGCGTTACGGAGTTAAAAATAAGGTCTGTTCTTACTTGCGAGGCCCGTCAAGGTGTGTGCGTGCTTTGCCATGGAAGAGACCTTGCAAGAGGAGCTCTGGTAAATATCGGAGAATCGGTAGGGATTATAGCAGCCCAGTCTATTGGGGAGCCGGGCACCCAGCTTACTATGAGAACCTTCCATATAGGTGGTGCTGCTAGTCAGAGGGTTGCAGAAAGTACACTTGAGAGCAGACACGAGGGTGTTGTAAAGCTTATCGGTGTTAGGACAGTGAGGAATAACGAGGGAAGACTCGTTGTAATAAATCGTACTGGAATTCTAGCTATAGTGGATGAGATGGGATACGAGCGTGAAAGGTATCCACTTGTTCTCGGAGCGAAGTTGAGGGTTGAAGAGGGTGATCAAATAAAAAGGGGATCGCTTCTTGCTGAGTGGGATCCATACACCACTCCATTTATCTCAGAGGTGGATGGGCGTGTAAGCTTCCAGGACCTTGAAGAGGGTATAAGCATGAAGGAGCAGGTGGACGAGGTAACAGGAATTTTTAAAAAGGTGGTTGTTGAATCGAAAAATCCCGATTTACATCCTACCATAGTCGTTACCGACAAACATGGAAAGGCAGCCCAGTATCTCCTTCCAGTTGGGGCGATTATTGAAAAGAACGAAGGTGATATGGTTCATGGAGGGGATGTATTTGCAAAGATTCCAAGAGAAACGGCTAAGACCAAGGACATCACTGGAGGACTGCCAAGGGTAGCAGAGCTCTTTGAAGCAAGGCTTCCTAGAGATCCTGCGATAGTGAGTGAGATTGATGGAATCGTATCCTTTGGAAAGGATTCAAAGGGAAAGAGAAAGATGGTTGTAACTCCAGATATTGGTGAAGCGAAGGACTACCTTGTACCAAGAGGAAAGCATGTGCTAGTTAGAGATGGCGAACGTGTGAAGGCTGGAGACCAGCTTGTTGATGGCGCTGTAAATCCTCATGATGTACTGAGAATTCGTGGTGAGAAGGCCCTTGCGAGATATCTAGTAGACGAAATACAACAGGTCTACAGGCTCCAGGGGGTTAAGATTAATGATAAACACATAGAGATTATAGTAAGGCAGATGTTAAAGCGCGTGAGAGTTAAGGATCCGGGTGATACAACATTCCTTGTTGGAGAACCAGTTGAAAGGATTATCTTCTTTGAAGAGAATGAAAGGGTTACCTCTCAGGGCGGAAAACCGGCCACAGCAGAGCCACTTCTTCTTGGTATCACTAGGGCCTCTCTCAGCACTGATAGCTGGCTTTCCGCAGCGTCATTCCAGGAAACTACAAGGGTACTTACAGAGGCGGCTTGTGAAGGAAAGGTGGATAGTCTTCGCGGACTAAAAGAAAATGTGATTATGGGAAGATTAATACCCGCTGGCACCGGGCTGCCTATGTATAGGGATGTAGATGTAGAAATCATAGCGCCGGAAATACCCGTTCCTACCCCTGTTAAAGAGTAAGTCGTGGACCGGGGTTCGTGATTTGTGACTTCGTCGTGAGCTCAGTCGAACGATTGGATACCCGATTCACGAACTACGAACATGGAAGAGGCGAATAAGATAGAGTTAGAAAAAACCTATGACCCCAAAAAGGTAGAGGAGAAGTGGCTAGAGTTCTGGATTAAAAAAGGATATTTTCAAGCTTCAATTTCATCTCAAAGACCCTCCTTCACAATTGTTATCCCACCTCCCAATGTAACTGGTTCTCTCCACATAGGGCATGCTTTAAATAACACACTCCAGGATATATTAGTTCGATATAAGAGAATGAAGGGGTTTAACGCCCTCTGGGTTCCTGGAACTGACCATGCGGGAATTGCTACCCAGACTGTTGTTGAAAGGGAGCTTCTTAAAGAGGGAATCAAGCGGGAGGATTTGGGTAGAGAAGGATTTGTAAAAAGGGTTTTACAGTGGAAAGAACTATATGGAAATAGAATCATTGTCCAGTTAAAAAGGCTTGGTGCCTCTTGTGACTGGTCAAGAGAAAGATTTACGATGGATGAGGGGCTCTCTATTGCTGTTAAAGAGGCTTTCGTTAGGCTTTGGAGGGAGGGGCTTATTTATAGAGGGCATTATCTTGTAAACTGGTGTCCACGTTGCGATACAGCCCTTTCAGACCTAGAGGTAACGCGTGAAGACACAAAAGGAAAGCTATATTATCTAATGTATCCACTTGTTTCTACTAATAGCAATGGTCAATCTGGAACAAGTAGAGACGACTCGCCGAGTCGTCTCTACATTATTGTTGCAACGACAAGGCCTGAGACGATGATGGGTGATACCGCCGTTGCAGTTAATCCTAAAGATGAGAGATTTAAACATCTAATTGGTAAAGAGGTAATCCTTCCTGTCGTAAACCGAATAATTCCTGTTATCGCTGATGAAAGCGTAGATATGGAGATGGGTACAGGGGCTTTGAAGATTACACCTGCGCACGATTTTGCTGATTTTGAGATTGGAACAAAACACAACCTTCCAAGGGTTCAGATTATGGATTTTAAGGGAGTGATGAATGAAAATGCTGGAAGATACAGTGGGCTTGATAGGCTTGAATGCAAGAAACGGATCGTCGAAGACTTTGAGAAAGAAGGAGTTTTAGAAAAGGTAGAAGATTATTCACTACAGCTTGGAAAATGCTATAGGTGCGGCACTGTAGTTGAGCCAATGCTTTCTCTTCAGTGGTTTGTCAGAACTAAACCGCTTTCAATTCCTGCAATTCAGGCGGTAGAGGATGGTAGAACAAGGATTATCCCTGAGGGTTGGAAAAACACATATTTTGAATGGATGAGGAATATAAGGGACTGGTGCATATCAAGACAAATATGGTGGGGGCACAGGATTCCAGCTTGGTTCTGTAAAGATTGTGAAGGGATAACAGTTTCAGTTGATGAACCGAGGGTTTGTGAGCATTGCGCATCTCGCCATATCGAGCAAGAAACTGATGTCCTTGATACATGGTTCAGCTCCGCTCTATGGCCATTTGGAACGCTTGGATGGCCTAGAAAAACCAAAGAGCTTGAGATCTTCTATCCTACCTCCGTTCTAGTCACAAGCTTTGACATACTTTTTTTCTGGGTCGCAAGGATGATGATGATGGGGCTTAAGTTTATGAATGACGTGCCCTTTAGAGATGTTGATATCCATGCCCTTGTCAGGGATGAGAAGGGTGAGAAGATGAGTAAAACAAAGGGGAATGTCATTGATCCACTTGATATAATGGATGAATTTGGAGCAGATGCTTTAAGATTCAGCCTCACCGCACTTGCCACTCAGGGAAGGGATATAAAGCTTTCTCTTTCTATAATCGAAGGGTACAGAAACTTTATGAATAAAATCTGGAATGCATCGAGGTTTGTTTTTATGAATTTGGATAAGGTAGAGACGACCCGCCGGGTCGTCTCTACTGGTTTAAATCTTTCTACACCTGACAAGTGGATTCTCACAAAGCTTAATAGAACGATACAGGAGATTGAAAACTCTTTAGAAGAATACGAGTTTGATAAAACGTCACGACTTATCTATCAATTCATCTGGGGTGATTTTTGTGATTGGTATATAGAGTTTGTAAAACCAATCTTAAATGGTGATGATCTCGAAGCAAGAAAGAGAACACAGGCGATTTTGGTAAAAGTATTGGTGTCGGCTTTACAACTTCTTCATCCAATTGCTCCTTTTATAACTGAGGAGATCTATCAAAGGCTTCGGGAGCTTGGGGTCAGAATGCCAACTGCAGATGAGGAGGAGGCGGAAAGCGTATCCATTAGCTCCTATCCGAATTTCAACAAAGATGAGATTTACGAAGAGGCATTTGACGAAATCGAGTACGTAAAAGAGGTCATTGTCGGGATAAGAAACCTAAGAGCCATAGTCGGTGTACATCCTTCAAAAATGGTAGACATTATTCTTCTCCCTGATAATGAAAAAATACTTAAAATAACTCAGGCTAATAAAAACTTTATTCATAGCTTAGCAAAGGCATCGATTGATCTTTCTCGCAAGGAAAAACCCAAGAAAGCCGTTGCTCAGGTAATCGAGGGTCTACAGATTTTCCTCTCTATAGAAGGGTTAGTTGATGTTGAAAAGGAAGTTGAAAGAATAAAACGAGAAATCTCAAAGGTAGCAAAAAATGTAGAGCAAGTTAATAAGAAACTTGCCAACCCCGATTTTCTTGAGCGTGCCCCAGAAGAGGTGGTTGAAAAGGAGAGAGAGAAATTTGAGGAGCTTTCTCTTAGAAAGCGTAAGATGGAAGAAGTGCTTGAGAAACTCAGCGAGATTGTGTAAACCTTGATTAAGATTTTAAGTGACATCTTTTGCTATATCCTCTCATGGGTAGCGCTTAGCAGCGATTCGGTTGCGCGCTCTGAGTTAGGTAAAGTAAAATATTGATTAACCTTAATTTTATTTAGGAGGGTAATATGTCAATACCTACTGAACCTATTGGCAGTATTCCAAGACCGGAAGGGCTTATCAAGGGAATACAGGCTTTCAAAGATGGTCGTATTTCACAAAAGGAACTAAACTCACTATATGACTCAGCGATCCGAAACACCATAGAGCTCTTCGAAGCGACGGGGTCGTCAGTCATCACGGACGGGGAACAAACCAAGCCGAGCTTTGCAACCTATCCAATACATGGACTTGAAAACATCGCTCCTGATGGCGTCACGATCCACTTTGCTGACGGTCACGTGCGCCAGTTGCCTAGGTTGAAAGCGGGACCATTTCGTTACAAGACCTATGCTGATGCATATTTGGAAGTAGCAAAAAAGTATGCTCATGTTCCGGTGAAGCAAGCAGTCATCTCTGCATCGGCATTGAGCCTTCTCTACCCACAAAACGGTATCGAAGGCTATTCAAGAGAATCCTTTATCGAAGAGCTTCTCCGTGAGAACGGAGCCGACATTCGCCGCTGCTTACAGAAGGGCGCTTTTAAGGTTCAGATTGACTTTACTGAAGGAAGACTCGCGGTGAAACTAGATCCAAGCGGGCAACTTCTGGAAAGTTTTATCGATCTTAACAATCGAGTGCTAGGTCGTTTCTCGGTAGAGGAGCGAAAGAATATCGGTGTTCACACCTGTCCGGGCGGAGACCAAGACTCGACCCATAGTGCAGATGTGGACTATGCCAAGCTCTTGCCAAGCTTGTTCAAACTCAAGGTTGGGAATTTTTACATCCAGTTAGCAAGCGAGAGCGACAGTACTAGAGTTCTCAAGATCATTAAGGAAAACGCAAACCCTGATCAGAGAATTTTCATCGGCGTGATTGACTCTATAAATCCGAGAGTGGAAACGCCGGAAGAAGTAAGGGATCGGGTCCTTGAAGCCGCCGAATACATTCCGCTTAGCCAACTGGGAACGACTGACGACTGTGGTTTCTCTCCATTCGGTGATGATACTTCAACGACCCGAGAAACGGCTTTTGAAAAAATCCGTGCCCGTGTAGTTGGCACTACACTAGCTGCGAAAGTTCTACGGGTCTGACAGTAGCCGTACTTTTATACGATTGACTTAAAATACTTGCCGAGCTAATCTCTTCATCATGCGTACCGGTTTTGCTCACCTCCCACTCCACAGCGGGAAGGCGCCTCGCTGGCTTTTTAACAAGATGGTGCGTCTAGCTCGTGAAATTGTTTGCCATATAACTGCCGAATATGGAGCTTCAGAGGTTCTTGTCAGATTGTCAGACCCCTTTTGGTTCCAAGCCTTTGGTTGTGTTTTGGGATTCGATTGGCACTCAAGCGGCGTGACTACCACAACCTGTGGCGCTATAAAGGAGGGGATAAGAGGTTTAGAAAAGGAGCTTGGATTATTTGCAACTGGTGGAAAAGGAGCTTCTTCAAGAAAAACGCCAGTTGAAATTATGAATGCTTGTGATTATATCTCACAGGAACCGGAAAATCTTATCAAAGCAAGTCGCCTATCAGCTAAGGTTGATAATTCGGCAGTCCAAGATGGCTATCAGCTTTACCATCACAGCTTTTTCTTTACGCAGGATGAAGAGTGGTGTGTAGTGCAACAGGGGTTTAATGATTCGAATTCCATGGCACGCCGTTATCACTGGCTTAGTTCAAGGCTTAATAGTTTTGTTAATGAGCCACATTCAGCGATTTGCTGTGATGCAAAAGGTAATACACTTGACCTAGTAGCTTCAGATAGTGAGCAAACTCGACATGCTATTACAGAGCTAGCCAGTCAACCTGACAGGGGTGTATTGAGGGATGTAGAGCGACTCCCAAATCTAATTCTTCCACATCGCCATCAGGTTGCTACCGCCGATATTAATCCGAAATACCTCAAGAAAGTCTTACTGAGCACATACGAGCTTGTTCCTAGAAACTTTGAGGAATTGTTATGTATCCAGGGAGTAGGTGCAAAGACACTTAGGGCCTTAACATTGGTAGCGGAGCTAATCTATGGTACGAGAGCTAGCACCAGAGATCCTGCGCGATTTTCATTTGCACATGGTGGAAAGGACGGTACTCCTTTCCCAGTCGATCGTAGAATCTACGAACGAACCATTACGGTTCTTCATGATGCTCTAG
The DNA here is from genome assembly GCA_001443445.1 of Candidatus Dadabacteria bacterium CSP1-2. GTDB lineage: Bacteria > Desulfobacterota_D > UBA1144 > Nemesobacterales > CSP1-2 > CSP1-2. Next base: position 19,315 of record LDXN01000009.1, on the reverse strand, counting down.
CTAAATCAAAGGTGGATTACAGTGAAAAAATAAGAGCTCTAAAACGACTAGCCGCTTTCGACCAAAATAACCAGAACTACAAACTCATTACATAATGATTCTACAAACCATATTATTCAACCTAGGGGGTTACAGTCATTTTGGCATGAGCGCATACGAAACATATTTCGCAGGGAAATTAACAAATCATTATTTATCCGAAGAGGAACTTACGGCTAATTTGAATGTATTAGAGACATCGAGGATTAGCTTATAAATTAGAAACAGATGTTGCCTACTCATACACCTAATCGAGGTAAGGAGCTGTCATCCCCGCATGTTTTAAGCGGGAATCTAAAACATGGATACCCGATAGAAACATTCGGGTATGACAACGGTGGCGATGACCGATAAAGCTTGTCCCCGTATGTCGCTCGATTAAAACATTCGAGTGCAAGCTTTAGCGGGGAACATTCGGGCATGACAAGGTGTAGAGTATGAATAACATGAGTTAGAAACTAGACATAAATTCAAAAAGCAAGACAGCGCCCTCTAATTTTCGGGAATCAATATTAGAATATTCCAACCCAATCCAACTAGCTGGACCATTCAAGAGTGAGCCTAGCTTTAATTTATACCAGAGGAAAAACTATTATAACGGTATGGCTTGATAAATTCTTTCAAGTTCTTGCTTATCCTCTTGTATGAGATCTCTTTGATTAGCTTTGTATATACTCCACATGATCGAGTCTTGAATTGTAGAATGACCTATTCCAAGACAATGCCCAATTTCGTGCAATGCGACAGTCTCTACATCAAATCCTTTGTGGCTAGGGTGTATAACCCAGTCTTCGCTAATATCGAGATGCAAGTCTCCTGCAAGTTCTTTCAGATGTTGGTATGGATAATAACCAACTGCAATCTTTTCTCCCGGCCCGTAAAAAGGATCAGTAGAATTCGGATCCACATTCGGTCCCGGTGTCCATAACACCCTTATCTCTGCTCTTGCTGGATCTTTTCTTTCTTCAAATCTTATTATCCCTGTTTTGCCCCATGTTTTGAATGATTGCCTAACAGCCTCCCATGCATGTGAACCCAAATAACTTGGTGAAGATCCGACGAGCGCAAATCCTAATGTTCGTCGTGACCATCTTCCATTTATTAATTCATAAGGGTGATCGCCTTTTAACAACAGTGTAGTATCAATGTTGTATTCCGTATCAACTAGATAAGCTCTGTCCTGAGCTAATTTCAATGGTAGATAGTCTGTCGCTTGAAATCGGTTCTGTTCTTCTTCAAAGGGGATTGCTTTTTCAGGATGTACACACCTGTAAGAATTTATTAATCTGCATGTTTGGGAGTTTAGACGTCCAGTAGTAGGTACTTTATTTCTGCGCTGGAATTCTTTGAGCTTTTCTTCTAAGCTCGATTTATCACTTAATTTGTAACCATGAAAATTCAAAAAAGAATTTAAATAGTCATAGCAGCTTAGAAAATTTCCAGGTCGGACCAATCGCTTCGTTTTTACTGGGGGTGATTCGGGCAAGCGAGCATGAGCCATTTAAGTTATTTTAGCTATTCGAGTCCGAGCACTTGGTATCCAAGAGAAAATTTTCCATCAGCACTAATGTTCAATTTGTATAGACCAGGACCTTTGAAATTTTTATCCGCAATAAGCGCGCCTGCTGCCGCCGCTGCAACGTTTTGAACAGCGCCTGACACGGCATTAATTAATTCAGGTACTCTAGAGTCAATTTCACTATTAAAAGCTGTGAGATTCCAACCATTTTCAAGTGTAAATTTAGGTTTTATACCGCCTATGCCGGCATTCCACTCAATTACATATTCTTGAGAGAAATCAGGTAACCAGTCAAATTGCGCTTGATAGACAGTACCTGCGATTGAAGTGATCGTAGTGGTAGTTTTATCCCCATCTTTGACCTGTTGATTAACAGTATTGACCTTATCCGAAGGTTGAACTTTTGTAATCCAAACGTATAACGCTGGCCTGTAGAAACGAACTCCGGGACCAGAGGCTGTTAGGATTTTACCTTTGCTACCGTATTGATTTTGCACAGGATAAACCTCAACCTTTGCACAACTGATTGAGATTATCAAAATTGATAATAATGAAATTGCACTCAAGATCGTATAATTAAGGTCCTTTATTACAAAATTTAGAATCGACATGTAACGTTCCTCTCTCCTGAATCAAATTTTTGTTATCTGAAATCATAACTGTTTACTTACTTTATAGTATCATAATTTTCCTATCATATGCTGAAAATGATGTCAATAAGAGAGTTAGCAGATAATCGAGTCTTAACTGGACATCTTACTTCGTGCCTTTTATAATTTTTAGACAACAAATTATTATAAGAGATTACTGTGTCTATTAATCGCTTCGTTTTTGCTATTTTGCTTCAATGTCTAACAATTTTGGGTACATCGTTTCTTTTAGAAGGCTGTCCCAATAACGGAGTAACTCCTAATTCTACAGATTCTACGCCACCGATCGTCAAAATGGATGCATATGGCATCCCAAGCGATGGTTCTTATACCCCCCCCTCCCTATACAGATGTAGATGCGAATTGTTGTGACATAACACGCCACGTTCCAGCCGGGACTAAGATTGATCTAATTGCATCGGGTAATGATCCTGAGAGTGGTATGTTTCATTTGGACATCTCAGCCTCTACCTTACTAACATGCCGGACAACGGATCCATCCTCAAACGAATTCTATCATGATCAGCGACTAGTCAAGCTAGGGGAAACTGAAGATCAAACCCCTGGTGGCCAGCCCACGCCTACAACTTTGATTGCCCAAGGCTCGATTCGTCTCAAAGACTTTGAGGGTTTTTGTCGCTCAGGTTTTCGGGTGGTGATCTATCAGGCTGAAATATTAGCCACAGCGGTAAATGCTGATGGTCGCTACTCAAGAACGAAGAAACTCGAGCTCGTCAGTCCTTAAGTACCTACTTTGTGTAACACTGGGTATTTATCTAGTGATATATTATTTTGGAAATGATGTCATTACCTATCAAAAAGTTGTAGCTGTTTGAGTTGGACCTTTGAGTCTGTTATCTCTACAGGGTAATTCCCGGTAAAGCAGGCGTCACAAAAACCTTCATTACCATCTAAACCCTTATAACTTTCAACGGCCTTCATAACGCCCTCAAGACTCAGGTATCCAAGTGTATCAGAGGTTATGTATTTATTTATCTCTTCCGCATCTAATGAGGAGGCAATGAGTTCCTCTCTAATCGGCGTGTCAACCCCATAGTAGCACGAAAAGCACATAGGAGGTGAACTGATTCTCATATGCACTTCCATTGCCCCTGCGGCACGAATCATCTTTACAATCTTTCTGCTGGTCGTTCCTCTAACTATTGAATCATCAACTATTACTACTCGCTTTCCGGAAAGCACTTCTCTTATTGCATTTAACTTTAGCTTTACTCCAAAGTTTCTGATCGATTGCTGAGGTTCTATAAATGTTCTTCCTACGTAATGGTTTCTTAATAGCCCTAGCTCAAGCGGGAGCCCAGATTCCTCAGAATATCCGATCGCTGCTGGAACGCCTGAGTCTGGAACTGCTACCACGATGTCTGCATCAGCTGGTTGCTCACGTGCGAGCTGCTTTCCGAGCTCTTTTCTCACCTGATAGACATTCCTTCCAAACATAAAACTATCCGGTCTTGCAAAGTAAATGAATTCAAAAACGCAATATTTATGTCCTACTTCAGTAAATGGTTTAAAGGATTCAACTCCCCTCGGGCTTACAACTAAGATTTCACCTGGCTCTATTTCTCTTATAAACTCTGCTTCTATTAAATCAAACGCACAAGTTTCAGATGCAACCACAACTGCATCTTCAAGTTTTCCGAGAGCAAGTGGTCTAAATCCATATGGATCCCTTGTTGCAATCATGAATTCGGGGGAGAGAAACAGGAGGGAGTATGCCCCCTTACATCTCATAAGGGCTTCTATTATTCTCTTTATAACACTCTGTTCTTTTGACCTTGCAATGAGATGAACAATTACTTCTGTATCGGTAGAAGATTGAAAGATAGCCCCGCTTTGCTCAAGTTCTTCTTTAAGGGTTAATGCGTTTGTAAGGTTTCCGTTATGGGCGATTGCAAGCTCAGTGCGAGCATAAGTAACGACAATTGGCTGGGAGTTTTTAAGGTGACTAGAACCTGTAGTTGAGTATCTTACATGGCCTATCGCATTTCTTCCAGGGAGTTTCGAGAGAACCTCTTCTGTATATATGTCATTTACAAGCCCCATTTCACGATGTGTAAAGAGATGCGTTCCGTTTGATGAGACGATTCCAGCGCTTTCTTGTCCACGGTGTTGAAGTGCGTGAAGTCCTAGATAGGTGAGATTTGCAGCCTCGGGGTGCCCGTAAATACCAAAAACTCCGCACTCTTCTTTGAGTTTAGGCATAGCGTTTTAAATTAGCCACGAATGGACACGAATTTACCCAAATAAAATAATTTTTTAAATCCTTCACATTCAAGTTTTTTCTTTTCGCGTTCATCCGTGTTATTTCGTGGCTAAATTTATTGCCGTAAAACATCCTCAAACCCAAAAGCCCACGCTTCGTATGCTTTTGAGATTTGAATGTTAATCAGATCGCCGATATTAAGACTATTTCCTGCTACTTTACCAATTACCTCCATTGGAACCCCAAATTTTGAAGCGATGTTCTCTAATATGCGAATGTTTTTTCTGTCCAAGGAAACTATAACTCTTGACTGAGACTCTCCAAATAGAAAAGCATCTTCTCTAATTCTACCATAGAATGGGTTTATCTTCACTCCTACAGGACCATTGGGTGTAAAACAAGATTCGGCGATTGCAACTGCTAACCCGCCTTCAGATAGATCATGTGCTGAGTTGATTATTCCCATTTCACTTGCTTCAAGAAGGGTGTTTGTAAGACTCGCTTCTACCTCTAAATCAATATAAGGAGGTGGCCCCGAAACTAATTCGTGAATTAGTTTTAGATATTCACTACCACCGAGTTCCTCCTTAGTTTCTCCGAGAAGCACTATAATGTCACCCTCCTTTTTAAACCATTGAGTGATGTGTTTTCTTAGGTTCTCGATAAGTCCTACCATTGCGACAGTCGGGGTTGGATAAATTGCTTTATTCTCAGTCTCGTTATAGAAGCTGACATTACCACTTACTACTGGGGTTCCTAGACGTCTCGCTGCTTCTGCCATTCCTTCTACCGATCTTTTAAACTGCCACATAATCTCAGGCTTTTCAGGATTCCCAAAATTTAGGCAGTCTGTTATTGCAAGTGGTTTTGCGCCAGAGCAGGCGAGATTTCGTGCGCTTTCAGCTACGGCAATCATTGATCCGACATATGGGTCAAGATAGCAATATCTTGAGTTGCAGTTTGATGTAAGTGCTAATGCTTTGTCTGTCCCCTTTACTCTTATAACAGCAGCGTCAGAGCCAGGTGCAACGATAGTGTTTGTCCTAACCATGTGATCATACTGCTCGCAAATCCATCTCTTATTTGAGAGGTTAGGAGAAGAGATGAGTTTAAGAAGAACTGCGTTCATGTCATTAGGAATTGGAAGGGAAGATAACCTGGGCTTGTTTACCTTTCTTAGATAAATTGGTTTTTTATTTGGCCTTCTATAAAGCGGAGCTTCTTTTGTAATCGGTTTAATAGGAAGATCAACGGCAGTTTTCCCATTTTCCATTACTTTTATTCTTTGACTATCTGTGACCTCTCCAATCACAGCAAAATCAAGCGCCCACTTTCTAAATATTCTTTCGGCAATCTCCTCCTTTCCTTTTTGAACAACAAGAAGCATCCTCTCCTGGGATTCAGAAAGCATTACTTCATAAGGCGTCATAGCGGTCTCTCGTCTCGGTACCTTATCGATATTCAATGTAATTCCCGTTCCTCCACGACCTGCCATTTCGACAGAAGAAGAGGTAAGCCCTGCCGCTCCCATATCCTGTATACCAACTACGACTCCTGTCTTAAAGAGTTCGAGACAGGCTTCAAGAAGAAGCTTTTCGGTAAAGGGATCTCCTACCTGTACTGCAGGTCTTTTTTCTTCAGCTTCTCTAGTGAATGTCTCAGACGCCATAACAGCGCCGTGGATGCCGTCTCTTCCAGTTTTTGATCCTACGTATATAACAGGATTTCCTATGCCACTTGCATGACCCTTGAATATCTCATTTTTTTTGGTGACTCCAAGAGCGAAAACATTTACAAGTGGATTCCCGTTATAACATTCCTCGAAGTAAACTTCTCCACCAACAGTGGGAATGCCAATACAGTTTCCATATCCTGCAATTCCTGAAACTACACCTTCAACCAGATATTTTGTCTTTGGAAGCTTTGGGTCTCCGAATCTAAGAGAATCAAGAAGAGCAATGGGTCTTGCTCCCATAGTAAAGATGTCTCTCAGGATTCCACCAACACCTGTTGCTGCCCCCTGGTAGGGTTCGATAAAAGAGGGATGATTGTGGCTTTCCATCTTGAAAGCAACACAAATGCCATCACCAATGTCTACAATCCCTGCATTTTCCCCAGGACCTTGAATTACCCTTTCCCCTTTAGTTGGCAGTTTTTTTAGATGCACCTTAGAGCTTTTATACGAACAGTGCTCAGACCACATAGCTGCAAAGATACCGATTTCTGTAGGATTTGGCTCTCTGCCCAAGTTCTCTACTATTTTTTTATACTCCTCCTCTTTAAGCCCATGGTTTAGAGCGAGTTTTAGATTATCCATTCAGGAACTTTCCTTGATTCCTAAATATACCTGTTAGATAAGGTGTAGTGTATGGCTCAGTCAGATAATATCACGTATTGGATCAATAAGCTTTTTTTGGGGCTGTTTTTAATTTTTCTATTGACTTTTTCTATTATACGTGTGACAATCGGGTTAACTTTAATTTGCGGTATAACATACGCTTTGAGATATTGTACTGCGGCATTGCGGGCTAATTAATAGCCAGGCATGGCAATAGGAGGGAAGAATGGCAACCAAGCGGACGACTCACCGAAGCAGCTCGGGCAAGAAGTATTACGCGGTCCGAGATGAGAAGGGCAGGTTCGTGGACATACAGACGTACGAGCGCGCTCATAGACGTGATATAAAACGAAAGAGCAAGGCCGAACGTTCGAAGAAGAAATAGCACGATCAACTGCGGGTTTCGCACATACCTGCGGGCATTGCTTTCGACATATGGACTCACTGAGCCTGAGTGGACGCGGCTTAACAAGCGGCCGCTGAAGCGTGGCTTTAAGTGCGGTAAGTTTTAAATTATCCATTCCGAAATTTTCCTTGATTCTTAAATATACCTGTTAGATAAATCGGGGTGTACGGTTTAGTTGGATAACTCCGCATATGAGGTTAAGAAGTTTCTTTTTTGGCGGTTTTCCGTTCCTACTTTTCTTGAATTGAAATTAGGTTATTTGTACTCAATGTGTAATAATTGGGTAAAGCAACGATTAGCAATGTAACATGCCTTTTCGGATATTATACTGCATTATTGTAGGCTAATTAATAGTTATGTGGCGCCAATCATTAGCGATGGCCAAACCTGGGCAGGCAAATGGCTTGAAGTTCTGAAGGAGCGTTCGCCCGAAAAACAACGTCAGGTCTTGCATGAACGCATTTTGCAAGAGTTTCTCAATTATGGAGAATAACAATATGACTCGCTTAGATCAAACGTCCAATTCAAACTGGAATATTGTTTTTCTATGTTGGCTAATAGCCAGCATCTCAACAATGGGGAGCTTTTTTTTTAGTGCAATAATGCAATTTGCCCCTTGTGTTTTGTGTTGGTATCAAAGGATTTTTATGTTCCCCTTGGTGATAATTTTGTTAGTGGGGCTCTTTCCTTTTGATAAAAGCGTTGTTAAGTATGCCCTTCCTTTAGCTTCAGCAGGATCGTTTTTCGCATTTTATCATAACCTTCTGTATTATGGAATTATCCCTGAAAGCGTACAACCTTGCAGTCAAGGCGTTTCATGCACAGAGGTCTACATAGACTTGTTTGGTTTTTTGACAATTCAGATGCTTTCGTTAATATCATTTTCAACCATAGTAGCATTATTAGTTATATTAAAAAGGAGGCTTTCTAAATGAAAAAGCAATATATCGTTTTATTATCAGGTATTCTTCTAATACTTACCTTTGCGCTTGGTGGTTATTTCTATAAAAACCAGCAATCAAAGAAAATTAGCTTTATGGCCAAGGAAAACGCTTCAACGTTTGTTCGAGAATATTCACCAACACTTGGCAATGATGATGCAAAAGTCTACATCGTAGAATTTCTAGACCCTGCATGTGAAACCTGTAGTGCTTTTTACCCTTACGTTAAGAATCTTATGGGAGCCAACCCAGGCAAAATAAAACTCGTTATTAGATATGCACCTTTTCATGATGGCTCGGATTATTTTGTCAAGATTCTTGAAGCTGCGAAAAGACAAGGAAAGTATTGGGAGACTTTGGAGGTCATGCTTCAATCTCAATCTTACTGGGCGAGTCAACATAATCCACAACCTAGATTAATATGGAAATTTCTTCCAAGTGCGGGACTCAATCTGGAAAAAATTGCAAATGATATGAATGATCCTGAAATTGTAAAACTTATTGAACAAGATCTTGCGGATGCTAAAGCTCTCAATGTTAGGAAAACACCTGAATTTTTTGTAAATGGGAAGCCGCTTCCAAGCTTTGGCTACGATCAATTAAAAGCATTAGTAGAAGCTGAAATTAAAGCAAATTATTAAATTCAAACTGAAATTGCAGGGTGGGGTCGGACCAACAGTAAATTGAGCACAGCTTTCTTTGAAGAATAATAGCGGAGTTAATAAGACATCAATCATAGAATATTGGGGTCAGGCATGCATATTGACTTATTATTTTATCCTAAAATACAATCATGGCCAGAAAGCCCAGAATCGAATTTCCCGGCGCCTTCTATCATGTCGTATCTCGTGGCAATCAACGTCAGAACATCTTCCATGATAAATCCGACCACCTTGCCTACCTGAACCGATTAGAACATTATCGAAAGAAATACCGAGTTACCGTTTACGCCTTTATATTAATGTCCAATCATGTCCATCTTCTTGTAGAAACTAAGGATGCTCCCCTTTCTAAGTTCATGCAGGGACTTCAGTTTACCTACACCCAGTATTATAACCGAAAGTATTCCAAGGTCGGTCATCTGTTCCAGGGTCGTTACAAGGCAATTCTTTGTGACCGGGATGCTTATTTATTGGAGCTCGTGCGATACTTACATCTGAACCCAGCCCGTATGAAGCGTAGTGTAGATCCATGGAAGTATCAGTGGAGCAGTCATAGGGCATATATGGGTGATGTTTCCCCGGTAGAAATTGAGACGCCTTCAATTCTAGGGCAGTTTGGAAGGAGAGAAGGGCAGGCGAGACGGTCATATCTGCGGTTTATGAAGGAGGGTAGGGGGATAGTGCATGAGGAAAAGTACTATGAAACTATTGACCAGCGGTTCTTGGGGGACGAGCGGTTTATTGAAGAAGTTGATCGTAGGACAGAGGGGGAAAGAGAGATAGAGAGGAGGATGAAGAAGATTCCTTTTTCTGATTTGGTTGATGTGGTAGCAGAGGAGTATGAGGTTGATCCTGCTTTATTACTTAGTAGGGGCCGTAATCGAGCCTTAGCGGAGGCTAGATCGATGTTGATTTATTTAGGAAGAGAGTGGAGTGGAATTAAGACCAAGGAGTTGGCTAGAAGATTGAGTCGTGATCCATCTGTGATAAGTAGGCTTTATGGTCGGTATGCAGAGTCTAGGGATGTGAAGACTGAATCAAAGCTCATTGGTAGCTTGAAACGTTAAGTCAATTTGCATGCCTGACCCTAAATCTTTTGTTGCTTGTGTAAACTCGTTGAGAATTGTCTTTTTGTCCTTCTTGCCAGTTCTCCTGTATCTTGCAGCCACTACAGCCGTAACTGATTGTCTTTCCTTCATCCCCGACTTAATCGGGGATAGCCTCATCTGTGCCTCCCTCGGAGTTCTTCCTATGGGAGACTATTTTGATATATTTCAAATAGATTTTTACGTGAGGCAACGATTCATCTTCAGATAGATTTTTGATGAGGCAATTCGCCTATTGAACTAGGGAGACACTTTAAGTATACTCCCAAAGCAAGGGAAAAGGTGCAAGGATTTCCGTATAACACTCCGTATAGGGTGTGTGTGGCGGAAAAAATTCCGCCTAATCAGTAGTTAGCCCGCTCGTTGTACGCAAAGGCGTCGCCCATTTTTCGGCCAAGCCGTCGTATTCGGAATATAATTCTGACATAGCCATATCCTAACCATGAAAGGCTTGCCATGATAGAAATTCGAGAGATACAACTTATAGTATCTTCTCAATAACTGGGGGGACAGTTGCCCGTAGCCTCGGTTTTCACGAGTGAAAGAGGCTGTGGAGGGTTAGTTTCCCGCGAATTATTGAGAAGATACAGATTATAGGAGATCGTTAAGGAGATGATCGCATACCTCATCTTGGTGCATCGGTATCCCCGCCAGTTCAAAAGACTCTTTAGGGCAATTTACCATCCCGCCAACTACTACTTGGTACATGTGGACAAGAGGTCAGGCGTTGGATTACAGACGGAGATACAAGATTTCTTGTCAAGCTTTGCCAACGCATCCTTGCTGAAAAGCCAAAGCATTCTTTGGGGGGGATACAGCATAGTAGATGCTGAATTGCGAGGCATCGAGGAGTTATTGAAGATCAGCTCGGAATGGGAATTCTTCATAAACCTTAGCGCACAGGATTTCCCCCTAAAGTCGCAGACGCACATCCAAGACTTTCTTAGCCGCAATATAGGAAACGATTTCATCCGCGTGGCTAACCAGAGCAAGGTTCGTCCTGAGACACTAAATCGTATACAGAACTACTTTATTGAGTTTGGCAACAGGATACTACGTACTCCTATCAAGCAACCGTATCTTCGAGGTGTGACTCCTTATATCGGAAATCAGTGGATGATCTTGAGCAGAAAGTTCTGTGAATATATATGCGACAGCCCTGAGGTCAAAAGGTTCAAGAGATTCTATCGGTACACCTTCATATCTGATGAGGGATTCTTTCAGACGGTAATAATGAACACTAGCTACAAGGGAATTATCGTGAACGACGATAAAAGGACAATTGTGTGGGTGCCGATGGGAACAATAAAGTTACGTCCGAAGGACTTTACATCCAAAGACGCCGAATTCTTGCTCGCGAGTCAAGGCTTGTTTGCCCGCAAATTCGACGAAACCGTTGATGCAGGAATCTTGAGTATATTGGAGTTGAATCTATCGTAGCCATTTTGACTTATCACGGAGAGCGGGCTAACACGCGGCTGGAGCCGACCGCGCTACCGCGCGGTTGAGCTTGTCACGTTATGCTGAAGTCCGAACCAAAGAATTGTAATCTAAGTCAGTGGCTTGAATTATTCTACCTCGAACCTGTAGAATTAAATCTAAGGATGCAATTGGGAGAATACATACAACCAAAGTTATAAAGTCGAAGTGGACCTCCTCTTTTAATCTCTTCCCCAAGGGTCTAGAAAGTTTAAGCAATATTCATTGCTCAGGACTGGAGGCTAGGAAGCGATGGAGCTTCTTCTAGGTATTTATGAGCGTCGAGATAGGTTTCAGGATTTCTCATCATTCTAGCAACGTTAAATATTCTAACAGCGGCCCAGGGGTTTCCATGTATCATTCCCATTGTAACCTTATTAACAAATTCCCAGCCTAGTTTTGTGTTTTTATGTCCCTGATGACAGAGGTCAGCGAATCTTGCATAGAATTCACGAAGAGGAAGTTTTGTAGGAAGAACGACATGAAGTAGATCAAAGAGTTGATAGTTTAGTGTTACAAGATCATTCTTTCTTTCATCGTAAATCTCGGTTCCTGGAAGAGGGGTAAGGATTGTGAATGAGGGTGTAGATAGTTTATGCTTAATTACATAATTCTTTAGCTTCTCAAAGTCTTCTTCTTCCCATTCAGGATCAACTATGAACGTAGCCATAGGTCTTATTCCGAGTGACTTCACTAAGTCGAGCGCCTTTTCATTGACGCTTGCTTTTGTATGCTTCTTTACTGATTTTAGCCCATCATCATCTATCTTCTCGAGACCAAGGAAAATAAAATCGAGACCGACTTCTTTCCAAAGCTCTATCACATCTTTGTGGCGGACAACAATATCAGCTCTTGTTTCACATGTAAAACTCTTCTTAACCCCCATTTCTTTGAGTTTGAGAGCAAGCTTTATAGCCGGTTCTTTGTGGAGAAAGGCAATATCATCTGTTAGGAAAATATACTTTTCTTTTACATTTGCTATCTCCTCGGCAAGCTTATCAGGCGATTTTCCTCTTATCTTTCTTGAATAGAAAACCCAAACGCTACAAAAGTTGCACTCGTATGGGCATCCTCTACTCGTCTCTAGAGAGGCCATAGGACAGTCGAACCCTATGTGATAGTGTCTTCTAAGCCTCTTAGTAAGATGCCTTGCAGGAAGTGGCATCTCATCTAGGTTTCTTATAATCTCCCTAGGGATGAAGCCCTCTCTTGTCATAACCCCTTTGACCTTGCTTACATCTCCGCCACGATCCAATTCGTTAATCATTTCATTTGTTGTAATCTCTCCTTCTCCTATTACAACGGCATCCACCTGATCCTGTAAAAGATCTGATGGTAGAAGTGATGCGTGGTGTCCCCCTACGAATACAAATGTGCTTGGGTTAAGCTCTTTTATATTTTTTGCTATATCTAATGTAGGGTATACATCGGTTGTGAACGAACAGCTAATTCCAACAGCTTGAGGAGCGAAGTAGCAGATTTCTTCAGAAAGCTTCTTTAGGTTTTCAATTCTTAGGTCTAGTATTCTTACGTCGTGAAAGTCTTCGAGGAGTGGGGTAGCAACGTTTTCAAGTCCGAGGGGTTCCGTGATTAGAACCCTACTTAACCCAAGGTTCGTACCTTGATGGGGCTGTATGAGTAATACTCTCATGGCAACCTCCTGTTAATTAGTTTTTTTCAAGGTATTTATGAGCTTCCAGGTAAAGGTTTTGGTCTCTCATCATCTGCATTAGTTTGTAGACTTTAAATGCTATTCCAACGTTCTTACGGCTCAGATTCTTAAGAATTCTCACAAAGAACCTGGGCCCGAATTTAGTTGTTGAGTGACCAGAGTTATAAAGATCGGCAAATTTCTCATAAAAACGTTCGAGAGGAAGCCTTGTAGGAAGGACGGCATGAAGAAGATCGTACATGAGATAATTTTTGGTGATTAGCTCATGCTTCCTCTCATCGTAAACCTCTGTTCCAGGAAGGGGGGTAAGTATTGTATAAGTTGGAGCTATTAGGTTATTTACAATAGCATACTCCTTTAGGCGGTCAAATTGCTCTTCTGTAAACATCGGGTCAACAATAAAGGTAGCGATAGGTCTTATACCAAGGGAAGTGAGCATATCTAATGCTTTGTCATTGGTTGTAGCTTTTAATCTTTTGTTTACTGACTTTAGTCCGTCGTCATCTATCTTCTCAATTCCAACAAATACCGTTTTAAGACCTACTTCTCTCCAGAGTTTAAGTAGGTCTTTATTTCTCACTATTAAATCCGCTCTTGTCTCGCATGTATACCATTTTTTAATTCCATTCTCTTTAAGGAGAAGAGCTAGTTCTTCTGATTCCTTACGGTTTACAAATGCTATATCGTCAGTAAGAAATATCTCTTTTTCCTCAATGCCAGCTATCTCTTCCATAGCCTTCTCAGGGGCTTTAACTCTGGCTTTTCTATCAAAAAAGACCCAAACACTACAGAAGTTACAGTCAAAAGGGCAACCACGGCTGGATTCTAGAGCAGCCATTGGGCCATCAAAGGCCATGTGGTAGCTATTTCTTAGTTTTTTTGTCAGGTGTCTTGCAGGTGGTGGAAAAGAATTTATATCTTTTGCAAGTCCTCTTGGAGTAAAACCCTCACCACCTCTATGGGCGTGGGTCATGACCCCTTTTACCTCAGATGGGTCCTCACCCCTTTGTAACTGGTTTATAAGCTCCTTGCCAGTGATCTCGCCTTCCCCAATACCTATAGCGTCTACTGATTGTACCAAAAGGTCAGAGGGCAAAAGAGACGCATGGTGGCCGCCTATAAAAACAAAGATCTTCTTGTTAAAACCCTTTACATGTTTTGCTACCTCAATAGTTGGATAAACATCAGTTGTAAAGGAACAGCTTGTACCGACCACCTCAGGGGAAAACTTCTTAAGCTCTTCGTCCAATCTAGATGGCTTTTCTACCTTTAGGTCTATAATTCTGACATCGTGGCCATCAAGGAGCATAGGAGAGGCTATTGACTCAAGCCCTAGGGGTTCTGTTGTAACAATCTTACTTATTCCAAAACTCGTTCCTTGTTGAGGTTGAACAAGTAGTACTCTCATTGTGGCGTACTATTATATAATTTGGATTTTAAAAAGCAAGGGAGTTTTTATATTCGAAGTGAAATTTTAGGTTTGGGAATGATTTTTACTTTTTCTTGAGCCGAAAATACTTAGATTTTGAATTATAGTACTTTATACCAATTCAACAAGTAGCTTCCAAATGTTAAAGAGCTCTATAAATTCAAAGTAGGGACAGGTTTGAAACCTGCCCCTAAAGGATAATCATGCGTTTGTAGGGGCAGACCCCCGTGTCTGCCCTAATAACGACTAACCATTTTTTAGAATTTATTTTTAAAATGGTATAACATAACTATAGATAAACTATAATCAAAGGGTAATAGGGCGTATTCATCAGGTAACTAACGATGAAAAAGTTTAAGTTCCTTTTGTTCCCGACTTTTTGTTTCCTCTAGTGGGTATTCTTTTTCCAGTTTCCCTCACTCTCGAAGAGAAACCTTCTGTCGAGTATAAGCCGTGGTCGGAATTGTATGAGGAAAAAAAAGAAAGTTTAAGAGCAATGTGGACAGATAAAAATGAAGCGGAGGTCGTGAAAGCACTTAAGGGGGGAAAATTTAACCGAGTTCGTGGAGAAACTCCCTTTATCCGGAGAAGACCTTGAAAGATTAGAGAAGCCAATTACTATGTCTATTGGTTATACTCATACAGTCTTAGGCATAATTTATAGAGTTAAAGAGTTGGAGGTGAGATGAGTATGTTAAGACATTTCACTCTCGAATATTGGATTGATGACGGCTGGTACGTCGGTAGACTCAAGGGGGTTCCGGGCGTATTTAGTCAGGGCGAAACCCTGGAGAAACTCGAAGAAAACATCAAAGATGCCTATCATTTGATGATGGCTGAAGAAGAACAGCCACCGAGTTCCGAGATTCGGACAAAAGAATTGAAATTAGAAGTGTGAATAACCCTTATTTGGACTAACTTCCAAACTCAGGTAGTTTTTTAGGTCAATATGAAGAAGAGAATCCTTGTAGCAATGAGTGGAGGGGTAGATAGTTCTACAGTGGCTGCCATCCTTAAAAGGGAAGGGCACGAAGTTATTGGTGTGACTATGCAACTCTGGGACTACGGTGAAGGAGAAAGCGGTTGTTGCTCCGCTGACGATGTGAGAGATGCGAGAATGGTTGCAGAAGAGATCGGTATACCACATTACGTAGTGAACTATATGGATGTTTTCAAGAAGTATATTGTCGAGGATTTTATCAATAAATACCTTTCTGGAAGAACACCTAATCCTTGTGTGCTCTGCAATCAGTTTATGAAGTTCAATTTTCTTCTAAGGCGCGCTATGGAACTAGGCGCTGACTATCTTGCCACGGGTCATTATGCAAGAGTAGAAACTGATGAAGAAGGAAGGTTCTATCTCTGTAAAGCAATGGATGAAAGCAAGGATCAGTCTTATTTCCTTTTTGCTCTTACACAGAACGAACTTAGGCGTCTCATATTTCCACTTGGTACGATGACGAAAAATGAGGTTAGAGATGTTGCAAAAAGCATGAATATAAAGGTAGCGAATAAGCCAGACAGTCAGGAAGTGTGCTTTATCACAGGCGGAGATTATAGAGAGTTTCTTAAAAATCATGCTGAGGTAAGAAACGGAAAGGGCGAGATTGTTGATACTAATGGAAACGTCTTAGGTTACCATGACGGAGTTTTTTCGTTCACAGTAGGGCAAAGAAGAGGGCTTGGAGTTTCTAAGGGAAAGCCGCTTTATGTTGTTAAGGTTGATCCTGAATCAAATAGGGTAGTGGTTGGGGAAGAGAACGACATTTTTAGAACTACACTTATTGCAAACGACGTAATCTGGATTAATGAGAGCCCATCGGATGAGATTCACGTAAAGGCCAAGATACGATACCGTCATAAGGAAAGTGATGCTGTAGTTCATACGAGGTCAGACAGGGAGGCTTTGGTAGAATTTAAAGACCCTCAACGTGCAATGACGCCTGGACAGGCTGTGGTTTTCTACGATAGCGATAGGGTCTTAGGCGGGGGATGGATTAAGGAGGTTCCCTAGTGAAGAGGATTTCATTTGTTACACTCGGCTGCAAGGTCAATCAATATGACAGCGCTGCGATCTTAAACATGCTTCCTGAGGGAGGATTTAGCGAGGTTTCATTTCCAGAGGAAGCGGATATATACGTGATTAATACCTGCACGGTTACACAGAAAGCCGATGCTGAGGCAAGACACTATATAAGTCGGGCAAAGAGAATAAATCCGGATGGAGTTGTTATTGTTACAGGGTGCTACGCTCAGGTTTCTCCGAGTGAGCTTGAGAAGGCAAACGGAGTTGATTATATAGTAGGCAACTTTGACAAGTTCTCTTTAACAGAAGCTATTCAGGATGCAAAACCACAGCCTCAGCCCAGGGTTATTGTTTCTGATATTTTCAAAGTAAAGGAATTTGAATCACCAGAGATTAAAAAATTTCCAGAACGTACAAGGGCCTTTCTTAAAATCCAAGATGGTTGTAACTACAGATGCACCTTCTGCATAATTCCCTATGCGAGGGGTAGATCAAGAAGTCTTCCTGTGATTGAAGTCTTGAGAAGAATGGAGGTGCTTGCTCACTCAGGATACAAAGAAGTGGTTCTTACAGGAGTTCATCTTGCGAGTTACGGGAGGGATATTGGGACTAAACTTTTGAAACTTCTTCAGGATATAGAGAAGGCAAAAATCGTAAAGAGGGTGCGACTAAGTTCACTTGACCCTGCAGATACGGCAGATGAACTCATTAGTTTCGTTGCAAGTTCAGAGACCATCTGTCCACAGTTTCACGTTGCTCTTCAAAGCGGTGATGAAGATGTACTGAAAAGAATGAGAAGGAGATATACACCTGAGAAGTTTATTCATTGTACAGACCTTATTAGAGAAAAGATGCCTGATGCAGCAATCGGAACAGATATAATGGTTGGATTTCCCGGAGAGACGGATAAGGAATTCGAAAACAGTTTCAATTTAGCTAAGGATTCTGCACTCACATACTTTCATGTTTTTCCCTACTCAAAAAGGAAGGGCACTCCTGCTGCTATAATGCCAAATCAGATACATCCTCAGGTGATAAAAGACAGGAGCAGCCTTCTCAGGGAGTTAGGTCAAAAGAAGAAAACTGAATTCTACCGAAGTTTCATAGGGAGAAAATTTTCCGTTCTTGTTGAAAGGCCTGTCCTGAGCAGAGTCGAAGGGCCTGTCCTGAGCCGAAGCCCTGAACGCAGTGAAGGGTCAGTCGAAGGAGGGTCTAGGGGAACTACGCCGAATTATATAAGTGTACGGATTCTAGATGGTGATTTTAAGATTGGTGACGAGGTTCAAGTTGAGATCAGAGATGTTAAAGGTAAGGAAGCCTTAGGATTACCCGAATCCACAGTAAATCCTCAGATGGGTTAGAAAACCTCAATTTCAGCACGTCCCAGCTCCTTAGGATGACGTTTATTGTGAAAAAAGGTGTAACGCCAATTCGATTAACTTATAGTACATTTCAAAATGTAGGGCTAGTTCCCTGAACGAGCCTAGTTAGGGCTGATGAGGGCATCAGCCCCTACAATCTTCTTCATAATAAGAAGTTAAGAAAGGAGAAAATAAATGCACAATTTGTTTTTAGAAATGGTATAATTTTTGATACAGGTCACGTAGCTCTTTTCAGTACGGATTGAATGGTGCTTGGAAAAAGGAACAGGGTTCGCTTCTCAATATTTGATTAAGGAGAGAGTAAATATCAAAAATTGAGACCTGATCCCACTCGCTTTCGGATTTTGTGCTATATTCAATCTGGACAGGAAACGGATTTTTTGTTTTAAAACGTAAGGAGAATAGATCAATATGAAGGCTGTGACTTTAGGTGCTCATTATGACGGTAAGCAGATTGTGTTGGACGAGCCATTTCCACTAGAGCCCAATACCAAGCTCATCATTACCGTTTTATCTAAACAAAGAATTGATGACGAGCGTTCAGCTTGGTTGCTTTTATCAAGACAAGGTTTGGAAAACGCATATGGTGAAGACGAAGTTGAATACTCACTGGACATGATCAAAGCACCCAACCCAGAATATGAAAGAAGGTGATGTAGTTCTTACACCGATACCGCAAGCAGATGGCAGAATCAAAAACCGACCAGCGATAATTTTACGAGAGTTACCACCACCCTACCGTGATTTGCTTGTCTGTGGAGTAAGCACACAATTGCACCTGTATGTCAAGGGTTTTGACGAAATAATTTCACCTTCCGATGACGACTTTGCATCGAGCGGCTTGTTATCAGAATCATTGATTCGACTTGGCTTTCTTGCTGTGTTACCCCGTAAGAGCATAGCAGGCTCAATTGGATCAATCTCTCCAAAACGCCATAAACGTTTATTGAAAACACTCAGTGACTATCTTGCTGGAAAGAAAAGGGACAAGAAAGCAAATCGGTGAAGAATATAAACAAAGACCTAATCTGTCTGTGCATATGAAGGTTGCTCCTGTGCTGTAACTTCACTTTGTATTTGAAAAAAGACGTCGTGCTTTTTCCGAACGCTATCTCCGCGCGACTGCCGGAAACCCACATTATCGATTGAGATGATACAGTGGCTATATCCTGGACTTGGTATTTCGGCGGATGTTCTCATTCAGCTCAACTCCGTCGCTGCTTGATTGAATCAATTACGTCTCTTTCGCGATACGAGGGCGGTGGGAACAGAAATAGAGAAACTCCATATGATCTCTCGAACTTGATCCCCGATCAAAACGTCGGGGAGAAGTTTCTTAGGACGTTGTTCCATAATTTTCTTTGTCCCTTTACTATTGCCTCACATAAGAATCTATTCGAAAGCTAATTTGTTGCCTCAGGAAAAATATACTCGAAATCTTT
>LDXN01000008.1 GCA_001443445.1 Candidatus Dadabacteria bacterium CSP1-2 | reverse complement strand
AAGCCATCGTGCATCATGAATCATGCATCGTGCATCGTTTTGTTAGTGTAAATCGTGTTCATTCGTGGCAAAAATAGATGAAAAGAATTTGGAGTGTCGCACATAACACATTCATCGAAGCGATAAGAGACAGGGTTCTTTTTAGTTTAATTCTCTTTGCTTTTGTGATGATTCTTAGCTCTCTTATCTTTGCAAGCATCTCTGCCGAGCAGTATAACAAGATTGTAAAGGATCTAGGACTTACAGCAATCTCACTTATCGGGATTATGATTTCTATATTTCTTGGGATGGGACTTGTCTATAAAGAGATTGAGAAAAAAACGGTATATAACATATTTTCAAAACCCATACGCAGATACGAGTTTATTTTAGGGAAATATCTCGGACTCAGCTTTACGCTTCTTGTTAATACAGCGGCTATGGCTTTTATACTCTTCCTTTTGGTGCTATATACGGAGATGAGGCATGCAGGGCTTATAGAATATTATTATGGCGGCCATTATTATGCCGAGGTTTTTAAAGCTGTCTATTTTGAGTATCTTGAATTTATAGTGATAATTGGAATCGCTCTTGTTTTTTCAAGCTTTACTACCCCAGTTATGAGTGTGCTTTTTACCTTTTTTCTTTTTGCAATTGGACGGTTTTCAAGTGACATAAGGCTCTTAGCTGAGCAAGTAAAAAATCCAGTAGTAGGGTTTCTAACCGAGGTTATGTATAGGGTAATACCTAACCTGGAAAAATTTGATGTACGGCGTGAGGCGGTTTACGGAGGGAGTGTAAGTGCGGAACTTATTCTATATACAACTGCTTATGCCATACTTTATATTCTGGCACTTCTTGTTCTATCCATAATAATATTTGAGAAGAGAGAATTCAAATAAGCAGGATACATGATACAGGATACAAGATGCAGGTTAAAGATAAGTGATACATGTACAAGCCTTCATGCATCGTGCATCATGAATCATGCATCGTTTTGTCCGAGAAAATTCGTGTTCATTCATGGCTAAATAATAGCAATGCTTAGTACAATTGCAAAGGGCCCAGTAAAGTGGCTCATTCTTGTGTTTGCATTAATTGCTATCTCAGTTCCTTTTCAAAAAGGGATTGACAATCTAAGAGGTAAATTTAGGTCAATCGAGGAGACTCTGTATTTTACCTCTTCCACTCTTAAGAGGCTATCGCTCGGATATAAGGAGCTCCTTGCAGACATTTACTGGATGAGAGCACTTCAGTACTTTGGCGGTGGGCGTTTTAAAGAAAAAAATCCAGAGATGCTTTATCACTATTTCGATATACTTACAGACCTCGATCCCAAGTTTGTAAACGCTTATAGATTTGGTGGAACATTCCTTGCAGAACCTCCACCTCTTGGTCTTGGTGATATTGAAAGAGGGTCAATGCTTTTTGATAAAGGAAGAAAGAATAACCCCGATAACTTTCGTATCCCGTTTGAGGAGGCCTTTATATATTATCTTTATGTCAAAGACTATGATAAAGCCGCAGAACTATTTAACGAAGCCTCTGAAAAACCGAGCCTTACAGATCTTCGTCGTGTAACCATTAAGGGAATGGCGGCTTCTGCGCAATCTAAAGGCGGGAATAGGAAACTCTCGAGAGAGATTTGGAAGATAATTTATGAAACCACTACGAATGAGCAACGAAAGGAGTTTGCTTTAAAAAACCTAAAAGAACTCAACACAATGGATACGGAAGACCGTTTAACTGAGGCTTTAAGGGAATATATCGGGCGTTATAATGAAATCCCAACAAGCCTTGTCGCCCTTAAGGATGCTGGCATAATAAAACAGATACCTAAGGAGCCTTATGGAGGGGAATTTATTATTGTAAGCAAACTAAAAGCTGTACGAAGCTCAACTTTGTTGAATCAGCAGCTTAGATATAATCTTATCTTCTTAACAGCAAAGGCCCGTAGGTTTAGATTTTTATATGGAAGGTTTCCTAAGGATCTAGCTGAACTAAAAGGGTTTATAGTAAATGAAACCACTGCAGAGTTTCCGCCTAATCCCTTAGGTGAGGAATATGTTTATAATCCAGAGAATGGTAAAGTTGAATCTAAATAATAGGAGGGACGTATCGCGAAACATCCCTCCAATGATTTTTTGACATTCTATCTACAAATAAAGCATCATACCGTAATTTGGAGGTAATCCTTGCGATGCCCCCATTCTGGGCGAACGCTGGTTCGCCCCTACAAATATTGGTCTAGATTTATGCGACATTTCTATAGAGAATTGGTATTAGACTGTCAAAATACTATAATTACTCTATGAGGTTAATTAAGCGTAAAGCCTTTGCTTCGCTTTTTTTGTTCTTTGTTTCTTTTGGTGTATTTGCTTTTTCCCTAAAAAACGATTTTGTCTGGGATGATGTGCAAGTAATAGAAAAAAGCTATTATTCATTTAAAGCCTCCCGTATAAAATCAATAGTAATCCCCAAGATTAAAAAAAGTAAGAATGTAGCGCCGTATTACCGCCCTGTTGTGTTTATCTCAATTGTTCTAGACCGGAGCTTATGGGGAATTTCCCATTTTGGATTTCATTTGAGCAACGTAGTTGTTAATTCCGTATCCACTGTGGTTTTTTACTTTTTAGTTCTCTTTGTGCTTGGAGAATTCGGGGTTACTCAAAGAGAAACCAAAGCGTTTCTCTCTTCTCTCTTATTTGCGCTTCATCCCATGCATGTTGAATCGGTTTCTTGGGTTGTAGGCAGAACGGATTTGTTATGTGGTCTGTTTTTTTTCATAGCTTTCATCTTTCATACCTTTTCATTTAGAAAGTTGTGGTTTGTGATATTAGCCGCTTCTTCCTTTTTCCTGTCTCTTCTTTCTAAAGAGGTAGCTATTGTTTTTCCTATTGTTGCTTTAGGTTTTGATTTACTTAGTCGTAAGTATGTGAATCGTAACTTTATATTAAAATACTTTGTTTACACATTGTTGGTTTTGCTTTATTTCTATCTGAGAGGAAGGGCTTTTGATAGCGTTCCTGATCTCATATCTCAAAGCTCTACTAATTCCACTTATGAGGGTTACCAAATTTTAGATCATCTTAAGATACTTCTCAACTCGTATCTCTTCTATATATATAAGCTTGTTTTTCCGTTTGAATTCAATGCGTTTATAGGAAATGTGCCAAAGGATATTTATTTTTTAACTTCCTCAATCCTTGTAATTTTTCTTCTATGTGTCATTAGTGTCATATCAATAATAAAGAAGGAATATGTTACTCCCTTCGGTATATTCTGGGTTTTTGTAACCCTTGGTCCTTCTTGTCTTGTGGCAATCTCTGTTTTCTCCTCAACTCCTCTTGCGGAGAGATATTTATATATTCCTACTGCAGGATACTGTTTGCTAATTGGTCATTTTATATTTGAAGTAGGAAAAAGGATAAACTTTCAAAAAGCAGCTTGGGCGTTTGGGCTTCTTCTCTCTTTTTCGTATCTGTTTTTTACTATAGACAGGCAAAAGGTTTGGAAGGATGACTTAATCCTTTGGGAAGACACATCAACAAAAACTACTAATTATGCAATCCCTCATTCAAACTATGGAATGGCACTTAAAGATGCTGGAAAGCAAGACGAGGCAATTCGAGAGCTTTTGACTGCTCTTGATCCTGAGGTAAAGGACACCAACAGAGGAAGGGCTACTACGGCAAATAATCTTGGGCTTGTATATTTGGATAATGAGGACTATAAGAATGCAGAAGAGTGGTTTCTTAAAGCTCGTTACTATGATTCTACGTATGGAAGGACGTATTACCACCTTGGGCTTATTTATTTTATAAAAGGTGAATATGGAAATTCTGTTTCTGATTATAGGATGGCAGAGAAGTATTTGAAAAAGACATTGGAAATGTACCGCTCTTATGGAAGGGCAAATCTTCTTTTAGCAAAGGTTTATATTCGGCTTGGTGAAAAGGAAAAAGCAAGAGAAAACGCTGAAAGGGCTATTCGAAGTGGGCTTATTGAGCCATTAAGCATAGAAGCACAGGGCATTTTAAATGAACTTAAAGATAAATAGTTTAAAGAAATTTGACAGCATCTTTGGAAGACTCGCATGCTCGCTTGCAAAGTTTTTTGTAAAACCAAGGAAAGGTTTAGATTGCATGTACAAAAATACACAGCCGCAACACGGATTTGGTTTTCAGCCTGAGAGCGATGGTAGTGGATTATCAGCCATCAGCGAAATCGCCCCAGAGTTTAGTACTGAAGCATTGTCAAAAAAAATAAAAATCCTTGTAATACGCCCAGGGGGAATTGGTGATTCCGCACTTCTTTATCCTGCTTTCAAGGTTTTAAAAGAGAGCTTTAATCATTCTGAAATAGAGGTTCTTGCTGAAAAAAGAAATGCAGGGCTATTTTCGAGTTGTCCTTATGTCAACAGGGTCTTTCTCTATGACTTCCGATTCCCGATTGAGCTTTTTAAAACGCTTAGGATAAATTACGATATAGTGATTGATACAGAGCAGTGGTACCGTCTTACCGCGGCAGTGTCTTATTTAACAAGAGCACCTATAAGAGTTGGATTTGCTACTAATGAGAGGGGAGACCTCTTCACTCATCCAGTTTCATATAACCAAGACGAATATGAGGTTTACAGCTTCTTGAATCTAGTTTCAGCGATTAAAGGAGAAAGGTATGATTTTAATGAAGATGAGCCCTTCATTCCTCTTGACTCGGATCTCATTTCTAGTATAGAGCCCAAGGTTACGGAATTTAGAAAAAGATGGCTGGCCCTTATAGGAGTGTTTTCTGGAGCCACGATTCCAGAACGAAGATGGGGAATAACTAATTTTGCTGAGCTTTCTAAAAGATTATCTCAAGAAGGTTTAGGAACAGTACTCGTTGGTGGTAGGTCCGAGGTTAAGGATGCAATAAGGTTTGAGGAAATTGTTGGAAGAGATAAAGTCCTTAATTTTGTTGGGGAAACATCTCTTATGGAAACTGCGGCAATAATCTCCAAGCTCGATATATTAATTTCAGGTGACACTGGAATTATGCATATTGCGTACGGAGTTGGAACACCAACGGTTTCGCTCTTCGGTGCTGGTATTCAAAAGAAATGGGCACCTATAGGTAAACGCCATGTAGCGATTAACAAAAATCTATCTTGCAGTCCTTGCACAAAATTCGGCTACACACCGAGTTGCCCCTATGATGTTAAGTGCCTCAAGGATATAACGATTGAGGAGGTGAAAGAATCAACACTGAGACTTTTGTCTCAATGCAAAAAGTAGGGAACAACCCTTGCGGCACGCATGTCAACTTAAGCAAATTTCCTTAACTTCATCTGGATTTTGGAATTCGGATTGCCTTTTGCGGATTACAGAATGCAGATTTAAAAAATCCGCATTCCACAATCCGAAATCCGCATTGTGTAGCTACACTCCTCTATCTTCAAGCCCTGGCGGAAGTTCACCGTAGTAGGGAGACTTTTCATCTTCATAGAGGGCTTTTATGTGCTCTTTGGGCATATCGGGCATATCCTCAGAAAATCCAAACATTCTGCATACATGCTTTACCTCTTCATCCCTTCCTGGAAGTGGGTCCATAGGTTGAATTAGCTTTCTCCCTTTTAGTTCTTCTTTAACGGCTGGGTCTTCTTTAAGTGGATTTCCGTATTCATTCAGGTGAAATAACCTATCAAAACGCTTCCTAGGTCTTTGCCCTGGGGACTCAGCGGAATATCCAACAGCCATAAGCCAAATCGGAACAATGTTCTCAGGGACTCCTAACACCTTTGGAAACTCAGCAGGCTTTCTCCCGGTTGCAAGAAGGCAGCACCCAAGCCCGAGTTCGGTTGCTACAAGAAATGCGTTAGCTATCGCTTGCCCTGCCTCAATTCTAAGGAGCGCCTCAGTCCTTTCTCGTGGAAAGCTCATGAGACGTGGATAAGTAACCTCTGTAAGTAACTTATATGTCCAGCCATGAGCCACGCTTACTGCCCTTGCAGGAAATAGAACTGCAAAGGATTGGACTAGTTCCTTATACCAGGCGTCGAGGTTTAAAAGCCATGCGATTACAATCGGGGCTTGGCGAAGATGGATTTCATTAAATGGTGAGGCGCATTCTATAATCTTCTCAAATTTGTCCTTTGGATATCTTCTCTTATCAATTACAATCGCTTCGGTTGAACCGCAGTTGCCTTGGCAAGACGCATATCGTGCGGCTTGAAGCATCATTTGAATCTTCCACTCTTCCACTGGCTTCCATGGTTTAAAAAACCTTATACTTCTTCTTGATCCTATTGCTTCCATAAGTTCCATACTTTTACCCTCCTTACTTCTCAATTAAAGCAGTTTGCGGTCTTAATGTCAAGGCGGTTAAAATTGAGAGACCCTTCCATCTTTGAATTGGCTCTCAAGCCATCTATCAAAATCATCTTCGCCTTTCCGATAGGGATTTTCTCTGTCCAAATGCCAGCGTAAGGGATTGGTTAGAATATATTCACGTGTACGTTTGAACGGTTCTTCTTTGCGGATAATGTGTTCATAATAATTACGTTGCCAGAATTTACCAACCGTATTAATCCTGTTTTCTTTTATGTATTTTAACCAATCATGTACGCACAGTGATTTAAACGTTCCAATGATTTCCCCAATTGTAGGGGCGGGTCTTGCACCCGCCCATTCTTTTGGGCAACCGCAAGGGTTGCCCCTACTAATTGTATATTGGCATATCTGACTGGTATTTTTTGCCATTGTAGATTTACAATTTGCTTTAGTTGTGGGTATTGTTCAAAATACAATTCTCTATTATGAGTGCAACTCGTTATAAAATATGCCTGGCTCTGAATAATCATATTCTTTCAGTCGAATACTACGTCTAGTTGTTTTTCAGGATTGTATGGCATTTTTTATACTCTGTATGGGCGGGTTTCAAACCCACCCCTACTTCAGATTTCTACCTCTAATAAATCTTCAGCCAAGATTGTTTCTGCATCCACTTGTTCTCTAATCACCTTAATAACATCCAATTCATCGCAGATTGGGTAGAGGTGCGAAATTATAAGCCTTTTAGCTTTCGATTTATTAGCTATCTTTGATACCTCGGTTGGAGTAAGGTGACCTTTAACTTTTAATTTGTCGGGCATTGAGCATTCAATAATTAAGCAATCAGAATCTCTTGCAAGCTCAACTAATGATTCTGAATAGTCAGTATCACCTGAATAAACTATAGATTTACCTTCACTTTCAATCCGATAAGCAAGGCTACTGTCTATATGAAGGGTTTTTCCTGAAATTAGTGTGAAGTCGTCAAATTTCATTATACCTTCATCTAGTTCTTCAATGTTTAATTTGTCTGGCTGGATCCAATCATTGTAAGCATTATTTAGTGCCGAGAAGAAACCTTTAAATCCTCTCGATCCCCAGATATAAAGCGGTTTTACTCTCTTAACTAGGGCATATTTAGTAGCGAATAGAAATGGGATTAAATCTGCCGTATGATCAGGATGAAAGTGCGATAAAAATATGTGGTTTACCTCTAGGTAATTTATGCCAACTTTTCCAAGCTTCCAAGTAGTTCCATTTCCGCAATCGAGTAAAATGGTTGACTTTGAAAGCCTAAGGGCATACCCTGAAGACCCTCTTCTTTCATAAGGAATGCATGTTCCCGAACCCAGGATATGGAGCTTCATTTTATTGTCACG
This sequence comes from Candidatus Dadabacteria bacterium CSP1-2, assembly GCA_001443445.1. GTDB lineage: Bacteria > Desulfobacterota_D > UBA1144 > Nemesobacterales > CSP1-2 > CSP1-2. Next base: position 64,805 of record LDXN01000008.1, on the reverse strand, counting down.
TTAAATTGTGTAACGTTTATATTATAGTTTGGGAATTGGGGATTAGGAATTGGGAATTAGTGAATGAGAAGAAAACATGGAAAACTAAAATGGAACGCATCATAACCTTAACAACCGATTTTGGATTAAAAGATCACTATAGTGGGGCGATGAAAGGGGTTATACTTTCAATAAATCCTGAAGTAATAATTACTGATATCACGCATGAAATAGTACCTCAGGATGTTTTTCAAGCTGCTTTCATTCTTAGGAATTTCTACCATTACTTTCCTCAAGGGACTATTCATATAGTGATTGTTGATCCTGGAGTGGGTAGTAGAAGAAAGCCTATAGTTGTACAAGCTGACAACTATATTTTTCTAGGACCTGATAACGGGATTTTTACCTTTATTTATAGTGAATTCAAATCAGTTAAGGCATTCAAGATTTCAAACCCGAAATACATTCTTCCTAAAGTGGGTTCTACTTTTGATGGAAGGGACGTTTTTGCTCCTGCCGCCGCTCACCTTTCTCTCGGTGTACCAGCAGATGATTTAGGCGGGCAAGTAAGGAAGCCCGTAAAGCTTCAGATTAAAGAGCCAGTGGTTCGGGGAAGTGAAATAATAGGCGAGGTTATTTACATAGACTCTTTCGGAAACCTTATTACGAACATACCTGCTCAGCTCATAAAACCTAAGTCAAGGGTTTATATAGGTGGTGAGGTAATAAAGGGAATATCACAATTTTATGCAGAAGTTCCAAAGGGTGAATTTCTAGCAATTATTGGAAGTACAGGTTTTTTAGAAATATCAGTTAGTCATGGCAGTGCCTTGGACATGGTTGAAACTCGGCTTAGTTCTACAAAATCCAAAAAGATAAAAAAAGTAAAACATATACCCTGTGTTATTCGAATTTAATTTGATAATTCTCTGTAACTTGCTACAAGGTTTTCTCTGTCATTGGCGGAATCTGATGGGGTTGGTTAGGTTCTCAACCCTCTCATTGAGAGGACGAGAAAATGTTATCATTGCGAGCACTTCGATAAACTCAGTGTAAACTCCGTGAAGCAATCCATTGCTAACACTATGTAGGCTCATTATACCCCTCTGCCTGAGTATTCAAGGGATTGCTTCGGTCGTTTCACTCCCTCGTAATGACTTCTATTACTTTCTTTAAATTTAATGATACCGTGCAGGTTGCTGGAGTGAACATCATTTTCTAATTCAATCTTGAACTTTAGTTTGACTCTGATTCACTTATTTGTTGATTGGGAAAGATGTCTTAAAAGAAATAGTCTTCTTTTCTTACTCCACTCCAGTATCAAATCATCGCTGATTTTATGTTTGTATACATCGGTTTTTTTACATAAAATAAATCTAATAAACGATGGTAGATTTTATTAAGAACCTTCCTGATTATTTAAAAGAGTTTGTTGATCCATCTCTTCCAAAAGAGCTTCGTCTTAATGCGGCACGGGGCCTTATTACTATTCCGCCAAAGAATCTTGTTAAGGTTCTATATAGCCTGACTCTGGATGAAGATGAAGAAATAAGTAAAGAGGCTAAGGCTTCTCTAAAATCAATGCCGGATGAAGTAATTGGAACAGTACTTGATGATACATCAACTTCACCTAAGCTCCTCGATTATATTGCTAGAAATACAGCGAGTGAGTTTCAACTTCAAAAGATAATACTAAATCCTTCCACAAATGATGATACCATCGCCTTTCTTGCCGAGACAGTTCATAGTTCGCCCATTATCGAATTAATAACAGATGATCAAAAACGTATCCTAAGGTCAGAAGTTATAGTCGAAGCACTAACCAAGAACCCTTCTATAAGTCGCTCTAAACTAGATAGGGTTATTTCCATCTTTAAGCTTTATTTAGCTAAAAAAGGTGAAGCTCCTCTCAATTATCCAAAATATGATAGTAAAAATGATCCGAGTGAGGATGTTCCTGAAGAGGCTATTGATTCTGATATATCGTCAGATGATGAAGAAGAGAAAGCTAAATCTACTTTACTTGAAGATATCAATGAATCTTTTCTCGATGGCATTGATTTCTCTAATGATCTTACAGAGGAAACTGGGGAAGAGATAGATGAGGCTGTTGAGCGAAGGCGTGAAAGTCTATTTCATAAAATAAAGCAGATGAACATTCCTCAAAGGATCAAACTTGCTCTTTTAGGGAATAGAGCGGCACGGACGATCCTAATTCGTGATTCAAATAGAATGGTAGCCGTTTCTGCAATAAGGAACCCAGGTGTTACCGATATGGAGATTATACTAATTGTACAATCAAAAACCGCAAACGAAGAGGTGTTAAATCAGATTGCTTCTACTCGTAGATGGACCAGAAACTACCAGGTCAAAGTAGCTTTGGTTAACAATCCTAAGACACCACCACCTTTAGCACTTCGCTTTATAAGACACCTAAGGGATAAGGAACTTCAAGCACTTTCAAAAAATAAGGATGTTCCTGGAGTAATAGCAAGCTCGGCTATGAGGCTATATCAACAAAAGATACAATATAAAGCTGGTGGAAGTAAGCACTAATTATACAGAATTAAAGTACTTTTTTTAAAATCTATCCAAGCAATTAAATATGAATAAAGAAGAATCCATAGAAAGGTTTCAAATACCAAAAGACTTATCAGGCAAGAGAGCAGATGTTGCTATTTCGTCTCTTCTTACAAGTGTTACTCGTTCTCAAATAAAAAGAATGCTGGACGAAGGTCTTATTTTAGTAGAGGGCAAACCAATAAGACCATCGAAGAAACTAAGCGGGGGTGAGGACGTTTGTGTAACTTTTGTTTCCCCTGAACCTCTGGAGGCTCAGCCCCAAGATATACAGGTTCCAATTATATATGAGGATGATGACATTATTGTGGTTAACAAGCCTCAGGGAATAACAGTGCATCCTGGGGCTGGAATAAAAGACGGTACTCTTGTAAATGCGCTCCTTTACAAATGTCTTGGTCTTTCGGGAATTGGGGGAAAACTTAGACCGGGGATAGTGCATAGGCTTGACAAAGACACCTCTGGCGTTATGGTAGTTGCCAAGAACGACATTGCTCATAATTCTCTTGTAAATCAATTCAAATCACACGAAACCAAAAAGAAGTATTTAGCATTAGTAGTTGGTGATATTAAAGGAGAATCAGGTTCATTTTCTTCTCTCATAGGAAGGCACCCTAAAAATAGAATTAAGATGACAACAAAGGTCAGAGCAGGAAGGGAGGCGTTTACTTTATGGAGGGTTATAAAAAGGTATAAAGAAGTGACAATGGTTGAAGTTGAGCCTAAAACTGGAAGAACTCATCAGATAAGGGTCCATTTTGCTGAAAATGGTTATCCGATATTGGGTGATAAGATGTATGGTGTAAAAAAACATAAATCCGAGTTGTTGGATAGGCTCTCAAAGTGCCTTGCAAGGCAGGCACTTCATGCGTTAACGCTTAACTTCAAGCATCCAAGGACTGGAGAGAATGTGGAATTCTCTGCCCCCATTCCTGATGATATTAAAGCTGTGATTGAATTATTAGAAAAATGAGTTGGATTAAGTCTCAGAGTTTATCTAAAATCGGCGGGATAGTTCACGGATTTTCTAACAAAAAATTCAATGGGAGCGTATCTGATATTGCAAGATATTTCGGGTTGAGTAACATTGCCACTATAAATCAAACACATAGCAGTGATGTTTTCGTCATAAATGATGGATTCAAAGATATGTCAAAGGAAAAAGGGGATGCGATTATAACTGGTTTAAGAGGAATAGGTATTGGGGTTTTTACTGCGGATTGTGTTCCTATACTTTTTGCGGAGAAAACTGGTCTTTTAGTTGCTGTAGTTCATGCAGGCTGGCGAGGAACCCTTTCACAGGTCCCGATAGCTACCCTCACTGAGATGAAAAAAAGATTTGGAATCGAACCATCAGGAGTTTCTTGCGTGGTTGGTCCATCTATTGGAGGTTGCTGTTATGAGGTTGGTGAGGATGTAGCGTCTCAATTCATTGATAAATTCGATAATTGGAAGGACTTTTTATTTAGAAAAAGCAATCTTAAATACATCCTTGATTTAAAGGGAGCGAATCGAATTAATCTATTTAAAGAGGGAGTAAAGGACATTGAGGTAATGAACATCTGTACAAAATGCAATAGTGATTTTCATTCATATAGAAGGGATGGTGAAAATGTAGGGAAGCAACTGAGCTTCATTGGGCTTGTTTAGACTGTATTCATTGCATGTTATCATTACTTACGCCAGTTTAAGGTTTGAATTTAGTAGTTTTCAGGAGGCTAAAATGTTTCAGATTATGTGTGTGCTAACTTCAGAGGATTATTGGTATCTCGATTCGATGAAGGAGAGTAACATACCCGTTAACTTTTACGGCTATACATTTGAGGTTGAGGGCGGAGGGGAGGCCGAAGGTTTTGGAAAGGTTAAGCTCATGGTAATTGAACTAATAAATGCTAGGATGGCTGTAGGGTTTGCTATTCCAAGGAATATGTCTGTAGATGGCGAATTTGAACTTCGATTTTTATGTCATGAAAGTCCTACAAACGAAATTCCAATTGTTTGCAAGCTTTCCCAGGAAGTGAAACGTACTACGTATAGGGGTGATGACGATGCAAAGCTAGAATATATCGGTTTTTCACTTGAGAAATTTTATGAGAGTAAGGGTGCAACATTCTATTTTTATGACCTTAGGGGAAGTCAACTGGATAAACAGATGAGTAAATGAAATCTTTATTTGTTTAGACTACCTGATTTTAAAAGTCTAAAGATTTGCTTACACCTTTGCCTTTAGCTTTCTTCAAAATGAATTATTGGAGGTTTTTTGAAAATGGGAGATATTAGGAAAATAATACTCGCTTACTCTGGCGGCCTTGATACATCCGTGATACTCAGATGGCTTATTGAACAATACAAAGCAGAGGTTATTGCGTTTGTTGCTGATCTAGGTCAAGGGGAGGATTTAGAGGAGATAAAAGAAAAGGCTATAAAAACAGGCGCCAGTAAAGTGTATGTAGAGGATTTGAAAGATGAATTTGTAAGGGATTTTGTTTTTACAGCCCTTCGCGCGAACGCAGTTTATGAAGGGATGTATCTAATGGGGACCTCTCTTGGACGACCTCTGATTGCAAAGAAGCAGATTGAAATTGCAAAAAAAGAAAATGCGGATGCGGTATCACATGGCGCAACAGGAAAGGGCAACGATCAAGTAAGGTTTGAATTAACCTACTATGCGCTTAACCCAGCTATTGGCGTTATAGCTCCGTGGCGTGAGTGGGATTTTAAATCGAGAAAGGATCTTATGACCTATGCAAAAAGTCATGGGATTCCCGTTCCCGTAACTAAAGAAAAACCCTATAGCTGCGATAGGAACCTGTTTCATACAAGCTACGAGGGTGGAATACTTGAAGACCCTTGGGCTGAACCACCTGAAAATATGTTTGAGATGACAGTTTCCCCCGATAAAGCTCCAAACGAGCCTACCTACATTGACATAGATTTTGAAAAGGGTGTGCCGGTAAGGATTGACGGGGAGGAACTTTCTCCAGTAGAACTTCTTCATAAACTAAACAAAATTGCTGGAAAAAACGGCGTTGGAAGAGTAGACATGGTGGAAAACAGATTTGTCGGAATAAAATCACGCGGTGTTTACGAGACCCCGGGTGGTACAATTCTTCATGCTGCACACAGAGCAGTTGAGTCTCTTACAATGGACAGAGAGGTCATGCATCTAAGAGACATGCTTACTCCTAAATTTTCGGAGCTTATCTATTATGGGTTTTGGTATTCACCTGAGATGGAAATGCTGAAGGCTGCTATAAATGAGTCTCAAAAGAATGTGTCTGGAACGGCTAGAATGAAGATTTATAAAGGAACTGTATCAGTTGCAGGCAGGCGTTCTCCATTTTCTTTATATCAGAAGGATTTGGCTACCTTCGAGGAAGAAAAGGTCTATAATCAGAAGGATGCAACAGGGTTTATAAGGATAAATGCATTAAGACTTTCGATAAAGAAACTTCTGGAAAAGGTTAAAGGTAAGTAGGGGCGAACCTATGTGTTCGCCCTTTATTTCACAAACCGAATCAAATACACGGGATATTATTTGTAGGGGCAAGCCTTGCCTGTGGCGAGCCCGCTCGAGCCACGGTTGCCCAAAATAATAGTGCAGGCGCTAGGTCTGCTCGTTACCTACCCAACGGCGGATATAAAAAAACAGGGATGACGTCAAGCAACTGTGATGGCAAAATACCAGAGAGTTATACCAACATACAATTAGACGAATTCAACCTTGTACCAAATCATGTCTACTGTAGGGGCAGGATTCAAACCTGCCCCTACTACAGCAATAATTCGTTTTTATTTCAAACATAACCGCGGTCACTTCGGGTAGAATAGGTTCAATGAAAACAGCCGATTTTGATTACGAACTCCCTCATGAATTTATTGCATTCTATCCAGTTTCTAATAGGGAGGAATCAAGGTTGATGGTTGTTTGGAGAAATAATCAAAAAATCGAACACAGAAGATTTTTTGAGTTGTCTCAAATCTTAAAAGAAGGGGACATACTTGTTTTAAACAACACAAAAGTCATCCCTTCCAGGCTTTTCGGGAAAAAAGACAAAGGCAAGAAAGTGGAGGTTCTGCTTACAGATAGGATAAATGCTTGTTTTTGGAAGGCCATTATGAAAAATCCCAAACACAACATGAAGATCGAATTTGATGGAGGTTTTAAGGGAAAGGTATTAAAAGATGGAAAAGATGAGTGGATAATTGAGTTTGAAGAGGATGCCGATGATTACATAGAGCACTCTGGAAGGATGCCTCTTCCTCCATACATTAAACGCCAGCCTGAAGAGAAGGATAGGATTTTCTATCAGACGGTTTATGCGGATAAGAAAGGAGCGGTTGCTGCTCCGACGGCAGGGCTTCATTTCACAAGAAGGCTTTTAGACGAAATACGTCAAAAAGGTATTGAAATTCTTTATATTACATTACATTTAGGGGCTGGAACCTTTAAACCAGTTAAGACTGAGAATGTAGAAGAACACAAAATCCATCAGGAATATAGAGAAATCTCTGATGAAGCGGCTCTTGCTATAAACAGGGCTAAGAGAGAGGGCAAAAGAATTGTTGCTGCGGGTACCACTGTAGTAAGAACCCTAGAAGGTGCTCTTGATAAAAATGGAAATGTGCAGCCTGCTTTCGGCTATACGGATCTTTTCATTTATCCTGGCTTCCAGTTTCAAATTGTTGATATTTTGATAACAAATTTTCATCTTCCCCGTTCAACGCTTCTTATGTTGGTCTCAGCATTTGCAGGCAGGGAGCTTATTCTTAAAGCCTATAAAGAGGCAATGGAAAAGGAATACAGATTTCTGAGTTATGGGGATGCTATGATTATAATTTAGGTTGCTGGGATACAATAATGAATCCTGAGGCAAGCTGCAGGGCATCAACATACAAACGACAGTTCTTTTGGTTATTTCGGGGAGAATTATTTCGAGTGGAGTATTCTTTGAACCGCAGTGTGGTTCGGAGGGAAATGAAAAGAACGAGAAAAGGAAATAAAAGGCAGTGACGAAGCAATATGACACGTGGTGTCTTTCCGAATACTTCGCAGTGGCTCAGCACAGGCTCCGTGAGGAATCTAGATCTCTCACGTGCGTTCGAGATGACAGCTGAAACCCTGTAGCAAGCTACTGGAAATTGTTAAGTTAAAGTTATATCATGCGAGTCGAAATTGAAAAGCTCACATTCGGCGGGGCAGGAATGGCTAGAGCCAATGGTAAGGTGGTCTTTGTAAAGGGTGGGCTACCTGGCGATGTTTTAAAGGTTAAAATCACAAAGGACAAAGGTAGTTACGCTGAGGCAATTATTGAAGAGATTTTAAGAACCTCTCCTGAAAGGACTCAGGCGCCCTGTCCTGTTTTTGGGGAATGTGGAGGGTGCCAGTTGCAACATCTTAAGTATCCTTCTCAACTTGCTGCTAAAGTAAGCATTCTAAGAGAAACTCTTGAAAGAATTGGTAGATTAAGAGGCATCGAGATTGAGCCAATAGTTCCTTCTCTAGAAGAATACAGCTACAGAAATAGGGTTACCCTTTCAACATGGTTTCAAAAGGGAAGGTATCATCTTGGATTCCATGAAGAGGGAAGTCGAAAACGAGTCCCGATAGAAGGTTGTCCAATTGCTTCGAGTATTATAAATGAAGCGATTTTTCGTCTTACTAAATGCCTTTCTTCGATTAATGCACATTACCCTTTGGCAAGGATTCATATAGCATCAGATGGAAAGACTGCTCACATTTCTCTTGTCCCATTCAGTGAGAAGGATCCAAAGAAACTTAACACCCTTCGTGATCATATAAAAAAATCGTTAGAGATAGGGAACGTATCGGTAGCAGGATATCATGAAGAGGACTTTGAATTTACTCAATCTGGCTTAAAGTTCTATTCAACTCCATCGGTTTTCATTCAGTCAAATAGAGAAATTAATGAGCGATTAGTTGAGACTTTAGTTGAATGGTCAGATCTTAAAGGACACGAAAGGGTTTTAGACCTATACTGTGGGATTGGAAATTTTTCACTTCACATTGCAAAAAGGGCTAGAGAGGTAGTAGGGGTTGACGTTAGCGCAAAGGCTATCAAGCTTGCAAAAAAGAGTGCAGAGGCAGATCAAATAAGGAATGTGATCTTTGATCCCACTCCAGCCGAACTTTTTGTCGAAGAATCGCTTAAAAGGGATGATAAATTCGATTTAGTTGTTCTCGACCCACCGAGAGAAGGGGCAAAGGGTATATTGAAAGGACTAGTAGAACTTTCTCCAGAGAAAATCATTTACGTCTCATGCGATCCACCAACCTTGGCAAGGGATTTAAAGACGCTTACTGAGTTTGGCTATAAACTTATAAAAATTCGCCCATTTGATATGTTCCCACAGACATATCATATTGAATCAGTAGCGTTGCTTTCAAGACTCATATAAAGCGGGACTGGAAAGTCCCGCCTATCCCCCAGAATCTTAACATACACTGATAGGCAGGGTTTTCTAACCCTGCACAATGAGACGAGGTTTTCCAACCCCGCCTGCCAATGCTGGACAAGGCTTAATGCGTGCAGAAGGTTAATCGTGCATCCGTCGCTTCTGTCATACCCGAGTGCAGTTATCGGGTATCCATTGGATTCCCAATAAAGCTTGTACCAGAATGTTTTTATCGGGTAACGTTTGGGAATGACAAAGCAAAATGGATTCCCGCTATCCAAGAGGAATTCATCGGGGACTGCGGGAATGACGATCCTATATCCCTACTTAAGTGTATAAGTGTAGAACATCAGTTACCCAAATCATTAACTCAGGTCTTATTGGATTAAGACTAGAGCAATACGATTTCCTAAAAACTAGATTTACATCTAAAAAGAATCGAAAACTGGACAGATCTGAATAAATAAAGTAGAGACGACCCGGCGGGTCGTCTCTACAATAATTCGTCGGGCTCATAAAAATCTTTAGAGTAGGGCTGATACCTTCATCAGCCTTCAATGTCAAGGCTCATTCGGGGAATGAGCCCTACATGTATTGGCTTACCACAGTTGGTTCGAGCCTAGACCTGTCCTGAGTTCATCGAAGGAAGCCTCTCCTACGAGTATGGGAAACAACAACCCAAATGAATCGTAGGTGCGCCTTCTAGGCGCGATATATATCCCCATTATAAAAATCCGCGACTGGAAAGTCGCTGCTATCGAATGTTTATATTCAAGCAAATAAAACAACGAAGTCGGGGTATTCCAACCCCGCCCATCAGTGCGGGACTGGAAAGTCCCGCCTATTTCTGGTGGAAATTGAAATATGCGGATAGGTGGGGTTTCCCATCCCCGCCTATAATCTTCCCTAATCCGTTAAAGTATTTGCAATGCCTTTCCTACTGATATAAAATTTCCCTATGCCTGGAAATTCTTTTGGTAGGCTTTTTCAGATAACTACCTGGGGTGAATCTCACGGTCCTGCTCTTGGGGTAATAATAGATGGCTGTCCTGCAGGGCTTGAGATCTCGGAAGAGGAAATCCAATATGAACTCGATCGTCGTCGCCCTGGTCAGAGTAAAGTAACCACTCAGAGAAAAGAGCCAGATAAGGTAGAGATGCTCTCAGGCGTCTTTGAAGGAAAAACCCTTGGTACACCCATTTCACTTATGATTAAGAATGTAGATGTGATTTCAAAATCGTATGAAGACATAAAGGACACTTATCGCCCTGGCCATGCGGATTATACCTATGACGTTAAATACGGAGTGAGAGACTGGAGAGGTGGCGGGAGGTCTTCTGCGAGAGAAACAGTCGGACGTGTTGCCGCCGCGGCTTTTGCAAAGAAAATCCTGAATTTAAACGGAGTAAAGACTATTGGCTATGTAAAGCAAATTGGAGATATTGTGGCTGAGGAAATAGATTTTAATGAGATTGAAAATAATCCAGTTAGATGCCCGGATTCTGAAAAGGCTATTGAGATGATAGACCTAATTGAGAAGGTTAGGCATGAAGGGGATTCAATCGGTGGGACAGTTGAGGTTGTATCAATCGGTGTCCCGCCAGGTCTTGGCGACCCTGTGTTTAATAAAATGGACGCCGACCTTGCGCAAGCCCTTATGAGTATAGGTGGGATAAGGGGGTTTGAAGTAGGAATGGGTTTTGAGGTTTCAAGAAGAAAAGGGTCTGAGGTCAATGATGTTATGTATATGGATGATTCTAATAGACTCAGATTTAAAACAAACAATGCAGGCGGAATCCAGGGTGGAATAACAACTGGAGAGAATCTGGTAGTTAGGATTGCTATAAAACCAACCTCTTCAATTTCAAAGACTCAAGAAACAGTGGATAAGTATGGCAACATTAAGGATCTTGTTGTAAAAGGTAGGCATGATCCTTGCCTTTGTCCGAGGGCAGTTCCCATCGCTGAGGCAATGGTAAACCTGGTCTTAGTTGATCATTTACTAATGGCGAAGGTTGCAAGGATTTGATTAGGAATTAGGCATTAGGAGTTAGGAATTAATCCTAATTCCCAATTCCTAGTCAAGGAGGCAATCATGGAACTAAAAGGGAAAAGGGTTGCGATCTTAGCTGAGAACCAATATCAAGAATTAGAACTTTGGTATCCGCTTTATAGGTTTAGAGAAGAAGGAGCGGAGGTAATTGTAGTAGGAAGTGGAAGTTCTGACACGTATAACAGTAAACATGGTTATCCAGTAAAAGTGGACACTTCGGCAGACAAGGTTAAGGGTGTAGATTTCGATTGTGTCATTGTCCCCGGAGGCTATGCTCCAGATTATATGCGCCGTTACCCTGCGATGTTAAGACTGGTTAAAGATGCCTTTGATCATGGCATGGTAATTGGAGCTATCTGCCATGCTGGATGGGTGTTGGTCTCGGCAGGAATACTAAAGGGTAAAAAGGTGACCTGCGTTAGTGCTATTAGGGATGACATTGTAAATGCAGGAGCTGAGTATATAAATGCTGAGGTTGTAAGAGATGGAAACTTGGTGACATCACGCATCCCAGATGACCTGCCTGCCTTTATGCGCGAGATTATTAAGGCAATAAAAGAAAAAAAGGGGTAACCTATGTGTCGTAGGAGCGGCATCCCTTCCCCGATTAAATCGGGGACCTGGCTCAGGGCAGGCCATGCCGAGATAAATTCCAATTATAAAAATCCGCGACTGGAAAGTCGCGACTATCGAAGGTTCCATACAAATAATTACATAACGATAGCCGAGGTTTTCCAGCCTCGGATAATAATGAGCTCCCGTTTGTTCTGAGTATGGCTAAGACTAAGTAGAATACATCGGAACAGGCTTGCTTGTGGACAGCAAAGTAGGGACAAGGCATGCCTTTGCCCATAAAATTGCCTATCCTATTTGAAGATGAGCCACTAATTGTTTAATTTTGAAAGTTATTATGAGTGAAATGGTGACACAAGAAGGAAAGAATCGGTTAGCAGATGAATCAAGTGCGTATTTAAGAAGCGCGAGTCATCAGCCTGTAGACTGGTATCCTTGGTGTGAAGAGGCTTTCCAGAAGGCAAAAGAATTAGACCGTCCTATTCTCCTAGATATCGGTGCTGTATGGTGCCACTGGTGCCATGTTATTGACAGGGAAAGTTATGAGGATGAAGAGATTGCAAAAATAATCAACGCGAATTTTATCGCAATAAAAGTGGATCGGGATGAAAGACCAGATGTTGATAGAAGATACCAGCAGGCGGTAAGTGCTCTTACAGGTCAAGGTGGCTGGCCTCTTACTGGATTTATGACACCGGAAGGAAAGGTATTTTTTGGGGGCACCTATTTCCCTTCTAGAGATACACAAAACCTACCTTCTTTTCGTAATGTGCTCAATAGGGTTATTGATTATTACAGAAAAAATAAAGAGGCTGTCGTTTCCGAGTCAAATAAAATCTACCAGGCGCTTTTGCTAGCAAATCAATTTGAGTCATCCCCTGGTGAGCTTAACATTCTCTTAGTCGATAGAGCTATTGAAAATATGATGGATTCATTCGACTCGGTAAATGGCGGGTTTGGAGTTGCGCCGAAATTCCCGCATTCTGGTGCAGTCGAACTCCTACTTGCTCGTTACTTTGAAACCAAAGACGAAGAGTTCTTACACATAATAGATAAAACACTCACAAAAAGTGCAAAGGGAGGAATGTATGACCAGATTGGAGGCGGATTCCATCGCTATTCTGTAGATGCTCAATGGATCGTTCCTCACTTTGAGAAGATGTCCTATGACAACTCCGAACATTTAAAAACCTATCTTCTAGCATATCAGGTTACAGGTAACGATTTTTTCCGTCGCATAGCAGAAGGAATTATAGGTTTTGTGATGGATGTTCTTTCTGACCAAGAAAATGGAGGGTTTTATGGAAGTCAGGATGCTGATATTGACCTTCACGACGATGGTGATTACTTCACATGGACAAAGGAGGAGGTAGAAGATGCTCTTAGTTCTGAGGAGGCCAAGGTTATATCTCTTTATTACAATATTTACTCACGAGGCGAGATGAAGCACAATCCTGCGAAGAATCTTCTTTTTATTGATATGGAATCAGAAGAGATTGCAAGAAGGCTTAATATTTCTAATGAGAAAGTGAGGGAGTTAATAGAATCAGGAAAGAGTCGTCTTTTTGAAGCACGAAAAAGAAGACCTACTCCATATGTAGATAAGATAATTTATACAAATTGGAACGCCATGATGGTTTCAGCTTTTCTTCTGGCTTACAAGGTTCTAGGAGATGAAGGAGCAAGGGATTTAGCCATAAAGACTCTAGATTTTCTACTTAGAAACTGCTTTGAAGAAGGAATAGGTTTTTGTCACACCTATTTTGATGGACGAGCAAAAGTCGTCGGATTTCTTGATGATCAAGTAAAAATGGGGATTGCATGTCTAGATGCTTACGAGACCTCGGGAAATGGTTTTTATTTTGGAAAGGCAATTAATCTGGCTAATTTGGTCACCCAGAAATTCTATGATGAAAGAAACGGGGGATTCTTCGATATAGAAGAGACGAATGATAGAGTAGTCATATTAAAGAATCGTTTTAAGCCAATTCAGGATGACCCAATACCGTCACCCAACGCAAGCGCCGCAGCCTTTTTCGACAGATTACACTATCTAACAGATGATTATCGTTATCGAGAATATTCAGAGAATACACTAATGTATTTTAGTGGAGTCGCTGAGAAATTCGGTCTTTACGCAGCCACTTACTTTCTTGCTTTACATAATCACGTCAAACATCCGCCTCGGGTTGTTATTGTTGGTGAAAGGGATGATCAAAGGGTAGAAGAACTTCTAAGAACTGCATGGTCGATTTACAGACCGCATAAAATCGTTATTCAGATAAACTCATCTAATAGTGAGCTAGGGAACCTATCTCAAACTATCCAGGAAATATCAAAATTAAAATCACCTGTTGCTTGCGTCTGTGCTGGTACCAGATGCGCGGAGCCTACTAATGATCCAAACGTACTCGCTGAGACTATAAGGACTTTTGTAGTTCGGTAAGCCAGGGCTTCTGTAATTACCTATAATAGTAAAGATTCTAAATTTCGTTTCTATTATAAGGGGGAGAATACAGGGTTAATGGATATAGACGTGATAATATTTTTAGGGACAACCCTTGCGGTTGCTCAAAAGAACAAGGGGACGGGATTTATTGTGTTAGGTGTGTGTTTGTGAATATATAGGAGGGTAAGGTTAGTATGAAATACAATCCTGATATTCATCATAGAAGGTCGGTTCGATTGAAAGAATACGATTATTCACAGCCAGGGGCATATTTTATAACGGTATGTACACAAAAAGGAGAATGTGTTTTTGGTGATGTAGTAGGTGGGGAAATAGTATTAAACCAATTAGGCGAAATTGTTAAAACAGAATGGCTAAAAACATTTGACTTGCGAAGAAATTTGATATTGGATGAGTATATTGTAATGCCCAACCATTTTCACGGAATTATTATTGTTATTAACAATGATAGTAGGGGCACGTTGCAACGTGCCCCTACATTTGAACAATTTGGCAGACCCGTTTCCAATTCAATACTAATTAATGATATTCATCAAACACCAGGAATTCCATTATGGCAGCGTAACTATTATGAACATATAATTCGTAATGAAGATGGATTAAACAAAATCAGGGAATATATTCAAAATAATCCACAAATCTTAGGTAAAACACTAAAAGACTATGACTCAAGAAGGTTCAGCGAAAGATGAAGCTGAAGATATTACTATATGTCCTAATTGTAGTAGCCTCTAATGAGGATTGGTTGTCATGCTATGTGCAAGTACTGTGGATACCAGGAAGGTTGTGGAGACTAACTGGTGGTTCGTGACTAGTGTTTCGTGACTTCGTCGTGAGCTCAGTCGAACGATTCGGTTCACAAAAAACGATCCACAATCCACAATACACGAATCACGGATTAAGTAAGAAGATGGACTTTTTCTTTAGGATTTATGTGGATAAAGAAGAAATTTATTCGGGTGATCTGACTGAAGTCCCGCAGAGATTCCGAAAAGGTATAAAAGAGGCTCTTAGTGATTGGTCTGATTCTTTGGGTAAAAGAGGATTAAATGAGTTAGTTTATTCCCTATTTACCTGGTATAACGAAAAGGGTGAGTATTGTGAGAAGTGTGACAAATGGGCTGAAGAATCAAATTGCCAGTATTGTGGAGGAGAATTAAAAGCGCGGTTTGTGTATGAACGAAATAAAAAGCTGGACTTACTCCTAACCTGTGTAGGTATGATTTCTAGGGTTGAAGTTTTCAAGAGATTTTTTGTGATTTGAGTGTTCTCATTAGAATTTATGTATTAAAGAAAGTAAGCAGATCGCCTTGGCGTAGGTATATGGTGCATTGAATTCTCTCTACTACAAACAAAATGTACGATGAGAAATATAAGATGCGAGAAATAGCTCTAAACTTCGGGTTACAATAAAATTATATCGAGGACTCTTATGAAACTAGATAGGTTGGACTTTCGAGTCCTGCATTGTTGGCTGGCGGGATTCGAAAATCCCGCCTATCCGTGCATAATAATCAGGATAGACGAGACATTCTTGTCCCGTCAAGCAGGCATGATCGGAAAACTAAATATAACACTGATATGAAGCTAGAAGTTAAAGGTCAGATATATCCAAAGGTTTGGGATATAGCAGAAGGCGTGAGAATACTAAGAGAAGAAAGAAAGATTGTGAATATTGGCGGAGGCACTGTGGGATTTACGGTTTATGAAGTGAAGCTTCCCGATGGCACAAAAAAGGAGGGTAAGTTTTTGATTACACCTCAGGGAATAAGGCTTTATTGTTATCCAGGTAATCAATATGAAATTGGCTATCTAATTTCGGAGCTTGATGAGGACCGGTTTGTAAAAAGGGTTTTTAAAAAGTAGGAAATCCAATGATAAAGCAACTTATTTTGTTCTTAGTTTTAGTTCTAGCTGAAACTGGTTTGGATTCTTATTTGATAACGCTACCTAACGATGTAAAGATAGAAGCTGAGGTAGCGAAGGACAAGCAGAAAGGTCTTCAAGGAAGAAAATCTCTCTGTCCTAATTGTGGAATGATTTTTATATATGATAGAGAAGCATTTCCTAGTTTCTGGATGAAAGATACATTAATTGAACTAGCTATACTATGGATTGATAGTGATGGAATAATTGTCCACATTGTGAACGCTAAACCCTGTATTGGAAAACAAAATCCCTATTCTGAATGCAAGGTTTATACGCCGCTTCGCCCTGCGAAATATGTGCTTGAAGTGAACCCTAAGGATGCAACCGGGGTCGAATTAGGAACAAAGATAAAAATTGAGCCTCCTCTTTAAAAATCATCTTTGGTTTAATTTGTAAAAATTCTAAACAAGTATTATGATAATTCAAATAGCATTCGATATTATCAGGTTCTACTTAGTAACTTATTCTTTTGAAATTTGATTTAGGAAGGGTAGGAGTTAGTATAAAACTTTGATTAAGGATTAACATGAAGGCTTCTGAACTGCTTGTGAAATGTCTTGAAAATGAAAAGGTTAAATATATATTTGGCCTCCCCGGGGAAGAGAATATTGATATCATGGATGCCCTTCTTGATTCAGAAATGCGGTTTATATTAACACGCCATGAACAGGGCGCGGCTTTCATGGCTGATGTATATGGGAGGTTGAGTGGAAAGGCGGGTGTTTGTCTTTCAACACTTGGACCTGGTGCCACAAACCTGATGACAGGTGTAGCAGATGCTAATATGGATAGAGCTCCAATTGTTGCGATTACAGGGCAGGCTTCGCTTGATAGGATGCATAAGGAATCTCATCAATACATTGATATTGTAGGAATATTTCATCCTATAACTAAGTGGAACACTCAGATTAAAAAACCAGAGGTCATCCCGGAAGCTGTGAGAAAAGCATTCAAAGTTGCCGAGACGGAAAAGCCTGGAGCAACTCATATAGATTTTCCCGAAGATGTAGCAGGTATGGATGTAAATGAAAAACCTCTTTTTGTACAGTTTCCTTTCAGCCCTGAGCCTCTTGCTGCCCAGGTCGAAAGAGCAGCTAAAATAATTTCTGAGGCTAAATATCCGATGATTTTAGCTGGAAATGGTGTTATAAGAGAAAGGGCTGCAGATGCTCTTCTGTATTTTGCCGAAAAATTAAATATTCCTGTAGCGCATACCTTTATGGGAAAGGGGGCACTTTCTGATAACAACGAGCTTTCGCTTTTTACAGTTGGTCTTCAAGCGGGTGATTATATCGCGTCTGGATTGGCTAGAGCGGATGTTATAATTACGATAGGGTATGACATTGTTGAATATTCCCCTGAGAAGTGGAATCCAAATCGAGACAAAAAAATCGTTCATATTGATATGTCTCCTGCCGAAGTTGATGCTCACTATATAATAAGTGTTGGAGTGACAGGGGATATATCTATATCGCTTAGAGAGATTGCTGATAGAGCAAGGCAAAATGAAGCGAATTATTCAAAAGCTCTTAGAGAACAGATACTAAGAGAGTGTGAGGCATATAAAAACGACAAGTCTTTTCCTCCAAAGCCACAAAAGATTCTTTCTGATCTAAGGGATATAATGGGAGAGGACGATATAGTCATCTCCGATGTCGGGGCCCATAAGCTCTGGGTTGCTAGGGTGTATCCATGTTATAAACCAAATACATGTATAATTTCAAATGGATTTGCATCAATGGGTGTTGGGGTTCCTGGTGCAATTGCAGCAAAGCTACTTTATCCAGAGAGAAAAGTAGTAACCGTCACAGGAGATGGAGGATTTCTGATGAATTCACAGGAACTTGAAACTGCCGTAAGAGAAGAGGTGCCGTTCGTGAGCTTGGTTTTCCACGACAAAAGCTATAGTCTCATAGAGATTAAACAACAGATTACTTTTGGAAGAAAGTCTCATGTGAACTTTGGAAACCCGGATTTCGTTAAATTTGCAGAAAGCTTCGGTGCTATTGGGTATAGAATCGAAGCCGCAGGGGAGCTTAAGCCTGTTTTGGAAGAAGCCTTCTCAAAAAACAAACCTGTTATTGTAGATTGTCCTGTTGACTATAGAGAGAATCTCAAGATAGTGGAGAAATTCGGTGGATTATTGATATTTGCATGACGGTTCTCACGATTTTTGAAAATTTAGTATTGTAATAAAACCGGTGGCCTCTCAGTAGAGACGACCCGTCGGGTCGTCTCTACATTAATTTTACTATATCTTTCGCCAAACAATCCCGATAAGTGCAGATATCACACCAACAACGTAGAAAATTAGATACATAATAAATGCAGATGTAGAAAAGTTCCAAAAGAGAAACCTTACATCTACAGCTTTGGCGTTTTGTGCTAATACAATCACAATCAATAGAATAATTATTAGAGTAATAATATTCTTTGGGCTTTTCATGTTTCCTCCCTTGGCGGCATAACTAAATTATTCTAATTATATGGATTTAAAAGATAATTTCTATATTTCAGCTATCTTAATAGGGAAAATAGCAACTAAAGTACGATATTATTTGCCATCTGTCTTATATGTCTTTCAACCTCGGCAAGGTAATCTAGAATAGCAAGATAAACAGAAGAAGCCTTTGAGAAGCATGTGCCTTCAATCAAACGCTCTTGGTGCGCAAGAGAATATTCGCTAATCATATCCTGAAATTTTTCTCCTTCCTCTTTGACGTATCTTATTAGTACTTTATTTTTCGTTTTTAGGGCATCACGAAGGCATTCAAGAAGCTCGATAGCTTTATCAAAAAGCGTATTTGTTTCTTTTATCGCTCTTTCACTAAAAAGTGTCCCTTCGTATGCCATCGTTCTTATGCATCTTATAAGAAGTTCAATGTTGTCTCCGATTCTCTCGAGGTGTGCGGGAAGAAAACCAAGCACTTCTACGTCTTTAATAGGTTCTTCTGTTCTCGAAAACTTGGAAATAATTGAATGTGTCAGTTCCTTTTCTTTTTGGTGGATTTCCCGACCTATCTTTTCTGCATAATTTAGACTTTCTTTATCCTGTCTTTTAAAACCATCTCGTGTTGCGGAAAGCATTTCCCTGGTTGAATCGCACATGCTTATTATTTCTACTTCTAAACCTTTTGGATCTTCAATTACGGCTTGTCTAGCCATCGGATTTCCCTTTATGAAATAATTAACAACTATGTACTCTAACTAAAATTATAGCATTCAAAAGGTGATCTTGTAAATTTTGAATTTTTATTTGTGATTTTTGTGGATTCGGATGAAATGTCTAATTTTCAATCAGGTTTTTCTAACGATTATTTCTAGAAATAATTGAGGTTAATAAACCCAAATTGCCCCGTAGCCGACAACGTGGTTGTAATCTCCACTTATATCACCTGATGTAGCGTGTTTTAGGAGTTCGGCTTTCTTTGCTCCAAGCTCAAGACATAAAATGAGCATAACGGTTGTAGGAATTACTCCACACATTGAAATGCCATACCTCGACTTAACATCAAGAAGCCCTTTAGGGTCAAGTGAAAGCACCTTTCCTATTGCCATCATATCTTTTTTCTCAGTTACTTTTTGATCCTCATAGTGGTTTAAATCTGAGCTTGCTATGATTAGGACTTCTTCTCCCATTTCCCTGATTGAATCACTAATTGCTCTCCCTAGGATTTCACATTCTTTAAATGTAAGGTGCATGAGCGTAATTGGAGCTATCTGAAAATCGCTTTTTAGATGCTGAATGAAAGGCAGTTGAACTTCAAGCGAGTGTTCAAAAAGATGAGCATCCGTTTCCCTTACTATTGATTTATACCTTGATTGAATAAGGGTACAAAGCTCTGAATCAACCTTTACATTACCTAGGGGCGTTTCCCAGTATCCATCTGGAAATATAGAGATTCTTGCCCCGTATCCTGTGTGGTTGGGAGAGAGAATTACGATTCTTTGAGGTATTTGTATTCTTGAATAAAGTTCGCCCGCCACATGACCTGAGTAGATATATCCTGCATGTGGAGAGATTCCTCCAAGGATCTTTTTCTTTTCAACATCGGGGAGTGGTTTTACTAATAGACTTAGCTCCTTAATTAATTCCTCAGCATTTCCCTCATAAAATTTGCCTGCTACTGCTGGTTTTCTTGTTACCATTTTGCTTGCCCCGCAGTTAACTTCTTCCACAAAATAACTTTAACATAATCTTTTGACTCTTATTTATAACGTATGTATTTTTAAATAAAATGGGTTTGAACGATCAAGACAATCTTTCATCAAAAATGGAATTGAAAGAGAAGAATGCTCTTATAGTTGTACTTTGTCTCACTTTTGGTTTTATGCTAATAGAAGGTGCGGCCGGGTTTTTGACAGGAAGCCTTGCTTTACTTTCCGATGCAGCACATATGTTGATAGATGTTGTTTCTATTACACTCGCCCTTTTCGCGCTATGGTTCTCACTTAAGCCACCTACTTCTCAAAAAACCTTTGGATTTTATAGAGCTGAGATACTAGCCGCTTTCTTAAATAGTCTTCTTCTCTTTGGTATCTCCCTTGGAATTATAGTTGAGGCATATGACAGATTGAGAATTCCAACCGAAGTAAAAAGCCTTGAGATGACAGTGGTAGCTTTCTTCGGTCTCGGCGTTAATCTTCTTAGCGCATATCTTCTTTCAAGAATTAAGAGCATTAGCTTAAATATTAGGGGGGCCATTTATCATGTCATTAGTGATGCGCTTGGTTCCTTTGGCGCGCTTGTTGCAGGTTTAGTAATGCTACAAACCAAATGGTATTATGCCGACCCGATAATAAGTATCTTGATTTCGGTTTTGATACTTAGAAGCGCTTGGAAAATATTTACTGAATCTGTTCATGTTCTTCTTGAAGGAACTCCAAAGGGAATAGACCTTGAATCTCTTGAATTGGCTATCGGGTCTCATAAGGGAGTGCTCGGTGTGCATGATCTTCATGCCTGGACTCTGACCCAAGGCTTTGAGGCACTAAGTGCACATCTTGTGATTGAAGATATTAACTTGAGTGAGAAAATTATTGAAGAAATTAAAAGGCATCTACACGATGAATTCGCAATCCACCATGTGACACTGCAAATAGAAACTACAAAATGTAATCCTTTAAGTGTGGGTTGTTACGAAACGAGAACACCATCTGTGTAGAGTTGAGTTTTCCTTTTTTTAAACGATTTATGGTTAATTATATAAGTAACTTTTCTTGAGCGTCTATACTAATTGCCTTTTTCCTGTCATTGCGCTAGCGAAGCGTATAGTTTGTCGTTACGAGCCGAAGACAATCTCTCTTTTGG
Source organism: Candidatus Dadabacteria bacterium CSP1-2 (assembly GCA_001443445.1). Classification (GTDB taxonomy): domain Bacteria; phylum Desulfobacterota_D; class UBA1144; order Nemesobacterales; family CSP1-2; genus CSP1-2. The sequence goes on along the minus strand of LDXN01000008.1, from coordinate 43,493 downwards.
GATTGCTTTGTCGTGGAATCTATGCTGAGCTTAGTCGAAGTATTCCTTGCAAATGACGGACTAGGATTTTTAGCCTCGCGCTACTCAGCGCTTCACTTTGCTCTAGCGATAATAAAGTAATTACGTTTGTTTTTGGGTAAATATATAATTTAGATTTCTTTTGATTTTTGAATAAGATCTGCCGCATACCTTTTCATATCTTCGGCAATATTTTTAAGTTCCGGTTTAGTGCTGATATATTTATCCAAAGCCTCCACAATATCCATAGATTTTGATAATTCTGCTTGCCTGAATATCTTTTCTTGCTTTTCAAAGATTTTTTCTATTTTTATTGAATAAGCCTCATTTAGAGCTTCCTTAATTCTTTTTTCATCGACTTGTTCTGATTTTGATGCTCTTAACTTTACTCTAACAACGGCATCTCGGACATCCTCTTTTTTAATTATGTTAATGATTTCTTCGCTTGTGTTTATATCTTTCTCTGCAGCTTCTATGGTAAGAAACCTTCTTGCTTCCGTTTCAATAAATTCATAATTACATTCCCAACCGCTTTCATCTCTAAATATCTCACCTATGACAAATCCCTTTTTTTCTTTTTCTTCTGAAAAGTCAATCCTTTCTAGACTACCTGAATAAACTATTGGAGGTTTATTACCCTTATTCAAATTCTGAAATTTATGTACATGACCGAGAGCTACATAGGTAAACGCAGAGTTTGCAAGCTCACCCCTTGGGATTGATGGGTCTTGTGTAAGAAGAGTGGTCATTTCTGTACCTGAACGCGTTGCCTCTCTTAGAGCAATATGTCCTAGAAAAACAGCAGGATATGTGCTTTCTATTCTCCTAATTAAGTCACGTATTATATGTATTAGCCTTCTTTCAGTTTCTAACTGAAGCGCATCCGAAGAAAGCGATTTGTATTCGTCCTTTGTTAGTAACGTGCTAATTCTTGCCCAAGGAATGCAGGCAATCTGAACTTGTCCATTTTTTGTAATTACAGGGTAAATATCAGGTCTTTTTGCGATTGTTACTCCTTCAAGATTGAGAGCAGGAAATATTTCAACAGCAGCGGCTTTTCCAAAGCTTGTTGGATAGTCGTGGTTGCCAAGTACTATAATAACCTGTGTTCCACCTTGAGAGACGAGTTTCGATATTCTCTTTGCAAACTCAGTCTCTTCCGTAGGATGGGGGTTTTCTCTATGGAAAACGTCACCAGCTATTAGGACTAAATCTACTGACTCTCGAATAGCAGTTTCAAAAACTGAATCTAGGCAGCGTAATACATCTTCAAGCCTTGTATTTCTCCCCGTTATGGGATTTAACTTTCCGTGAGTTTCAAACCCGATATGAATGTCAGAAAGATGAATGAATTTAATTGTGGTTTTCACTGATTTTGCCACAGAGACCACAGAGTTCACGGAGAGGGATTCTTTTTTTCATTCATAAACTCTGTGTTCTCCTTGCTGTCTTAAGGTCTAGGAATTTCTTATGAACTCCCGTTAAGCATGTGTTACTTTTGTCATGCCCGAATGTATTTATCGGACATCCATAATGTGCTTGAAATGTTGGATTCCCGCTTAATACATGCAGGAATGACAACCTTAGTACATAATATTACTTATGAACCTTATTCCACTCCCAAAATGTCAGAGGCCCTTCTTGACCCGGCTCCAAAATCGAATTTATATCCAAGATCTCTAAGAATGCATTCGAGAGCCGAGATAACGGCAATGATATCAGCCCTATCAATGAATCCCATATGAGAGATTCTAAAGATCTTTCCTTTCGCCTGGTCCTGTCCTCCAGCAAGGGTCATTCCAAATCTGTCTCTCAGTCCGCTTATAATCTTTCCTGCGTTTATATCTCCGGGAGAAATGGCTGCTGTAAGAGCGGTGCTCGGCGAATGCTTCGCATAGAGTTCAAGCCCTATTGCTTTTATCGCTTCTCTTGTAGCTTGAGCAAGCCTTGCGTGGCGCTGAAACATTTTCTCAAGGCCTTCATTTTTAAAGTTTCTTAGAACCGAAGCAAGACCTATGACAAGAGTTATAGCTGGTGTCCATGGTGTGGTGTTACTCTTTGCATCTTTGAGATACCTTTTGAAATCAAAATAGAACTTGGGCAGATTCGATCTTTCATTAAATTTCCACGCCTTTTTACTCAAAGCGGCAAATGCGAGTCCTGGAGGGAGCATAAACGCCTTTTGAGAGCCTCCGATAAGAACATCTATACCCCATGCATCAAGGGGTTGGGGGAATACACCAACTGCGCTAATTCCATCTACTATTAGAATAACGTCATCCCTTTCTTTTGTAATTTCAGCAATCTCTTTTGTCGGATGCATAACTCCGGTTGATGTTTCACTTGCCTGGATTAGAACTGCACGGATTGAAGGATTCTTGCTAAGGGCGCCTTTTATCTCAGAAGGATCAACAGCTTCACCCCATTCAACCTTTATTTCATGGACTTCAATGCCATAAGCCTGACAGATTTTTACCCATCTCTCGCCGAACTTTCCACCATTTACAACAAGAGCAGGATCTCCGCGAGAAAGTGTATTCGTAACTGCCCCTTCCATTGCCCCTGTGCCTGAAGAAGCAAGTACAAATACCTCTTCTTTTGTTTGAAATATGTACTTGAGTCCCTCCCTAACCTCGGCAAATATGTTTTCGAACTCTACAGTCCTGTGATGTATTATAGGCCTTGCCATCTCAAGGAGTATATCCTCTGGAACAGGGACAGGACCGGGTGTAAAGAGGTATTTCTTCACGCTAAATATTCTCCTTTTTGTCTATGGATAGATTTTAAAAATTTACCTTACACCAGGGATAATTCAACTAACGACTTGTTTTTATCACATTCAGATCTTATATTAATTTATATATGAACATGGAGGGTTTAATTTTATGTTTGCAGAAAACAAAGAGAAAATTGAAGATTTGAAAAAGAGAATACAAATCCTAGGGGACTTTCTTTGACCTTCCTAAGAAGAAATCACGCCTAGTAGAATTAGAAACAATCATTAGTGCCTCAAACTTCTGGACAGAACCTGAAAAGGCTCAAGAAGTACTGAAGGAACGGGCACAATTAAAAAGCATTATTGATGACCTAGGGAATCTCTACCATGAACTTGAGGATGCGGAGGTGTTGGCGGAGCTATCCTCTGAAGAGGAGGATGAAGAAACGGCAAAAGAGACTCAAGTAAAAATCTCCTATATCGAAGGCAAAATCGAGAGCATGGAATTTAAAAGAATGCTCGGCGATCAGGATGACGAAAAGAATGCCATAGTTTCTATCAATGCAGGCGCAGGTGGAACAGAGGCACAAGATTGGGCTGAGATGCTTCTTAGAATGTATCTCAGGTATGGGGAAAGAAACGGATACCAAGTAGAAATGCTCGACTATCAACCGGGAGATGGAGCTGGAATAAAAAGCGCAACATTATTTGTAAAGGGTTCTTATGCCTATGGGTATCTCAAAGCAGAAAGTGGCGTGCATCGTCTAGTGCGTATTTCTCCATTTGATGCAAACAGGAGAAGACACACCTCTTTTGCATCCGTATTTGTTTCGCCTGAGATAGATGAAGATATTAAAGTGGAGATTGATGAGAAGGATTTAAGGATTGATACATTTCGAGCAGGTGGCAAGGGTGGCCAGCATGTAAATAAAACCGACTCTGCTGTGAGGATTACACATCTTCCGACCGGGATAGTGGCTAGTTGTCAGAATGAGCGTTCTCAGCATCAAAATCGTGTTGTAGCGATGAAGGTTCTTCGTGCAAGGCTATACGAACTTGAAAAAGAAAAACAAAGAGAGAAGCTCGAAGAGCTACATGCAACAAAGAAGGACATAGCATGGGGTAGTCAGATTCGTTCCTATGTGCTGCATCCATATAGGATGATTAAGGATCATAGAACTGGATACGAAACGGGGAACGTTGAGCCGATACTTGATGGTGACTTAAGTGAATTTATAAAAAGCTATCTGCTTTACGAAGCGGGGGAGAAGAAGAAAGAAGAGATGTCAAATTAGCAAGGATAGTCAGGATGTCTCGTCTGAGCTTGACGAGGACTTCCTAGTCCCGCATTTGGAGGCTCTGCGGATGAGAAAATGTAGAAGGCAGAGGCTAATCGATTTAACGTTTTCCCTCTCTTTCCACAATTTTGCCACAAATAAAATGATTCATGATGTATGAATTATGTATCGTTCATCTTGCATCTTGTCTCATGCTTCTTGATATTTGATTCTTTAACCCGCCAACGTATATTATATTCACACTCCATAGACTGCAAAAAACTCCACGAATGGCAGCCGATTGAGTTGGAGGCATAGGTTTTGAGGATCGGTATTATCGGCAATACCAAGAAAAAAGAAACCTTTGAGATTACAACAGAACTATCCAAGTTGCTTGAAAAGAAGGGCATTGAGGTTTATGTTGAGAAAGAACTTGCAGCGGTAATTGGGCATAAAAGCTCTGTTCCACGAAGCGAACTCCCTGAACTTGTAGATCTGGTTTTAGTTTTTGGTGGAGATGGGACTTTTCTTGGAGTTGCCCGCCTTGTCTCAAAATACGATATTCCGATTTTAGGAGTAAATCTTGGAGGACTGGGCTTCCTCACCGAGATTACCCTCGATGAGCTCTATCCCATGATGGAGTATATCCTTTCTGGCAAATACGAAATCGAAAAAAGAGAAATGCTTGATGCAACTATTCATAGAAGGAATGAAAGAATAGGGAATTACCTGGTTCTTAACGATGTTGTAGTTAACAAAGGAGCAGTTGCAAGAATAATTGATCTTGCAATATATATAAACGATTCTCATGTAACCACCTTTAAGGCAGATGGAATAATCCTTTCAACTCCAACAGGCTCTACTGCTTATTCTCTTTCTGCTGGGGGTCCCATTGTTTATCCAACGCTTCCTCTTACAATCATTACTCCGATTTGTCCACATACCCTTACCGACCGACCTCTAGTTGTTTCCAATGAAACTACAATCAGGGTCAAGGTTCTTACAGATACACCGGATATTTACCTTACACTAGACGGACAGGTAGGAGTCAGCTTGAATATGGGAGATGTAGTTGAGGTACGAAAGGCTGACACATCTGTTAAGTTGATTAAATCCCCATTCAGAGATTATTTTACGATTCTTAAAACCAAGCTTAAGTGGGGAGAAAGATATGGAGCGGTCTAGGGATGAACAGTTTCTCCACGATTGGGTAATTAGCAAGATAAAAGAGAAATACTCAAGACTCTACAAAGAAGTCCATACAAATCCTGGGCAAGAAAAAAATTTTGAGTTTAAAGGGCATTATCCCGATGTAGTTTTTGTAAACTACGGTCAGATTATGTTGATAGCAGAGGTAGAGACCCAGGAGACTATTAATGAAGAAGAGGTTCAAGAGTGGAGAGAGCTATCAAATCTTGGCACTCAGCTTGTGCTTTTAGTCCCAAAAGAATTGCAAAACGCAGCACGAGATATATGCTGGAAGAATGGAATTGCATCTAAAGTAAAGATTGGTTTTTTTGAGGTGGTGTTGAGTATTTAGAGAAAAAGTATAGAGCTAAATCTAATACACCAATTAGCTAGATAATTAACCACTTAGTTTGCTCCGAATCATGCAATTAATACTAATTCTGTTTTGAAATACAGCATAAAACCTGTAGGGGCAACCCTTGCGGTTGCCCATTCCCATTATGGGCGAACGCGATGTTCGACCCTACTTTTTTATTCGATATTTCCATAGAGAATTGGTTCTAATCTCCCAATACCATCCCCTCTTCAATCCTTCTTCCTCTTAAAAACACCTGGGTTTCTAGTTTTTTCCCTCCCTCAATTTGAAGTTTCAGAATATCTAGTGCTCCTTTCCCTGTTGCGACTCTTAAAATTCCAGACTCGGATTTTATCACCTCTCCTGGCTTCCCTTCACCACCAGCAAGGCGAACTTTATATATTTTTAGGAGTTTTCCCTCAAGATTTGTATAGGCACTGGGCCATGGAAGTGCTCCACGAATCAGGTTTCTGATTTCTTCAGCCGATTTTTGCCAGTCTATCTTTCCATCCTCTTTTTTAAGCATCGGTGCATAGTTAGCCTGTGAATGATCTTGAGGAATGGGATTGAGCTGTCCTTCTTTGAGAAGCCTTATGGTTTCGATTAGAAGCCTGGCTCCTATTTCGGAAAGCTTCTCGGATAAGGTTTCTCCGGTATCTTCATCTTCAATGGGTACCTCTTTTTTAAGGAGCATATCGCCCGTATCCATGCCCTCATCCATTTTCATCGTAGTAATTCCCGTAACCTTTTCTCCTCGAATTATCGCCCAGTTGATCGGAGCCGCACCTCTATATTTGGGAAGAAGTGATGCGTGGACATTGATACAACCGTAGTGGGGGAGATCAAGTATATTCTTGGGCAGGATTTTCCCGTATGCAGCAACACAGATTAAGTCTGGATTAAATTTTTTAAGCTCGTTAAAAAACTCCTCCGTTTTAATCTTAGCAGGTTGCAAAACAGGAATACCGTGTCTTTCTGCAAGAACCTTTGTCGGAGGCGGGGCAACCTCAAGCCCTCGCCCCTTAGGTTTATCAGGCTGGGTTACAACTGCGACAACCTCGTCTCCCGAATCAACTAGAGCCCTCAGAGAAGGCACAGCAAATTCCGGAGTTCCCATGAATATTATTTTCATTTTCTATGGAGTATATTTATAAGTCAGAAAGTATTCAACAATCGGGTTTATTTTAACCCCCACCTTGGTCCTCCCCATAAAAGGGGGAGGAAAGGAAATTTTTTTATCCCTTCCCCCTCTTAGTGGGGGAAGGTTAGGATGGGGGGAGGAGTAAGCATCCAAAAGAATCGGAAATAATACGATTAAATCTTTTCTTGAAAATGGGATAAGAGGGTTTAAGTAGGGTCTAACTTACTACTTTCCCAAACAGGTCATAAATATCCGCATCGGTGATCGAGACTTTTACCAAGTCGCCGACTTTTAGTCTCTTGTTTCTTTGGGATCTGGGGTAGCTATCTGGAGGGAGGGTTTTTGGGGAACCACTTATATACGTCACCCCATCAACCTCAGGCGCTTGTGAGGGGATTCTGGCGATGTAATTGCCGTTCTCGGTGCCTTCGATAAAGCCCTCGTGGATGGTTCCAATAAGCGTTCGATTTTTATTCAGAGAAACCTCGGATTGAACTTCCAGTAGTCTTTCGTATCTTTCTTCTTTTACTTCATCAGGAATTTGATGAGGCATCTCACCTGCTTTAGTTCCTTCTTCTTGCGAGTACTTAAAAGCCCCAGCTCTTTCAAATCTCATATCTTCTACAAAATCAAGAAGCTCTTTAAACTCCTCTTCGGTTTCACTCGGAAATCCCGCGATGAATGTGGTGCGAAGCGTTAGATTTGGAATTTCCTTACGAAGCTTATCAATAATATTCCTAATTCTAGCACTTGTAGTTCCTCTATCCATGAGTTTCAGGATTCTATCGTTTATGTGTTGAAGAGGCATATCTATGTAATTCAGTATCTTTTCTTCTTCAGCAATGAGCCTTACAAGGGAATCTGTAAATCCCCAGGGATAGCAGTAAAGAAGCCTCATCCACTTTATACCATCTACTTTTACAAGCTCTCGAAGCAGGTTTTCTAGATTCGTTCCGATGTCCCTTCCATAGCTTGTCATATCCTGAGCAATGAGGTTTATCTCCTTGACTCCAAGATTTGCTAGATTCCTTACCTCTCCGACGATAGAATCAGCGGGTCTACTTTTCATAAGACCCCTTAGTTTTGGAATTATGCAGAAAGAGCAAGTTCTTGAGCACCCTTCAGAAACTTTCACATAAGCTGTATGGGGGAGTGTTGTAAGAACCCTTGGACTATCTGGGTCATAGAGTGTTCCGGGAGTAGACTTGTAGATTTTCTTAATCTTTTTCATTCCCAGAATCTCCCCAATCTTTAGGAGGTCGCCTGTGCCCCAGAAGGCATCCACTTCAGGAAGTTCCCTTTTAAGCTCATCCGCATATCTCTCAACAAGGCATCCTGTAACGATTAGCTTCTTACAGTTACCATGGTGTTTGTATTGTGAAAGCTCGATTATCGTGTTTATAGATTCCTTCTTTGCGTCTGCAATAAACCCACAAGTGTTTACGACTATTAAATCCGCTTCTTTCTCAGATGAGATTTCGTATCCTGCGTTTTTGAGTGAGCCGAGAATTAATTCGCTATCTACAAGGTTTTTTGAGCAGCCCAGGCTTACAATAGATACCTTTTGTGGTGAGCTCTGAGCTTGTCGAAGAGTCGAATCCACCTGTGGTGAGCTTGTCGAATCCATCATGCGCGCCTCTTTACTATATGAGAGACCTTTCCGGAGGCTACAGTGAGCATGACCTCTCCCTCATCACCTTTTCCGAATATCTCAAAGGCTACCTCTTCTAGGTGTTTAGACATAAGAACATCTAATCCTCTTGCTCCTGTCTGCCTCTTAACGGCTTCTTTTATGACGAAATCAGCCACCTTTGGCTCTATGTGTAGCTGGAATCCCTCTTCTTCAAACTCCTTTTTGTATTTTTGAACCTTAAGAAGAAAGATGTCTCTTAGTGTGTCTTTATCAAGAGGAGAAAACGGTACAATTCTGTTGAACCTTGAAATGAGCTCTGGAAGAAATCCGAATAGATGAAACCGTGTCACATCATCAGCTTCCTCTTCGCTCAATTTATAGGCAATTGATTCATCTGCCTCTCCATCTTCTTCCAATTTTTGAAGAAACCCCACTCCGCCTTTTTCAAATAAGCTCCTTATTCCTGAGAATGCTCCAACAGCAAAAAAGGTTATATCCCTTGTTGAAATCAGTGCCCTTGGACCACGGCTTGAGAACCCGAAATCAAGTGGGATCTGCACATCAGCCCCTTCAAGGATTTTAAGTAGCTCCCTCTGGACACCATATCCAGAAACGTCTTTTGTAGTTCCTTGTCCTGCAAACCTTGCAGTGCTAAATGCACCTGCTATCTTATCAAATTCGTCCAGGACAACAACACCGCATTCAGCAATATCAATACTTTCATTTGCAGTGTAAACAAGTTGAACAAGCATATTTACAACATCATCCCCTACATAGCCGGATTCAGTGAACTTAGTCATATCCACTATGACATATGGTATTTTAAATATCTCCCCGAATAGAAGTTCAATGAGATAAGTCTTACCGCATCCCGTGGGCCCCATCAGGATTGAGTTAGGCCTTGGAGGAAGCTCCGGTCTTGGAACCTTTTTGGTGTGTAAGAGCTTAAGCCTCTTAACGTGACGATATGCGGCAAGAGATACTGCACGCCTTGCTCCTGATTGGCCTCGATAACCTAACCTTTCAAGCTCGTCAAATATTCTTTTTGGCGGGTGAAGAGGGACTGACTGGATTAAATCCTTAACATAATACACTCTCTCTCCTCTTCTCATAGTCATGTAACCTCCGCAAGTTTAATATTCTAAGAACTATCGAGAGTTTTTTCAAGTAGAATATTCGATACCTCTTTCTCTCGTTGACTTAAGGCTTGAATATACTATATTTTAAATCGAATTTAGGAAAAGGATTTCTAATTATGACAAAGATTAGTCCCGAAAAACAGCTTGAAATCATCAAAAGAGGAACCGCAGAGATAATCTCTGAAGAAGAACTACTTTTAAAGTTAAAGAAATCTCTAGAGACAAATAAACCCCTTAGAATAAAAGCTGGATTCGACCCGACTGCACCGGATCTCCATCTAGGGCACTGCGTCCTTATCAAAAAACTTAGAGACTTTCAGGACTTGGGGCATACGGTGGTTTTTCTAATTGGAGATTTTACTGCAATGATTGGCGATCCTTCTGGAAAGACAGAGACTAGACCCCCTTTGACTAAAGAAGAGGTTGCTCAAAACGGCAAAACTTACGAAAGGCAGGTTTTTAAAATCCTAAGAGAAGATAAAACTGAGGTTGTCTTTAACTCCATCTGGCTTGAGAAAATGAACGCTCAAGAAATATTGGAACTAGCATCACTTGAGAATGTAGCCAGAATGCTTGAACGAGATGACTTTCATAAACGTTACACATCTGGCGCTGCTATTACACTTAGGGAATTCCTTTACCCTCTGATACAGGGCTATGATTCAGCTAACATCAGAGCGGATGTTGAATTCGGAGGGACAGACCAGAAATTCAACATTCTTCTTGGCCGAGACGTTCAGAGGTATTTCAAACAAGAACCACAAGTGGCTATCTTAGTTCCTATCCTAGAAGGTCTTGATGGTGTTCAGAAGATGTCTAAATCCCTCGGGAACTATATAGCGATAGAAGACACTCCAGACGAGATATACGGGAAGGTTATGTCTATATCAGACCGGCTAATGTGGAAGTATTACGAACTTCTCAGCAAGAGGCCTCAGGAGGAAATCGGCAAGATGAGAGTTGAGTGGCATCCTATGGACGCTAAGAAGGCTCTTTCTTCCGAGCTAGTCTCTTGGTTTCATGGAAATGAAAGTGCTGCTCAGGCTCAAAGGGATTTCGAGATTAAGTTTTCTGATAGGCAGTTTCCAGAAGATGCAAAAGAGATAACGCTTGTGAGAACAAATGGCACAACTATTTTGGACCTAGTTCTCCTTTCTTCTGATAGGGTCAAAAGTCGAGGGGAGGCAAAGAGGTTAATAGAGCAGGGCGGAGTTATAGTAGATGGACAAAAGATCGCCGATCCAAAGGCCTTGTTGCCCTATAAAGAACTCCTAAAGGTAAAAATCGGAAAGCGGGAGTTTGTTAAAGTTAGATTCAGCTAGTCGTGGATCGTGACTAGTGTATCGTATTTAAACCAAGAGCATCGAACCCCGAACCACGTATTTAAAGAGACGAGCGAACCTATAAGCCGAATTCTGTCTTGGACGATCATTCATCTAGGACATCCATTTCTGGATGCCTCATGCGACCTACCCGGAAGCATCAGGCGGGCTACCTGCCTGTTCTCTTTAAAAAGAAAACAGCTACTTCCCTATTTGGTCTTTCTCCGAGTGGGGTTTACAAGCCGCAAAATGTCACCATTCTGCGCGGTAGTCTCTTACACTGCCTTTTCACCCTTGCCTGTTTTTCTAATTCTAATAGAGGATAGAAAAACATAGGCGGTTTGTTTTCTGTTGCACTCTCCGTTGTCTTACGACACCTGGGTATTACCCAGCACTCTACCCTATGGAGTTCGGACTTTCCTCTGGGTTATCCAAATTGGAAAACCCAGCGATCGCCCAGTTCACTCGTCCTAGTATTTAAGGATATTCATCTATTGCTGCGTTTGCAAGTCTGTCTGCTTCTCTGTTTAATTCCCTTGGAATGTGATGAATCTCTACGTGTTTAAATCCCTTAATTAGGCTTCTGGCTTTTTTGGAAAGTGCTAAAATATTAGGATTACGGATCCGCCAGTTTCCGTTTATCTGACTGACTAGTAAAAGTGAATCTGAATAGATTTTTAGGTGGGTTTTTTTAAGTCCTTTTGCTGCCTTGAGGGCATTTATTAATGCCTCGTATTCAGCTTGGTTATTTGTACGAATCCCAAGTTTTCTCTTTATCTTATGGATGCTTCCGTTCGTCTCTTTTATTAATATCCCCGCACCTGACTTGCCTGGGTTTCCTCTCGAAGCACCGTCAATATAGATTTCAAGAGACGAGTTCAAGGTAGTGGAAGACACTCTATGCTGTTTGTACCTCACCTTCGGTTGTTTCTTCACAGTAGAGAATTCTTTGACAGTTCGGGCACTGGATCATCCTTTTACTGGTAAGGACTTCGTTAAAAAGCTGTGGGGGGATGTTCATATTACATCCTGTACATAACTCATTTCTTGCTTGTACAATTACAACGCCATTTCTTCTTCTTATTCTCTCGTAAAGTGTATGTATTTCTGGGTTAATAAGTGAAACCATTTTCTTCTTTTCCTGCTTCTTAATTTCATAGGCCTTTGTTATCTCACTAATTTTTCGATTATAGATGTCTATTATCTTGTCATACTCCTTTTCTTTCTCATTCAGAGTGTTCTCCTTTTCTTTAACCTCTGTCTCTAACCCCTCAAGTGTCTCCATTTCTTTTAATATATCCTCCTCGAGATCTGCGTTAGCCTTTTTAACATCTCCAATCTCTTTTTGTAAAGCTTCATACTCCCTATATGTTTTTATCTCAAAAAGCTTTACCTCAGCCTTTTTTATTTTATCTTTATTTCCGGATAGCTTTGACTCACTTTCCATCTTCCTTTTTCTTGTTTGGTTGAGTTCTTCTTTTGCTTTAGCCAGGGATTGTTTAGTGTTTTCTGTTTCTTCTTTGTATCGTGATATTTCTTGAGGGTATCTTTCTAGATCATCTTCCAACTCCCTAAGTTCTATATCAAGCTGCTGAAGCGCCTCAAGGGCTGTAATCTGACTCCTCATATTTACCTCCTTGTTTTGCTGTTGTGTTTGTAAAAACTTGGAATGATTTTATTCGGGAAAGTATATACGATGAAAAGACATAAAATTTATTCAGGTAACCGTCCTTGACCATCTAGGAATCCATATCTATTACGCGTGGGCCCACCTGGGTTCGAACCAGGGACCCTCCGGTTATGAGCCGGGAGCTCTACCAGCTGAGCTATGGGCCCAACTCTTTTATGTAATAAACTACAAAATATAGGTGAATAACTTACCTTTGTCAAATATTAGCATAAGATATTAGCATGGGAGACTTATAGTGATCGAATCTAGTCTTTATATTTTATATTGTAAATAAGACTATAGTATTGTAAATTCAAGTTTTGATGTTCATAGAATATATTTTTCTTTTTTTTATATATCTTTTCTGGATCAGAGAGTTTGTAAAAAATAGAGATCATTCCTATGATCATATTCAATCTAATATACAGATCACTGGCGTAATTAACTCCCCCTTGGTATCCGTCATTATCCCGGCTAGAAATGAGATGGAAAACATATCTACGTGCCTGACATCAGTAATTAGACAGAACTACAATGAGCTAGAAATTATCGTCATAGATGATGGATCAAAAGATGGCACTTATCGAGCGGTAGAGGATATGCAAAAAAATAATGCGAAATTAAAGTTAATTAAAAATGGCAACCTACCAGAGGGTTGGATAGGAAAAAACTATGCTATTCACCTCGGTATGAAAGAGGCCGGTGGAGAATGGCTTCTTTTTCTCGATGCTGATACAGAACTCTACCCTGATGCGATATCAAAGGTGCTAAGCTTTAGTTTATCAAACAACATAAATATGGTTTCTTTTAGCCCTGAGCAGGTGCTTCGTGGATTCTGGGAATCTGCTGTACAGCCTGTTATTTATGAGTTCTTGAGCTATAGATACAATTACAATTGGATTAATAGTCCTAATGCGGATGCTGCTGCAGCGAATGGGCAGTTCATTTTGATTCAAAGAAGTGTTTATGAAGATGCAGGGGGGCATGAAACGATAAGAGATAAAATACTAGAAGATGTTAGTTTAGCGGAAAACGTTAAGAAAAAAGGGTTCAAAATCTACTTCTCCTACGGTAGGGAAATAGTTCGCTGCAGGATGTATAAATCTTTAAGGGAAATAGTTCAGGGTTGGACAAAAAACCTTTTTACCCTGCTTGGTTATGACTTTAAAACTCTTTTCAAGATAGTTCTTCGCCTTATATTTTTTTCTTTACTCCCCTTTATTCTATTTCTTTATTCATTGCTTTTGACTTTCATAGAGCCAGGATTTACAAGTGGTTTATTTTTGATTGCAACTTTATGTCTAGTGTCTCTTATGGTTGTCACAAAGTTGAGGAGATTCGACGAATTGAAATATCCAAATGCCTCAGCATTTTTTTACCCTATAGGTATAGGGGTTTCTACTATTTTGTTTTTACTCTCAGCATATAGGGGTAAAATTAGTAGGGAGATTGAGTGGAAGGGAAGGAAATATTCGGTTTAGAGAAAAGTGGAGAGCCCTTCATCAGCAAAAATCGATGTGATAATATAAAAAGCAGTATTTCTCCCACACTGCGGGAGAAATGGGAATAAAATAGAGATGAAGCCACAAATTTTAATCGTAGATGACGAAACCAGAATGTGCCGATCCCTTCAGATACTTCTTTCGGGTGAGGGAAAATACGATGTGTCATTTGCCTTAAGCGGTGATCTAGCACTTAAATATATAACAGGGCATGACACCGATTTGATGGTTGTTGACCTATCAATGCCAGGGATGAACGGACTAGAGCTCTTAAAAAGGGTAAAGTACACACACCCAGATATGCCAGTCATTATTATGACCGCATATTCAAGTGTAAAGTCGGCAATTGAAGCGATGAAAGGCGGAGCCTTTGAATATCTCATCAAGCCGTTTGGAAATGAGGAGTTTCTTTCAGTAGTTGAAAGGGCGATCGAGGGGAGAAAAATCTCTCATGAGGTTCGTAGTGTTAAGCGCAGCCCTCATGGATACAATACTATTATCGGCAAGAGCCCAAAGATGGAGGAGGTATTTTCTGCTATAGAGAAGGCTGCTAATACGGATTCAACAGTACTTATCCTGGGAGAGAGCGGAACAGGTAAAGAGCTTGTAGCTAGAGAAATACATGAGTCAGGTAAAAGAAGGAAGGGGCCTTTTGTCGCTATAAATTGCGCTGCACTCCCTGAAACTCTTCTTGAGAGTGAGCTCTTTGGATATGAGAAGGGGGCTTTCACGGGTGCGCTTAGAACTCAGGTAGGAAAATTTGAACGTGCACATGGAGGGACACTTTTCCTCGATGAAATAGGCGATATGAGCCCGTGGCTCCAAACAAAGATTCTCAGATTCCTCCAGGAGAGGGAATTTGAAAGGGTGGGGGGAGGAACTCCAATAAAGGTTGACGTAAGAATAATTGCAGCTACAAATAGAGATATTAGAAAGGCCTTAGATGACGAAAGCTTTAGGAAGGATTTATACTACAGACTCAGTGTTATCACTATAGAGCTTCCTCTGCTTAGAGAAAGAAAGGACGATATTCCCATTCTTGTTGCACATTTCCTTGAAAATAAGGGGAAAAAGTTAGAAAGGCAGATCACAGAGCTTTCTTCTGAGGCGTGGCATATTCTTATGGAGCATGATTACCCGGGGAACGTTAGAGAACTAGAAAATATGATCGAGCGTGCGTTAATTGAAGCTCAGGGTGATAGGATAGAAGCACGGGATCTTCAGATAAAAGGCTCTCATGAAAGTCCCTCGGAAATAGGGGAAGAGATCTTTTTTCATGGTCTATGGAAGGTATTTCGGTTGTTTTTAGGGGTAGAGGATCTACCCTTAAAAGGTAGCTGGGAGATGATACATGAATTAATCCAGTCCCTTACCACCGAATTAGATCACAAGCTAATTGAAAAGGCGGTTAAAGAGCATCCAAATCTCTCTAACACCGAATTAGCTGATCTACTCGGAACGACAAGAAGAATACTTGAGTTAAGACTCAAGGAGTTTGGAATAAGAAAGGACACTTTCAAGGAGGAGTAAAAGGAACAAAAGCTAGTACTATGAAAAAGCGTGTGAGCTTTCCTATTAAAGATACAAAGTTATTTAAAGAAATAGCGAGCGTTATTCCAAACGGTGTAGTTATAGTTAATTCGAAGGGGGAGATTATGTTCTTCAATAAAGCGGCTGAGAACATATTCCAAATACCTACGGAAAAGGCGATTAATCGATTTGTGTTGGATGTCCTTCCAAATACAGGAAGTGGGCTTCTCGACGTAATCCAAAGCGGAGTAGGTGTTAGCGGTAAAGTTCTTCGAGGCAAGATTGTTACACTTGTTGCAAACATTAGTCCTATAAAAGTCGATGGAAAGATAATCGGTGCAGTCAGCGTTTTTCAAGAAATTAGTGAGATTGATAGAATATCAGACGAGCTACATTCAGTAAAAAAACTAAATCTTCGGATGGAAGCGATAATTGAGTCCTGCTATGACGGACTTTTTATTACTGATGGAGATGGAAACGTAATTAAGGTAAACAAGGCTTCGTTGAGGCTTAACGACCTTAAGGAAAAGGATGTAATTGGAAGAAATGTGAGAGAACTTGTGGAAGAGGGCTTCTTTGATACATCTGTCACGATAGAAGTACTTCGCAAGAGAGTACCGGTGAGTTTTATTCAGAGCGTTAGAAGTGGAAGGAAATTACTTATTACTGGAAATCCTGTGTTTGATGGTAATGGGGAAATCATATACGTTGTGACCAGTGAAAGGGATGTCACGCTTTTAGAAGAACTCAAGGAGAGAATAAAAGAAAGCGAGAGGGAAATGAGGGAGATTAAAACTATAGATATCGTAGCTAAGAGTAAAAAGTTGCTAAATGCCCTTGAGACAGCGCTCAAGGTTGCGAGGTTTAATTCAACGGTTCTTATACTCGGCGAATCAGGGGTTGGTAAGGAACTCTTTGCAAAGATAATCCATGAGGGGAGCCAGCGCAAGGATAAGGCGTTTATTGATATAGATTGTAGTGCAATACCGGAGACCCTTATTGAAGCTGAGCTATTCGGTTACGAAAAGGGTGCATTTACGGGGGCAAAGCCTGAAGGTAAGCCAGGATTGGTTGAGCTCGCAAATGGTGGAACCCTTTTTTTGGATGAGATAGGGGAGCTTCCACAAAATGTTCAAGTAAAGCTTTTAAAGTTTCTTGACCACATGGAATTTGCTAGGCTAGGCGGTACAAAGAAGAGAAAGGTTGACGCAATGGCAATTTAGTTTTCTAATGATTTCGTTAGTTCCGTTTGAAACCTTTCACGGCACAGTAATTGCCCCCCAATATGTATCTTGTTATTCTAGTTTTTAGGGTAATGTGAAGCTGTCAATTTGTGATTACTCACTTTGTACTGAATGTCATGTCGTGCCAGGTCGCCTCAGAACTTCATTCTTCATAGGGTGGGCAGAAGGCTATTTTCTTTTGATGACAATAAAATTATTGTTTTTTATTGCAGCATACTATAATATCAAAAATATCAAATCTAGTTCCTGTTATTCAAGAGCTTAAGAAATGAAAAAAACAAGTGAAAATCTAAAAACAGAGATTCCAGGACCAAAATCAAAAGGAATGATTGAACTCAGAGAAAAATATGTACCAAGAGGGGTGTTTAATACCGTACCGGCATTTATTGAAAAGGCTAAAGATTCACTAATTACTGATATAGATGGAAACACCTTTATAGATTTTGCAAGTGGTCTTGCAACTGTTAATGTTGGACACTCAAGAAAGGAAATAACCGAAGCTCTAAGGGTGCAGATAGAAAAATATCTTCATACTTGTTTTCATGTGTTTATGTACGAGCCTTATGTTAGGCTTGCTGAGAAACTCGCTGAGATTACCCCTGGAAATTTCCCTAAAAAGACCATTCTTGTAAACAGTGGAGCTGAGGCTGTGGAAAACGCCATCAAGGTATCAAGATACTTTACGAAAAGAAAATCGGTTATAACCTTCGAGCATGCGTTTCATGGAAGAACTCTCCTAACCATGACCCTCACAAGCAAATTAAGATACTACAAACTGGGATTTGGTCCCTTTGCACCTGAAGTATACCGTATGCCTTATGCTTACCCATACCGTTGTCCGTTCGGATCTGATTATTCGAATTGCGCGGTTGCGTGTCTTGACCATTTTAAAAGCTTTTTTAAAACCCATGTAGATCCTGAGGAGGTTGCTGCCGTTATTGTCGAGCCCGTTACTGGCGAAGGCGGATTCATAGTTCCGCCGCCTGAGTTTCTTCCCGGAATAGCTAGGATTTGTAAGGAGAACGGAATCGTATTTATCGTGGATGAGGTGCAAACAGGATTTGGGAGAACCGGTGAGATGTTTGCAGTTAATCATTACAACTTGGAACCTGACATAATGGTTATGGGAAAATCAATAGCCGCGGGGCTTCCCCTTGGAGCGGTAACGGGAAAGGCAGAGATTATGAATGCACCAGAAGTTGGATCGCTGGGTGGAACATTCGGAGGAAATCCGCTATCTTGTGTTGCCTCTTTAAAAGTAATTGAAATAATGCAGGAGGAGGGATTTATGGAGCATGCCCGTAGGGTTGGTGAATTAATAAACGAAAGGCTCAAAAATATGCATGAGAAATATTATATAATAGGAGACGCTAGGGGGTTAGGGGCTATGGCTGCGATTGAGCTCGTTAAGGATAGAGTTACAAAGGAGCCTGCTAAGGAAGAGGCTGCAGAGGTAATTAAACAATGCTACAAAAATGGATTAGTGATAATGAAGGCAGGCGTTTACGATAACGTTGTGAGGCTTCTTGTTCCTCTAATAATAGATGAGGGTTTACTTCTGAGAGGCTTAGATATTTTAGAAAAAGCAGTTCGAGCAGTTAATAAGGGATATTCCTCTAAAAAGAAAGCCTAGAAGTAAGTATGAGAAATTGTTATAATCTTTTTATGAAGTCGTTGGTCTTTTCTCAAAAGGTTATAGTATGTTACAAAAAATTCATAATTTGTTGTTACTAATAAGAAGCGAGTTTCCTTACCTGTCATTGCGAGGGACACTTCGCATACACTCGGTGCAGGCTCCGTCCCGAAGCAATCTCTTGATTGTTTTTGAGATTGCTTCGCTAACGCCCGCAATGACAATGATGGAAGGTTATGCGGTTAACTATGATTGTATAGAGTAATGACTAACGACTAGCAAGTAGCAACTTTTTGGAGGGGTGATCCCGATGGCTGTGAAAAAATATAAGATGTTTGTTGACGGCAAATGGGTTTCTTCTCATACAGGAGAGACTTGGAATGTTATAAACCCTGCGAACCAAGAGGTGATCGCTACTGTCCCGCTTGCTGATGAAGAAGATGCAAGAATGGCAATAATGGCTGCAAGACGCGCATTTGATAAAGGTCCTTGGAGAAAAATGAGTCAAGTCGAGCGCGGGAAATTACTATTTGCCCTTGCCCGTGCGATTAGAGATCAGGCTGAGGAACTTGCTCAACTTGAAACCTTAAACTCCGGGAAACCCATAAGAGAGTCAAGGATGGATATGAGTGATGCGGCAGATTGCTTTGAATTTTATGGTGGTCTTGCAGACAAAATTAATGGCGACATCGTTCCTGTTCCCGACCCAAATATCTTTGCAATGGTGCTCAGAGAACCTGTTGGTGTAGTTGGTCAGATTATCCCATGGAATTATCCTCTTCTTATGGCTGCATGGAAACTGGCTCCGGCCCTTGCTACAGGGAATTGTTGTGTATTAAAACCTGCAGAAATAACACCCCTAACTGCACTTGAGCTTGCGAAGTTGATTAAGGAGGTAGGGTTTCCCGATGGTGTTGTAAACATAATAAACGGTCTTGGCCCGGTTGCTGGAATGGAGCTTGCAAAGAATGAGTACGTTGACAAGATCGCATTTACTGGAAGCACAGAGGTAGGAAAACAACTAATGATAGCCGCAGCGGGGAATGTCAAGAAGATCTCACTCGAGCTTGGTGGAAAATCCCCGATGATTGTTTTTGAGGATGCTGATTTCCCTCTTGCTGTCGAGTGGGTGCAGTTTGGGATTTTTGTAAATCAAGGAGAGGTTTGCTCTGCAACATCAAGACTTTATCTCCACGATAAAATACATGATAGATTTGTAGAGGAGCTTACTAAAAAGGCAAAGAGGATAAAAATAGGTAACCCACTTGAGGAAGCCACTGAAATGGGCCCGATTGCATCTGAGAAACAGTTAAATAAGGTGATGCATTATATAGAGCTTGGGAAGAAAGAGGGGGCAGAAATCGCTTACGGGGGAAAGCGACTTCAAAATGGCGAACTTAAAAAGGGGTTCTATGTTTCCCCTACGATTTTTACAAATGTAAAAAACAATATGAAGGTAGTTCAGGATGAAATCTTTGGCCCTGTGCTTACTGTTATGAAATTTAGAGAAGAAGATGAAGCAATAGAGCTTGCAAACCAAACGAGGTATGGTCTTGCAGCGGGGGTATTTACTAGAGATATAAACAGGGCATTTAGAATCACAAAAGAGCTTAGAGCGGGTATTCTCTGGGTTAATTCATCACAACCTTGTTTTAACCAGCTTCCCTGGGGGGGATACAAACAGAGCGGGATTGGAAGGGAGCTCGGAAGATATGCAGTTGAGGAATATACACAGTTGAAACAAGTAACCATTAATCTCAATGAAAGCCCACTCGGATGGTATACGTGAGGATGAGATACAAGATACAAGATGCAGGAAGCAAGATGAATAAGATAATTCGTGAATCATGGATGTCGCATCATTTTATTAGTGTAAATTCGTGTTAATCTGTGATTAAATAGTTGCAGGTTTCAAATGAGTCAAGAAAGATTGCTAGCTATAAAAGAAGAAGCAAATTCGCAAAGAGAAAGCAAGGAGGTATTTCCCTCTGTTGAGAAGCCAGCAATCGTATTTGAGAACGTCACAAAAAGATACGGTGATTTCATTGCCCTTGACAACGTCTCATTTGAAGTAAAGAAGGGTGAGCTTTTTTCCTTTCTTGGACCATCGGGTAGTGGGAAAACCACAATCTTAAAGATCTTAGGTGGGTTTGAAGAGCCTGAAGAGGGTGACGTTTACATATTTGGTAATCGAGTAAATGGTATACCACCGCACAAGAGAAAAAATGTGAACACGGTTTTTCAAAACTATGCGCTTTTTCCACACATGGATGTTTTTGGCAACATTTCCTATGGTCTTAAGGTTGACAGTGTTAAAAAGGAGGTTGTTAAGGAAAAGGTTAAGAACATGCTTAGGCTTATGAAGCTTGAACAGTGGGAGAAGAGCGAGCCTCATCACCTTTCTGGAGGAATGAAGCAGCGTGTTGCGCTTGCAAGGGCTTTAATTAAAGAACCTGAAGTTCTTCTCCTTGATGAGCCTTTAAGCGCGCTTGACCTAAAAATCAGACAGCATCTTCTCATTGAGCTCAAGAGCCTTCATGAGAGAATAGGTTCAACCTTCATCTACGTAACCCACGACCAGGGGGAGGCTTTAAGCATTTCAGACAGAATCCTTATTCTGGACAAGGGGAAAATAGTACAGATTGGAACGCCTATGGAAATATACGAGAATCCTGCTACACGTTTTGCTGCTGAATTTATAGGAGAGATGAATTTCCTTGATGGAAAGGCAATACGATCAGAAGGAAATAGGGCAATCGTACAGATTGAAGGCGTTGGCGAGGTTCTTGTAAAAACAAAGGAAAGGGTAAACGTTAGCGATAGCATAACGGTAGGCATTAGACCTGAAAGGGTATTTTTGTTTAGAGACCTTGAAGGAACAAACGATTTAAATTGTATTCCGGGAAAACTCGTTGAAACCATCTACGAAGGCTCTCTGGTTGATTACATAATTACTTTAGGGAACGGTCTTGAGGTAAAAGCTGAGGCGCGAGGGGGTGATGCCCTGCTTCAAAAACTTGCAATTGGAGATTCTCTTTATTTCTGTTGGAAAATAGAGGATGCAATAGTTTTAAAAAATTAAATCCCTAATCAAGGAGGTAAGGAAACATGAAGAAGAAGGGAAATTTTAGGAAGCAGATAGTAGCAGGCGCTGCTTTATTCATTGGAGCCTTGCTATTGGTGGGACTTTTTGTGACGGGGACCTCAAAGGCTGCCAAAGTCACGCTAAGTGCCCTTGTGTGGGAGGGCTATACAGATGAGTCCTTCACAAAGGTGTTTTTAGAAAAGTACGGTGCTGAGGTAAAGGGAACATACGTTGGGGGCATGGATGAGTTTTTCGCCAAGGTAAAGGCAGGTGGGGCCGCTTCCTACGACCTTGTCGCACTTTCAAGCAACTTGCCAAAGCGTATGATTGACTCTGACCTAGTTCAGCCTATAGACCTCAAAAACGTTCCCAACTACAATGATATCTTCGAGTTCTTTAGAAAGCTGGATTACAACAAGAAGGATGGGCAGGTCTATGGCGTAAACTACACCTGGGGGCCAGACCCAGTAACCTATCGCACAGATGTTTTTACGAGTTGTCCCCCATGGGATATCTTCAAGGATCCGAAATATAAAGGGAAGCTCTCAGTTCCTGGTGAGGATAATACAGCCGTATTCCAGGCAGGGATCCTCCTTGGTACTGACCCTTATACCATGGATAAAGCGAAGCTTGAAGAGGCAAAGAAGCTTCTTATTCAGTGGAGGCCGCAGATAAGGGCATTTTGGTCAACAGCCGGTGAGCTTACAAATCTTATTGCAAACAAGGAGGTTGTAGCTTCAATCTCTTGGCCAATAATAACCCTTGATCTTAAAAAGCAGGGTATCCCTGTGGCAGAGTGCATCCCTGATCCAGGTACTTCGGGATGGATAGACCAGTGGATGGTTGTAAAAGGAACTAAGAATAAGGACATGGCAGAGAAGTGGATTAATTTTGCCATCAGCCCAGAGGGACAGTATGCAGTCTTCAAGGTAACTAACTACTTCATAGTTAACCCAAAAGCTGCTCCACTTATGACACCTGACGAGAAGGCATTCACACATATTGACGACCCGAACTACATAGTTGAGGCCTCAAAGAAGATCAAGTGGTGGCAGCCGATACAAAATGAAGGCGAATACAACGAGGTCCGTCAGGCATTCAAGACTGCAAAGTAGATTAGGTCTAAGTCTCTTTTTATTTAAGGTTTAGTGTCATTGCGTTGTTAACCGCAGGGGCGGGTCTTGCACCCGCCCTATCTTTTGGGCAACCGTGGCTCGACTGGGCTCGCCACAGGCATGGGTTGCCCCTACAATATTTTTATAGTTAAATGGCATGAAGGGAAGAAGGCTCGAGTTTATCGTCCTAATTATAGTTCCAATATTATGGATTACTATTCTTGAGATCTTCGCATACAGCTCGCTTCTTATCTACTCGTTCTGGGATACAGAATACCTAACGATTATCAAGGAATTTACACTCAAGAACTTCGTAAAGATTTTTACAACTCCTCTTTACTATGGAACTATCCTTAAAACAGTTGGTATCGGGGTTACTGTCTCAATACTCGCACTTATACTAGGTTATCCGGTTGCCTTTTTCATTGCATATAGACTTAAAAAATATAAAAATTTGCTTTTGCTTCTTATAATCATGCAACTCTGGATTAGTTACCTTGTAAGGGCATATGCATGGAAGATAGTTCTAGGGACAAACGGGGTAATAAACCAATTTTTACTCTTTATCGGGGTAATTGATGAACCTCTTAGTATTCTCCTTTACAGCAAGTTTGCCCTAATTTTAGTGCTTACTATGGCTTTTATAGCCTTTTTAATCATCCCAGTGTATGCAATGCTTGAAAAAATCCCCGACGAATTTCTTCAGGCTTCATATGATCTCGGAGCGGGAAGGTTTACAACCTTCTGGCGCGTTATATTTCCTCTGACCCTTCCAGGTGTTATAGCAGGAATTACCTCGGTGTTTGCTCTAAGTGTAGGTGACTTTGTCGCGGCCCTATTGGTCGGAGGTCCTGAGGGAATCATGATTGGAAATATCGTTTGGAGTCTTTTTGGAAGCGCGTTTCAATGGACACTTGGAGCGGCAAATGGTCTTGTCCTGATACTTCTCGTGGCCTTCATACTTTATATAAGCGAGAAGATTGCCGCACGTTATAGCGGTATGGAGATATAAAGGTAGGAGCGGCTTCTAGCCGCGACCTGTCGCGCCAAGCATGTCTCCTGAGCCGTGAGCCCTGAGTTTATCGAAGGATCGAACGGTCGAAGGGATGGCGCTCCTACATTGAAATTACATTTTGGCATAGATAAATATCATGCAGGAAGAATTAAGGATTAAAAAAACACACGAACTAGCAAAATCATTTAGTGCTGGAGATTTTATACTCAGGCTCTATGTGTTTATCTTCTTCCTAGTTCTTTATTCTCCCATTATTATCGTAGTTATATTTTCATTTAACGAAGCCCCTTTCAGTTATTTTCCATTTAAGAAATTTACTTTTTATTGGTATAAGGAGTTTCTAAATAATAACGATCTGATGCAGGCAGTCTTTAACAGCATTAAAGTGGGAATTGCTGCAACTGTTTTTTCTCTGATTGTGGGAACCCTTCTTGCTCTTGCAATGGATGAGTTCATATTCCCACTAAAAGGCGTTTTTCATAGGGTTTCCACATGGCCGATAACTTTCCCAGGTGTCATAACAGGTGTTGCACTTCTTCTTTTTTGCTCGTTTGCAAAGTTTGATCTTTCTTTGATTACAGTGGCAATAGGACACATCACATTCTGTATACCAGTAGTTTATTTAGAGGTTTTAGCACGTCTAAAAGCGATGGATAAATCTATGGTTCTTGCGGCAATGGACCTTGGGGCAAATAGATGGAGAGCATTTTTCAGCGTAGTTCTTCCGAATATAACAACTGCTCTTCTTGGCGCAGCTTTACTTGCATTTACTTTATCTTTCGATGAAATCATCGTGACGATATTCCTCACTGGAAGGGATAACACGCTTCCTATGCAGATTTGGGCAATGCTCCGAAGAGGAATGACCCCAGAGATAAACGCTGTTGGAACGATTATTCTCTTTGTCTCTATAACGAGCGTTTTTATATGGGAAAGATTGAGATCAAGGGATATGGGGCAAAAACAAATCCAAATCGCAAAAGCCCGACTAAGGGTGTAGTTTAACTTTAGGTTTGGTTTGATAACGTATTTGCCACCTTTTCTTAACTCCCTTCACTAAACACAAAGATTTACCATTGCTACTTGAGGACTTCCCTATTAACATAAAACTGGACAATTTGGTGTGTAGATGGGAAATATAAACAGAACCTTTTTGTTAGGTGCTGGATTTTCTAAGGCCGTGGCTGATGGTCCTTTGATGAAAGAACTATGGTGTTGTATAGAAAGAGCGTACAAACGAGAAAAAAGTAGAAAAGATTTAAATCCTGAAGATAAAGAGTTGAGAGCTAATTGGTTTAATAATTTAAATAACTTCATAATAAGATTAGAAAAGGAAGCAACTTCTCGATTTGAAAAGTATGATTCTGATAAAATATCCACCGAGATAAAAGAGAACTTAGAATATCTCATTACTTTAATTGACCTGCATCTAAATGGTCCAAATATTCGGTTTGAGAAAAAAGGATCTAATATTCAACCTCATTCAGCGATACCTTGGTGGTTTACAAGTAAAACAGAACTAGAAAGGATAAGAAATATTATTCAAACCTATTTCTACCTAGTTTTTGTTAGACTTAAAGGAAATATCTTGGCTAAAAAGTTTTCAAAAATTATCAACTCAAGTGATAAAGTCATCACATTTAACTACGATTTGGTTTTAGAAAAAGCATTGCTTAGTGCTGGTATTTGGTCTCCTTTGGATGGGTATGTGGGTGTTTCAGAATTTGAACGGGATGAGGACAAGAAATGCTTAGAAAAAAGAAATAAGTGTTCCATATTAAGAATTCATAAGATGCATGGTTCTATTAATTGGGAACCACCTAGCCTTAGATCAATCGAGAAACTGCGTGGTAGAGATTATATTGTAATTGTAATGGACAATAGAGAAAGTAATCAATTACATTTTGAAGGATTACTGGATAGACATCCAGATAAAATAAACCCGGGTTATGTAGGAGGCTATGGGCCAGGATGTATGTTGCCCTCTTTTATTAAGCCATTTGAAAGAAAAGAAATGTACGAAATTTGGCAATCTGCAATTAAAGTTATGTCAGAAACTGAAGAACTTGTTATTATAGGATACAGTTTTAGACCAGAGGATTCTAATGCGTTTCTTTTACTTTCAATGTTACCTCAGAAAAGCGAGATAATACTTGTTGATCGTAATCGAAAAGAGGTAAAGAAAAGGTTAGAAATTAAAGGACTTAAGATTGTAAAAACTTATAAATCTTTAGAAGATTATCTATCAGATCGTAACACTTAATGTAATCGGTATGAAATACTATCCTGATGTTCATCATAGAAGGTCAATACGATTGAAAGAATACGATTATTCACAGCCAGGGGCATATTTTATAACGATTTGTACAGATAATAAAGAATTGTATTTTGAACAATATCCACAACTAAAGCAGATGGTCAATCGGCAATGGCATGAAATAACAAGCAGATTTGACAATATACAACTAGACGAGTTCATCATTATGCCGAATCATATTCATGGGATAATATTTGTAGGGGCAACCCTTGCGGTTGCCCCAAATAATAGGGCAGGCGCAAGGCCTGCACCTACAATTGCCCCAAATAATAGGGCGGGTGCAAGACCGCCCCTACAATTGGTGAAATTATTGGAATGTTTAAATCACTATGCGTACATGATTGGTTAAAGTACATAAAAGAAAATAGGATTGATATAGTTGGTAAATTTTGGCAACGAAATTATTATGAACACGTTATCCGCAAAGAAGATGAATTAAACAAAATCAGGGAATATATTCAAAATAATCCACAAAGATGGCATTTAGATAGAGAAAATCCAGAGAAAATTGCCACAGATGCATTGGAAGATGAAATTTTTAAACACGAGGTATATGTAGGGAAGTGATATGGAAGCGTTAAAAATCCTTGAGGGTACACCAGCGCTAAGCTGGGAATACGATGAGGAGGCGGATGTGCTTTACATTTCTGTCGGCGAGCCCCGCCCAGCAGTTGGAACGGATATCGGCGAGGGCATTATCGTTCGCTACGACGAGAAGAAAAAAGAAGTTGTAGGCATTACGATTATTGGGCTTCGGGCGCGAACATTACAAAGCATATCTGCAAAGTAGGGTTGCGCCACCCAACCGCTGAGCGCTGGGGAAGTAGTGTTTGATATTCTTGGTCTAACACAACAGGAACAAGACGAGATATATTGGTCTGTGTGTGAGTTTAGGTTAGAAATGGCAAGGTCGGTATGAAATACAATCCTGATGTTCATCATAGAAGGTCAATACGATTGAAAGAATACGATTATTCACAACCGGGGGTGTATTTTATAACGATTTGCACGCATAATAGAGAATGTTTATTAGGCGAGATTAAAAATGACAAAGTGGAATTGTATGTTGCTGGGCAGATTATTGAAAAATGGTGGGTGGTATTACCCAACAAATTCACAAATATAAAAATTGATGAATATATCATTATGCCCAACCATTTTCATGGCATTATAACAATTGTTGAAACAAATGTTGGGGCAGACCTGCGTGTCTGCCCAAATAACAATGGCAAAGACATGGATTTACAGGGCGAACACATAGGTTCGCCCCTACGTAAAATTATTCAATGGTTTAAAACAATGACCACAAACGAATACATTCGTGGGGTAAAACACAATATACTACCCTCGTTTCATCGTAAATTCTGGCAACGTAATTATTATGAACATATAATCCGTAATGAAGATGAATTACAAAAAATCAGAGAATATATTCAAAACAATCCATTAAAATGGCACCTCGATAGAGAAAATCCAAAAAGAATTGCCAAAGACGTATTAGAAGAAGAAATTTTTAGACATAGCTCACTTAAAGAGATAGTTGCCTGTGGTTGATTCTGCGTTAATTTCTAAGTATTTCTAATCTCTTTCCTACTTCTTTGATTAGCACCTGTAAACCTTCTCCAGTTGCTGAGGAAATCGGAAATACTTCAATCCCTAGTTTGTTGAAATAGGTCTTGATTTCCTTAAGTTTTTCTCTCGCTTCTGTTATGTCAATCTTATTTGGCGCGATAATTTGTGGTTTTTTAATAAGGTCGGCGCTGTATGCCTTAAGTTCCCCATTCATCTGGTGATAATCTTCTATTGGGTCTCTCTCTGTTAACGGAGACAAATCAAGTAGATGGATAAGAACCTTAGTGCGTTCTATGTGTCTTAGGAATTTTATTCCAAGACCAGTTCCTTCGTGTGCCCCCTTAATAAGTCCTGGAATATCAGCAACAACGAATGTTTTTCCTTCGTTATAGCTTACAACACCCAGATTGGGAATAAGCGTGGTAAAAGGATAGTCAGCGATTTTGGGACGTGCTGCCGAGATTCTAGATATCAGCGTTGACTTTCCTGCGTTAGGAAAACCTATGATTCCTACATCAGCAAGGAGTTTCAACTCGAGAAGCAGGGTTCTTTCTTCTGCTTCCTCACCAGGCTCTGCATATCTTGGGGCACGGTTTGTTGGTGTCGCAAATCTTGCGTTTCCTCTTCCACCGCGCCCGCCCTTTGCGACAACGAGGGTATCACCGTCCTCGGTAAGGTCTCCCAGAATCTCGCCTGTAAAAAAGTCTTTTACAACGGTTCCAACGGGAACAGGAACTAAAAGCGTTGGTGCGTTTTTCCCGTGCTGGTCTTTTCCTCTTCCATGCTCTCCGTTTTCGGCTTTGTAGTGCT
This sequence comes from Candidatus Dadabacteria bacterium CSP1-2, assembly GCA_001443445.1. Lineage (GTDB taxonomy): Bacteria > Desulfobacterota_D > UBA1144 > Nemesobacterales > CSP1-2 > CSP1-2. Next base: position 15,212 of record LDXN01000008.1, on the reverse strand, counting down.
GCTTATAACGATGATCTAGAAGAGAGGACATATTTTGTCTTGCAATAAGTATTACGCTTCCTCCATTTCCACCATCCCCTCCGTTTGGACCGCCGCGGGGGACGAATTTCTCGCGCCTGAAACTCACACATCCCTTTCCGCCGCGACCTGATTTCACATAGATTTTCGCTTCATCTACAAATTTGACCATCGTTAGTTATACCATTTCCAGTTTAGCCACAGAGTGCACAGAGAGCGTAGAGAAAGAGTAGAGGTTTGATTATGGCCTTTGAAAATTTAATCGGATACAAACACCGAGATAGATAGTAGGGGCACGTTGCAACGTACCCCTACAAGATACCCGTGCATTTATTGTAGTTCGCGAACCGCCTCCTACTGTGTTTGCTGATTAATCAAATTCATACATCTGTGAACTCTTTGTTCTCTTTGGCTAACGATAAATTCTAATCAACAGTCTTTATCCGGTCAAAATTGTTGAGACTTCTAAAACTCATGCTATTCTAACTCTCGATGATAATTGGAATTCCTAAAGAAAGAAAGGTACGCGAATATAGAGTTGCCGTTACTCCCCAAACAACAAGGGTATTAGTTGAAAGAGGGCATCGCGTTCTGTTAGAAAAGGGTGCTGGAATAGGAAGCGGTATAAGTGATGAGGAGTTCAAAAAAGCAGGAGCGGAAATAGTTGAAAGCGAAGAGGATATTTTTAATAAATCTAAACTTATTGTAAAGGTAAAAGAGCCACTTTCAGGGGAATATCCTCTCATTAGAAGTGATCACATTATTTTTTCTTATCTTCATCTTGCTGCGAATATCGAGCTTACAAGAACGCTTGAAAAAACTGGTGTTATGGCTATAGCCTTTGAAACTGTGGAGCTTTCAGACGGCTCACTTCCTCTTCTTGCTCCCATGAGCAGAATCGCAGGAAGACTTTCAGTACAAATCGGGATTCGCTTTCTTGAGAGACCAAGTGGTGGAAAGGGAGTTTTAATAAGCGGTGCCCCAGGGGTAAAACCGGGGAAGGTTACTGTTATCGGAGTCGGGACTGTAGGATACAACGCTGTTCTTTCGGCTCTTGGACTCGGTGCTGAGATTGTGGTAATAGATAAAAATCCTAAGAAGCTCGAGTTTATTCATGAGAGATTTGAAGGCATGGTTAAAACAATTCCATCTTACCCTGAATTGATAGAAAAAGAGCTTCGAGACTCTGACTTAGTTATAGGCGCTGTACTTGTAACAGGATCAAAAGCACCAAAGGTTATTACAGGAGAGATGATTTCGAGAATGGAACCTGGTAGTGTTTTTGTGGACGTGGCAATTGACCAGGGAGGGTGTTCGGAGACAAGTCATCCTACGAACCTTGATTCACCCGTATATAGCGTTGATGGGGTGCTCCACTACTGCGTAACGAATATTCCTTCTCTTGTTTCAAGGACTGCAACTTATTCATTATCTAATGCCATACTGCCATACGTTTTACAAATTGCTGAAGGAAAGATTGAAGAAGATCCTGCTCTTATAAAAGGAATAAATGTAGACAAGGGGAAGCTATTACGAAATTTAAATTTGTAATCGGGGTGATACTCATAATAAATTTCTAGGCTTCTTTTTTGAAAATATTAAGCTTGTTAAAGAGAGTAGATTTATGACTCAACTTAAGGTGAACAAAATATGAGACGATTTTTTGTTATAACAGCTATAGGTAAAGACCGCCCTGGTATTGTTGCAGGTGTATCAAAAGCCCTTTACGACCTAGGAGCAAATATTGAGGATTCGAGTATGACAATTCTAAGTGGTGAATTCGCCATGATTCTTATTGTTTCAACCAAGGAAGAGGTTGTTGCTTCAGATTTTGAGAGTCATTTTAAAGAAGTTACGAATAAACTTGGGCTTTTTATCTCTATAAAAGAGCTTAATGAAAACGAAATCCAATCAAAGAAGCTCTATTCTGGGATCCCCTATATAATCTCTGTTATAGGAACTGATAAACCAGGGATTGTTTATAAGGTCTCTGAACTACTTGCTTCAAAGGGGATAAATATTACCGACCTAAATACAAAGGTCATACCTGGCGAGAGCGCGCCTGTTTATACAATGATCCTTGAGGTAGACATACCTGAATATGTAGATGTCACTCTTCTTGAAAAGGAATTCTCAATAATTGAGAAGGAAATGTCAATCGATATAAGTATTAAAGAATTAGACGTTCTTGAGCTTTAAAAGCCGATCCCTTTCAACCCAATGTAATGGATAATTTCGATTGATGGCAAGTCTTCCAGTACTTAAATATCCACATCAAATACTTAGAACTATGTCTGAATCAGTATTGAAAGTTGACGATGGGATTAGGCGAATAGTAAATGACATGATCGAAACGATGTATGCATCGCCTAGCTGTGTTGGTGTAGCAGCGCCTCAAGTTGGATATCCACTAAGGATCTTTGTTATTGATGTATCTAGAAAAATCGGGCCTAAAAAAAATCATGGGCTTCTGGCCATGATAAATCCTGTTCTCATATATGCCGAGGGAGAGAAGATAACCAAAGAAGGTTGCTTAAGCATTCCCGATTTCCTTGGGAATGTAAAAAGGGCAAGAAATGTTATTGTAAGAGGACTCAACCCAGAAGGTAACGAAGTCGAAGTACTCTCTCAGGGTCTTGAAGCGATTGCTATTCAGCACGAGGTTGATCATCTAAATGGAGTTCTCTTTATTCATAGAGTTAGTTCTTTATCATCCGATTTAGTAAGGCGAAAAATTACTTATAAAGACATTAAAACTTAAAACTATCATGAGGATAGATCTATAAAAGTTCATGCTTGACAGGGCGCACCTATCTGAATACTATTTTGTTAAAGTTAATGAGGAAAATAAGCCCTTTAATACTGATTCCTGCTATTTTTATACTATTTGCTTGTAGCTCCAAGCGGATCGATGGCAGCGCGGGGCCTGAAGTTCTATATAATAGGGCTATGAATGAACTTGAACAAAAGCGAGGATTCCCGTGGATCTTTACAGGCACGGATTACGACCTTGTTCTTAAGCTATTTAAGGAAATCCAAATTAGATATACTTATAGTCCTTATGCTACCCTTGCAGAGCTACGAACTGGCGATACTTATTTCAAAAAAGGGGAGTATGAACAAGCAGCGGTTGAATATGAGGAATTTATAAAGCGTCATCCAGGCCATGAAGAAACCCCTTATGCCACCTTTCGTTTAGCGCTTTCGCATTTTAAACGGATGAAAAGCTACGATAGAGACCCTACAGACACAAGAGAGGCTCTAAAGTGGTTTAATATCTTTGTCGATAAGTATCCAGATTCTCCCCTTGTTGGTGACGCTAAAAAGATGGTAATCGAATGCCGTAATAGTCTTGCTAAACGTGAGATATATTTAGGAAACTTTTATGCAAAAAGAAAGAACTATAAAGCTGCTGCCGAACGGTATAAGCTGGTTGTAGAACGGTACCAGGATACAAGCAAATATGAGGAAGCGCTTTATGTACTTGGAAAGTCATACTATGATATGGGTGAGAGACAATTTGCAAAAGAGGTCCTTACTCGTCTAATAGAGGAATTCCCAACAGCAAAATACCACGATAAGGCAGCTAGCCTCCTTGCAAAGATCGAGAAGAAGGAAAAGGAAAAAGCTAAAGAAGGATGAGAGAAAAACGATTAATCCTTCTCCTTTTAGTTTTTATTCCATTTCTCATCAACCATTGTGTTGATTCAGATAGGAATAAAATTGAGGATTTACTCTCAAAAAGACAAAAGGCCTTTGAGACAAAAAACGTCAACCTTTATATGTCTTGTATATCGCCAAACTATAGACAAGAAAAGGATGGCAAAGTTATAGGTATTGAGGAAATAAAAAAGAATTTCCTTTCAAACGTTACTCTTTTTGACCAAATTAAGGTCTCCCATTATGATAGAAATATCTACAATACCGATAAAAGGGTTAATGTGAGTCAGAAAACTAAGGTTGATGTAAGATTGGAAGAAGATAATAGCCGTTTTCAGCTAAGCGAGAACATAATGTTTGAAAAGATAAACGGTGAATGGAAGATAGTTAAAGAATCAGATGCTGATTTTCTTAGAGGTTTTGTGTTTGGAGGTATGAATTAACTATTGAATAATCTACAACCCAAGTTGTTTCTCAATCTTTTCTTGCTCTTCTTTACATTTAATACAAAGTGACGCCTCTGGTCTTACTTTAAGCCTTTCTTCAGAGATCTCGTCTCCACACTCTTCGCATATACCATAGGTGCCGTCTTCCATTTTTTGAATTGCTTTTTGAATCTTTTGAATTAGCTTTCTTTCCCGGTCTCTTTTCCTCAGCTCAATTGTTCTACTCGACTCTGACATTGCACGATCTAGGGGGTCAGGGAAGGAGTCATCTTCCTGGCTCATCTCGCTCATCGTTTTTCCTGCGGTATCGATAAGAAGATTCATTTTTTCAAGTAGAATCCCTTTAAAGAACTCTAGTTTTTCAGGATTCATAATATAAATATATATCATGTTGGTTGTATTATGTAAATGGTAAAAGTATGTTTTGACATACTTAAAACATGCTAAAAATCCAATTTATAGAGTATAGGCAGCCCCTGATCATCTTGGTTAGTAAATATAGCTCGAGGTTTTTGAATCCTTTTTTTCATTTCTGCCGTCAAATGTGACTATAAATCGCTTTGACGAGCTCGCTTTTACAACTTAATTGAGTGTTCCAAAGAGACTTATAGGAATGATGAAATTTTGCAAATGCGAATAAAAAATCCTTGACAACCATTTCAATTTATATTAAGATATTATTAAATTTATGTTAAAGTTGTATTAAGATAAAAATGAGATTCGTAACCAGTATGAACAAGTCAATTATTGATGATTCCTTATGAAGTTTGAGATTTTTAAGATGAATTCAGAAGGGCATTGCCACTCTCTTAATTTTTTAATCAAGCGGTTGCTAACACGATCCACATCTCTTTGTAAGCGATTGCGAAGTCAAGTCGATCTAAATTTTGATAAAATCGTTGTGCAGGAGATTTAGGTGAAAGTTTATTAAAAAATCTTTTAATGGAGGAGAGGAGAAACGCTATGGGACTTAATAGAGATTATATAGGTTACGAATCACCTTCTGTTGTGTATGAGGTTACACCGGAAGCAATCTATAAATATGCCTTGGCAATAGGCTCACGTAATATGACCTACTACAATTATAACGGTGCCTTGTCCGGAATATCTGGTTCTGGTATGGCTCCTCCAAGTTTTGCGGTAGTTCATGAATTATTCTTGGCAGAGAAACTATGGACGGAGGTAGCTCTACATGGTGGTCCGGAGCAGTTAGGCAGGAATCTCCTCATGCTTGTTCATGGGGAACAAGATATGCACTTCTATAAACCTATTAGACCTGGAGACACAATTACGTGTCGGGCTAAGGTTAAAAACATAGAGGATAAGGGAAGCGGTGAGCTCCTTATTATAAATGTTGTTTCTAACAACCAGAAAGGTGAGAGGGTGGTTGAATCAGAATGGGGGATTTTTATACGAGGAATTGGAAGTGGACAGAAACAAAATGTTGTAGGTAAAAAGGAGCAGATTCAGGTAGATAATTCAAGCTCGCTATTATTTAGAAAGATTATCAGGGTTCCTAGGGATATAACATATAAATATGCACAGGCTTCAGGGGATAGAAATCCTATCCATACAAATGAAAATGTTGCAAAGGCTTCAGGACTTAAGGGAATAATTGTGCATGGTCTTTGCATGTTGTCCTTAACAATGAGGGCAATTATAGAGTGTTATCTCGACGGTGATCCTTCGAAGTTAAGAAGACTTGGCAGCAGGTTCGCAAGCCCCGTCTACCCTGGAGACATACTTGTTGTTGATGGATGGGAAATGGGAAAACAGGATGAGAAAACAGTACTAGGCTTTGAGGTTACACGGCGTGACGATGATGTTAAGGTCCTAAGAAGTGGGGTAGCAGAAGTTGATATTTAACTTTATCTTAACAATTTTCAATTGCTTAAACAAAAATCCTAAGTAATATCAAAAAATCCATACTCACACCTTGATTTCTCTCAGGTAATTGGAAGAGCTTTCTTCTTTTTGTTTATAAAAAGTAAGCTTTTCTATTTCAACATCGAGTCTTTGTAAGAAAACGGTTAAGTTATCTTTATTAAGTGCGGAAATAAGAGGGGCGTTAAATACTTTCAGAAACATATCAATAACTTCTTTAGAGCTGGAATCCATCTTATTAAAAACTATAAACCTAGGTATAGAACTATAACCTGATTCATCAAGTATTTTCTCTACTGAATAGATCTTTTCTTCCACAAGTGGGTCGGATGCATCTGCAACATGAATAAGTAGAGATGATCCACCTAATTCTTCAAGTGTTGCACGGAAGGCCTTTACAAGCTCTTTTGGCAAGTTTCTTATAAATCCTACAGTGTCCGTTAGTAGTATCTCTCTTCCACTTGGAAGCATAAGCTTTCTAGTAGTTGGATTTAGTGTGGAAAAGAGTTTATTCTCAACGGTTACACCGCTTCTTGTTAAAGCATTAAAGAGGGTTGACTTTCCGACGTTGGTGTAACCAATAAGTGTGACTGTTGGAATTCCTGTTTCTCTCCTCTGTTTTCTTGTGTGCTCGCGCCTTCTACTAAGCTCTTCGATTTGCTTTTCAAGATGTCCTATTCTTTCCCTTAATCTTCTTCTTTGCTCTTCAAGCTTTTGCTCTCCGGGGCCCCTTGTTCCAATGCCACCCCCTAGCTTAGATAGTTCAACACCTCGTCCTGTAAGTCTTGGAAGCATATAGCGGAGCTGTGCAAGTTGAACCTGAATCTTTCCCTCACTTGTTTTAGCACGCTCTGCAAATATATCGAGTATTAATTGAGTCCTATCCATTACAGAAAGGTTGGTTTCCTCAGAAATTGCTCTAACCTGAGTTGGTGTGAGTTCTACATCAAAGATAAGTGTATCGGCTCCAACTTGCTTGGCCTTAAGAATTATCTCCTCTAGCTTTCCTTTTCCTATGAGATATTTAGGATCAATCTGCTTTCTAATCTGAATGGTTTTATCGAGAACGACTTTCCCTGCTGAACGTGCGAGTTCTTTTAATTCCTCTACCGATTCTTCAGCTTCGATCCTAGATTTTGTTGAAAATCCAACCAGAAAAACACCCTCTTTTTCCTCTCTACCTCCAGAATCAAAGTAAGACCTTTCAAATTCGTGTTCTATGTCTCTTATAAATTCTTCAAAATTTATATCTACTCTACCTAAATCATTGTAGTTAATTATTCTCCACATCTCACCCTGAGGATTTGATGGAAGGATATGGGCTATTTGAAACCTGCCTGGTATACCGCCGTCTTTTAGCTCAAGCACGCCTATTAAATCAAGCCTCTCATTTAGAAGTGTTACGAGGTCAGGGTGAGAAAGATCGGGATTTTTGATGTGGGTATGAATAAGTCTATAACCCCTGAGCCTGTATTTTGATTCTCTCGATCGCTCAAGAAGATCATTAAAGGGTAATTCATAAGAGTCCCCTACGAATACTATTTCTGTTCTTCCTTTTCTATTGATTATAAGGGTTATTTCTTTTTTAATATCGTAGGATATTTGAGATAGCGTTCTTCCAAGCTCTAGGGTTATTATTTCTCTGCTTGGAACTCTTCTTTTATACAGTCTTGAGAGGTTATGAAGCTCGCTTGGCTTAAGGCCAGAAATTCTTCCGTATATTTTCTCTATATTTATATCTCCGTTGTTGTTAAATGAAACAGCATGTTATGTAATAAGGTTTCTTTCACCTTTCTTATTACGGGTTAAAAACTAGTTCTCGATTTTTATATAGTCGAACCAATGCACGTAAGGATAGTAAGTATGTTTTTATTCAACCTCAGCACCTCTAAGTGTAACAACGTTCTTTCTATCCTTCTTCTCAAGATAACAGATAGCGATCACACTCAATGTCGGGAGGCACAGGGATTCTATCTTTCTTGAGTTTTCGTCTTTTTTGAACAGGCCCTCGATGCCACTTTTTTTTACACGAAGAAGATCAATATATCCAGCAACGTTGCTTCCCCTAACCGATTCACATTCTGTAACCACTATCTTCTGGTTTACACGATGAATAACCTTTATTAAATCTCCACCCTTTTTTGGATACATTTAGGAGAAATTATAACTATCTTTTTCGTTTAGCTCAAGATAGAGTTTATAATCAAATTATGAAAACCAAGTACTTAATTTTGGGTGCTGGGCCTACAGGAGCATGGGCGATAAAGGGAATAAGGCAAGAGGATCAGCATGGGGGAATCATAATCGTAGGAGATCAACCTTATCGAGCATATTCACTCCCCCTTCTTACAAAGGGATACATTCAGGACCAGTTCAAAGAAGAAGACCTTTATCTTGTAAATGAAAATTTCTTCGAAATAAACGGGACGATGTTCCTTAAAGGCAAACGTGGAATAGTTGCTTTACCTAAAGAGGGAAAGGTTGTATTAGATGATGAGACAGAGATTACTTATGAAAAACTTCTTATCTCAACGGGTGGAAGACCGAGTAGGCTTAAGGTTTCTGGTGGAGGTTTAAGTGGTATTTATTATCTTAGAACCCTTGGTGACTCAAACGAAATCAAAAAAGCCGCAGAAAAAGCAAAGCAGGCTCTTGTAATTGGAGGAAGCTTTATTGGAGTTGAGCTTGCTGTCGCACTTCGTCAAATAGGGCTTCCTGTTAAGCTCATTATGCTTGAGAAATACGTCTGGCAGGCTCTGCTTCCTGAAGGCATAGGGAATTATCTTATGGATAAACTTATAGCGGGTGGAGTTGAGATTTATCCCGAAGAAAAGGTAGTTGAATTTGAGGGAAGTAATGGATGGGTAAAAGCGGTCAAAGCGGAAAGTGGAAAAACTTTTGAAGCGGACCTTGTTGGGGTTGGAGTTGGATTAACTTTGAACGTTGAATTGCTGAATGGTACGGAAGTTAAGATAGGACGCGGGATTCAGGTCAATGAGTTTCTTGAGACAAGTGATAAAGGAATCCATGCTGCTGGAGACGTTGCTGAGTTTGATGATTTGATTCTTGGAATGAAGCATGTTGTGGGACACATAGAAAACGCCCAGCTTCAGGGAAAAACAGCGGGAAGGAATATGGCTGGTGCAAAGGTTTCTTATGCTGAGGTGACCGGTTACGACTCAGGGATTTTTGACATGCCGCTTATTTTCATCGGCGCTCTAGAATTTGGAAAGGAACATTGGATAAGAGGTAAAGGAGGAGAACCTTCGCTTGGTTCCTTTGCCATTAGGGATGGGAGGGTTGTAGGAGTATTCCTAATAAAACCAAAAGGAAAGGAAATGAAAGCGGTAAGAGAGCTTATAAAAATTCGGGATATAGACATGAAAAGGTATGAGGATGAATTAAGAAATCATACTACGGATCTTGCGGCTTTTGTGAAAAATCTAAAGGGCAGTGATTAGGTAATGTATATGAACCCCAAGACCGTTTCTTTCATGAAAGAATATACAAAGAAATTAGATAAAATCGAAAAAGACCTTCTCAAGTTAAAGACGGAGGGAGTTTCGGTCTGCCTAAACGCACTATTTCCTTAAAGGGGATTTTAAAGGGAATTACGATTACGGAAAAAGACATTGAACAAGCGAAGAAATCCTTGTTTAAAGGAGTAAAAATCTAACTTCTCCTTATGTATTTCGTTGCTGACGCCCATGCCTTCCTGTGGTATTTAACTGACAGTACTAAGTTATCAAAAAGAGCAGCCGACCGCGATACACGATACACGAACCACGATTCACGATTCACGATTCACGAGCTTTTTGTATAGCTCTAGATATTTTTCACTTGACCTTTTCCAGGAAAAATCCTCTTTCATCGCTCGTATAATAAGCCCTATCCACCCCTCACGGTTTTCGTATACCAAAAGTGCTCTTGTAAGAGCATCGAGGAAACTCACCTTCGAAAAGAGGTGAAATACAAATCCGTTTCCATGTTTTCTATCAACCGAATAGTCCCTAACCGAATCCAATAGACCGCCTGTTCCTCTAACAACGGGAATGCTTCCATACCTCATCGCGATCATCTGTCCGAGACCGCATGGCTCAAACCGTGAAGGCATAAGAAACATATCACACCCAGCGTAGATTCTTCTTGCGATTTCGTCATGAAAACCAATAACCACTGATAGATTTCCTTTATATCTTGACTTAGCATTCTCGAGCATACGCACATATTTCTCCTCGCCTGTTCCGAGAATTACCACCTGAAATCCAAGGTCAAAAATCTGTGGAAGCGCTTCAACGACAAGGTCAATGCCCTTTTGCTCTGTAAGCCTCGATACCATTCCTAGAAGCGGTTTTCCTTCGTCAGCGTAAAGCCCTAGCTCATTTTGTAACTCGGATTTATTTTTTAATTTACCATTAATGTCACCTATTCCGTAGTTTACGTAAAGAGCCTTATCTGTCTTGGGATCCCATGCATCATAGTCAATCCCATTTAAAATTCCTACTAGCTTATTTGATTCCTGTGAAATCCATCTGAGAATACCGTCCAAGCCATTTCCATACTCAGGCGTTTTTATCTCTTCGGCATAGTTAGGACTTACGGTGGTAACAGCGTCTCCATAGACTACGCCGCCTTTTAGAAGGCTTATCTTTCCATAAAACTCAATGCCCTGGGGTGTAAATACGTACCAGGGAAGTCCAAACTTTTCTAATGTCTCCCTTGGAAATAATCCCTGATAGGAGATATTATGAATCGTAAAAACGATTTTAGAGTCTAAAAAAAATGGGTCCTCTTTTACATGCCTTCTCCATTTGAGGGAAATTGGGACGAGCGCCGTTTGCCAGTCGTGGCAGTGGATAATATCTGGCTTAAAATCAAGTGCTTTTGCTATCTCAAGTGCGCCCAGAGAGAGAAATCCAAACCTCATGTCGTTATCTTGATAATCACCCTGAGGCGTACTGTATATGTACTCACGGTTAAAAAAATTATCATTCCTGAGTAAATAAACGGTAAGTCCGTTTAAATTAGCCTCCATCACGTTACCTTTAAATGGAAGCCAATCTAGGCAAACTGTGATTTCTTTCCTCAGATTCTTTGCTTTTAGTTTAAGGTTTTTTAGGTTTTCTTTTACTTGGTCATAAAGCGGGATAATTACTCTCACGTCACATCCAAGGTTTTCAAGCTCCTTTGGAAGGGCACCAACAACATCAGCAAGCCCTCCCACTTTAGCAAGCGGCTCCATCTCAGGTGAAACAAAAAGCACCTTCATTAGTTATTCCTCCAATTCTCTTAACTTTTGAATTACCATCTTTGCTCTTTGAGTGATGGTCTTAGGATCATTAAATCTATTGCTTCCTATCAAACTGCTTGAAAGACCGACGGCTGTAGCTCCTGCTTGTAGGAACTCGTTAAAATTCTCCACTGTTACTCCGCCAGTCGTCATAATTTCAATAAAAGGAAGTGTTTCTTTTATTGTTTGTATATACGATGCTCCTCCTACGGCTTTAACAGGAAATATTTTTACCAAGTCAACTCCTAAATTCCATGCTTTTAGGATCTCTGAAGATGTAAGCGCCCCAGTTGCAACTAGAAGTTCCTGGGATTTAGCATACGAGATGATTTCTTTATCGGTGTGAGGAGAGATTATAAACCTTGCGCCTGAACTGACTGCAGTTTTTGCCATATCTATATTGAGCACCGTTCCTGCTCCCACAATAACATCGTCTATTTGGCTTAACTCTTTTATCACTCCATCTGCTCCGGGAAATGAAAATGTAATCTCAATTAATTTAAGACCGCCTTCAATACAAGCGTCTGCAAATCTAATAGCATTTTCAGTATCCTCAGCTCGGATTACAGCAAATACCTTGTTTTTTCTTATAAAATCCATAATGTTCTTCATGAGAACCGAATTACCTTACTCGCACTACCTTTTGTTTTCAAGTTTTATTTGATATGCAAGGAATTTTGAATGCTTTTACTTGGTATGAATGGAGATCAAAGTTGAATCGGCTTGGATCCATGTGGCCGAAATATTGGGGTGGGCATTCAGTTGACACACATGAAAATCCGTTATTACAGTGATGCCTGATGCCATTATTAGATTACCGGAATCTTGTATTGCTTGCTTTACTTGCCGAGGCACATTTTGGCAACATCTTCGCATGTAGCACCAGCCCTTATTGTAATTGATCCTACGTTAAGAAATGGTAGTACGAAGTTGGTTGCCTTTTCCGGGCTATCCGCTTCTAGAACAAGGATAACAGTGTGCTCCGGCTCATATACCCAATCGGCTAAGATCTTAACTCCGTACTTGCTGGCATTAGACTGTGTTACATGGCTAGACAGTTGCCGCACCATTTCAGGGTTTTTGGTTGGGCAACTTTCCGCTGTATGTGTGTGCTGCACAAGATATAAAGGCATGATGTAACCCTCCTTTCCCAAACTAGCCACAACTTTAGGCAAGTATGGACTATATATTATTGTATAACACAGATATATTAAAGTTAAATACAGAAAAAAACTTTATTTATGTTTGTTGCTAATAATACCATTTCCAATATAAAAATGGTTAAAGTTGCGATAGGCGGGGTTTTCCAACCCCGTCAGGGAGAGCGGGACAAGAATGTCCCGCCTGAGAAGAATATGTTTAACCAGTTAATAACAGAAAATGGTATAACTACTAGAATAGAGGAGTTTCACAATGTCCACTTGGCTATATGACGAACATGGCGTTCCCAGAATGAGGCTTATTTATGACGGTCGAATACTTGATATAGAGGATAATCTTGTAGGATGTGTATCTCTATCTGAGGGTGCGGTTTACACCTCTGATCTAAGGCATGTTGGTTGGTTTAAGAACGGTCTCTTAAGAGATAACGACGGTTGGGTAGTGGCATTCACAAGGGATGCTTCTGACTCTGATATGCCAGGGCTTCCAGACCCTATGATCCCTCCTAATATCCCTGATCCTGTAAGCAATTTAGATTCTCCTAATTTTCCTAAGCCGGCTCTTCCACCTGAGCCATATGCACTTTGGTCGGCAGTGCCACTTGGAAGGTTTTTTGACTAGAAGTGATAAGTTGTATTATTTCATAAAATTATATGCCCTATTGTAGAGGGCAATCGTTTGACTGAGCCTGTAGTGAGCCTGCCCGTCATGAGTTGGTCGAATGGTCAAACTGCTCACGACGAAGTTTTTGTGATTGCCGTTATAGATTATTCATTCTGGGCGAACACGGTTCGATTGGGCTCACCGCGGGCAGGGTTCGCCCCTACAAATGTAGTTCTAGATTTTATGCCACATTTCTATATTGGAATGGTGTTAGATAAAAGAGTGAGTAAATATATGTTCTAACCTCCTTATCCCTAGAATTCTTCCTCAGTACCCACGCATTCTAATGTGTATACAACAGTCGAATCAGGGTTAATGAGTTTAGATACGATCTTCCATTTAAAACCGTTAATTACGTATGTTTTATCATATGAGTCGTATAGCCCTTTTTCATAAAGGGTTTTAATCTCCTTCTCCGTTATATCCCTTTTATCTCCCTCATTCCAGTTAGGAATATCTCCAATTTTCTTCAATTGATCCCTTCTGACTGAACCTTTACTTTAATCTTCTTAAGACCTAGTAACACTATCGGAAGAAGAAAAACTAAAAGGTTGGCTAAGCTCTGGCTTACGTTGGCTTTTTCCCCAATGGAACATCCACCACCACTGTTACCATCACCACCTGAATTGGTGGGGGTAGGGGTTGGAGTTGGTGAAGGCGATGGCGATGGTGTTGGTGTTGGTACTCCTGGCACAGATTCAACGGCTTCAAATGCGTCAACCCTTCCAAAGCCAGATATATTACTAAACGCATTTGTATCTACTAGGTTATCACTTAAACTTGCGACTAGATTTAATGGAAGACTATCAGCATTGTCTTTAATAGCATTTCGCACCTGAATTGGTGTCAGGTTTGGATTTTTACTCAGGATAAGTGCGGCAACACCAGCTACATGAGGAGCGGATGCTGATGTTCCACAGAAAAAGAAACCTCCCATTCCATCCGGTATTCCAAAATCTCCAACACCTGTTATGTGAATTCCGTCGGGTGCAACGATGGTTGGTGTTTGTCTTTGTTCAGGTACAGGTAGTGGTGTACCAGATGGGGTTAAGAATATTGTACTAGGTCCCTGAGAACTAAAGTCCTCTACCTCATTAGGACCCGATGCACTTGAGCAGGCCAAATTAAAATCAGCAGTAGCAGGAACAGCGCCTACAGAAATAGCATTTTGTACCGCAGGATGTCCAAACACCCCATCGGAGGGGACGTTGAAATCTTCTTCTACGATTATTCCTCCATTGAAATTCATCTCGAGGGTTCTAGGAGAGCCACTTACACGGTTTATTACAACATTTACTGTAACAAAATCAGGGGTATTATTTTCAAAGAAAACAATCTCTATAGGATCTTGAGATTCAACGGGTTGAATGTCGTCACTTTTACGGAGTTCGTTTCCTTCATCATCAAATAGATGGAGATCATAGTTATTTGAAGAACCACCCCATGGGTCATTCCACTGTAGGACAACAACAATGAAGTTATTTACAGTAATTAAAGTACCGCCTACCAAAATAGGCATGGTAATATCACTATTTCCTCCATCGGCGACGCCAAAGTCGTGGGGGTTATTACCATCAGGGTCATCTCCTGGTGTTTCATCAACATAATCTGCTTGGTAATGTTCATCCGCATTGTTTCCAGCAGCGGATACATAAACGACTCCCTTTGCGATGGCATCCTCGACTGCCTGGGCTACCATACCATCTTGGAAATACGGTTCATTTAGGAAACCAATGTCATCAACAATAATATCTACGTCTGCATCGTTAACCAGAAAATTAAGTGAGTTTATAAACGTAGCACTAGTGCCAAACCCTTCAGAAAATGCGAGCTTAGCACCGGGTGCTATATCATGTATGATTTCAAGTAGAGCGGTTCCTTCATCTCCACTTCCTGGATCACCAATTGTAATACTATCAGGATCAGGGAGGTTACCTGTTGCATGTGAGGCCTCAATATTATCAACTCCATCTGAAATTACGCCTACCATTACCCCTGTGCCGTCAAAACCAAGCATATTTCGCACATCATCAGATCCCATTACCATATCGCCTTCAGAGTTAACAGAACCTGTTCTTAGTATCCCATAG